>JBCBSM010000001.1:2278137-2603586 GCA_039819165.1 Planctomycetota bacterium
CCGGAGCGCACCCCAGGCGGATCGCTCACGGTCGCGGCTCGCGACGCCGGCGAAGGCCCGAAATCGACGGCGTGCGTGGGGATTTGCGTGAGTCGCCGGCCCGGGCGGCGCTGTGGGAGCAGCGAGGCGCCCACCCGCGTGTCCGGGCGTCGAAGAGAGGAGCTCCCGATGATCCACCGCACCGTCCAGTCCGTCCGCCGCGTTCGCCTTGCCGCCTGCACCGCGCTGGCGGCGCTGTCGGTATTCGCCGCCAGCGTCGAGGCCGTCCCGCTCCCGCCGGGCGGGGTCGTGCCGCTCTCGGGGTCGGTGGGCCGCCCGGGCGTGGTGGTGAGCGACGGCGGCATCCCCTTCAGCATCCCCGATGGCTCGGGCCGCGTCGTCACGGGCAACGTCCAGAACCGCGTCGTCCGCCACGCCGACGGCACGCTGTCGTTCAGCCCCCGAATCCGCGACGTCGGCGGTACGTCGGCCTTCGGCATCGTCCGCGTCATCCACGAGGGCTTCGCCGGCTTCGCCACCGACGTGGACTACTGCGTGAGCTGTCTCGGCGATGTCGGCCCCACGCTGTGCGGCCGCTCGGGCGACGGCGACGACCTGGACTACAGCTTCGCGTTCGCGCCGGTCTTTCGAGGCAGTTCGTCGCGGTTCTTCGGCCCCGAAACCGACGCGACCCAGTTCGATCCCACCGGCGGCCGCTTCACGATCGTCCTGGAGAACGGCTTCCGCACGACCATCAACATCGCCGCCCCGGTGATCGACACCACGCCGCCCGAGGTCCGCATCACGAGCCCCGCGCCCGAGTCGTGCGTGTGCCCCAGCTTCGTGACGCCCATCGAGGTCGTCGTCTGCGACGATGAGAGCGACCTGTCCTGGACCGTCCGCGCCCGCCGCTCGCGGGATGCCGACGGCACGGGCTGGACCATCATCTCGACGGGCACCATCGAGCTCTGCTCCCCCTTCACGCTGACGACCTGGGACACCCGCGGCCTCTCGGGCGAGTACATCCTCGAGGTCGAGGCCATCAACGAGGTCGGCCTGGTGACGACCGCGGCCCTCGAGGTGCGCATCGATGCCAGCGTGGCGCCCGCCTCGCTCCGCACGCCCGTGGACGGCACCATCGTCGGCGGCAACACCTGCTTCGACGGCACCATCTCGCAGGACTGCGGCGGCCAGTACACGGTGGGCTACCGGCCCGCCGGCTCGGGCGGCGGATTCGTGCCCGTGGATCCCGACAGTCCCGTCTACTTCGGCGGGGTGATCAACGAGCCCTTCGCGTTCTGGGACACCCGGTCGCTGGCCGACGCCAAGTACGAGGTCCGCATCCGCACCGAGAACCCCTGCGGCGACACCGCCGACGTCTCCGTGGTCTACGAGGTCGACAACACCCCGCCGATCGCGGTCGTCACCAACATCGAGCCGTGCGAGTGGGTCGGCGGCGTCGTGCCGGTCCGCGGCGAGATCTTCGACAAGAACATCGGCGGCTGGGTGCTCGAGTACACCGGCGGCGGCAGCCGACGCTGGAACACCATCGCCACGGGCAGCGGCAACATCCCCGCGGGCGGCCTGATCGCCAACTGGGACACCCGCAGCCTCCAGCGGTGCGCCTACACCCTCCGCCTGCGGGCCAGCGACACCGCCCGCCGCGGCTGCATCGCCCCCAGCGGCAACAGCACCCACGACCTGCTGTCGGTCAGCGTGGGCTGCGAGGCCGACTTCGACGGCGACGGCGAGCTGACCATCTTCGACTTCCTGGCCTTCCAGACCGCCTTTAGCGCCGGCTGCCCGTAACCAACCGACCGCGCCGGCACCCACGGGCACGCACGGCGTGCCCTTTTTCGTGCGCACCGCGAACACCGGCCGCGCCGGTGGCGTCGGATCGGCCGAGCCCCTGGAGACAGCGATGCCCTACGTCAACGTGCAGATCACCGCCGGCGCCACCCGCACCCAGAAGCAGCGGCTCGTCGAGGACATCACCCGTTCGCTCGTCGACACGCTCGGCAAGAAGCCCGAGCAGACGCACATCGTCATCCAGGAGATCGCCGAAGCCGACTGGGGCTTCGCCGGCATGCTCACCGACGACTATCGCCGCCGAGAGCGGGATGGCGTCGCTACTTGATCATCACCCACCGCTTGTAAAACGTTCGGTTGATGCGGATCAGCAGCACCTGCAGCACCGCGACGATGGCATCCATGACCGGCTTGATCTTGTTGGGCCGCACGATATCGATGAACATGCAGTACCGCACGTGGTCGCTCTCGTTGACCGACTGGTGCATCAGCGTGTCGTCGAAGATGAACAGCGGCTCGTTGTTCCAGTAGTGCACGCGATCGCCCACCTGGATGAAGGCCGCGTTGTCGGGCGTGGGCCGCAGGTTGTACAGCACGCGGAAGGTCGCCCGCAGCGGGCCGAAGTGCCACGACGTGCTCTTGCGCTTGTTGAAGATCGAGACGCCCACCGTGCGGATGGTCTCGTACTCCTTGCAGAAGGCCGGCACGTCGACCGTCGCGGGCAGCTCCCTGCCGTACCAGCGGAAGAAGAGCATGCTGCGGTCGTCGCGGATCTTGTCCCGGAGCTGCTCGATGAGATCGCTGCCCCGGGCCGCGTCCAGCAGCTCGGTCAGCTCGCGGCGGTGCAGCTCGGGCAGGTCCTCGAATCGATAGATGCCCTTGTTGCGGTAGGGCAGGCTCAGCACGTCCATCAGCAGGTTGAAGGGCGAGAGCAACCAGGTCAGCACGCCCTTGCCGAAGAAGTAGCTGTCGACGACGGCATAGGTCAGCGGCCGGTGGCGGCCGACATCGATGGCGCCGCAGAACACGTAGAAGCCCACGATCATCGGGATGGCGTAGAGCTCGGCCAGCCACGCCCCCACGACCAGCCCCGCGACGACCAGCACGCCGCCGATCCGCTTGGCCAGCCGCTTCACGAGTCGCGCGCTGATGCCCGTGCCGCCGTCGAAGGCCCGCGGGCCGTCCGGCCGCACCTCCACGAACCCCGCGGCCCCGCCGCCCGCGGAGGGTGATGTCTCGGCGGGCGATCGTGCGTCGCCGGCGTCGGTGTTCGGGAGACTCTCGGTCGTCGTCACCGGCTGCATGCGCGGTTCTCCCGGGCGGTCCCGCGGCGGGCGCGGACCGCCAACGGATGCCGGACAGGATAGCGCGGCGGGCCGAAGTCCCTGTGGAACTCCCGCGGGCGCGCCCGAACATGAAACCCCGGGCAACCCCCCGCGAATGACGGGATAACCAACCCCCAGGGGCGTGCGCAGGCCGCCAGGACACCGCCCCCCACCCGGAGAGATGCACATGCACCCGTCCCGCCTCGCCGGCGCCATCGCCGGCCTCGCCATCGTCCTCCCCGCCGCCCACGTCGCCGCCGACGAGATCATCTATGAGACTGCCGACCCCTTCGGCAGCCCGTTCGGCCTGATCGGCTTCGACGTGTTCACCGAGCAGTCGGTGGCCGTGCGGTTCACGCCCGCCGCCGACGCGACGCTGGCCCGCGTGTCGGCCTGGTTCATGAGCAACGCTAGCGTGCCGCAGACCCGACCCGTCACGCTAACCATCCAGACCGACGCCGCCCCCGCGGGCTTCTCGCAGCCCTCGGGCGACGTCCTCGAGACCCTGGAACTGATCGTGACCGCCATCGGCTGGGACCCCCAGCTCGATACGGCGGAGGCCAGCGGCACCACCCTCCTGCGGGCCGGCGAGACCTACTGGCTCGTGGCCGAGGGCGACTTCGCCCGGGCCCAGAACCCCGTGTGGAACTGGGCGACGGGCGTGACGGGCTACACCTCGACCACGACCCCCGCCGGCGCGTGGCAGCAGGGCGGCGACGGCGCCGTGCCGGGCCTCATCATCGAGGGCGACGCCGCCACCGCCTGCCCGGCCGACCTCGACGGCGACGGCGAGCTGACGCTCTTCGACTTCCTGGCGTTCCAGAACCTCTTCGACGCCGGCGATCCGGCCGCCGACTTCGACGGCGACGGCAGCCTCACCCTCTTCGATTTCCTGGCCTTCCAGAACGCCTTCGACGCGGGCTGCCCCTGAGGCCTGCCCGGGCCGCATGCCCCGGCCTAGGCCCAAATTCGCGCACTTCTAGCGCTCCCGCGGGCCGGCCCGCGGGTCGCCGCATCTATGCTTCCTGCCACGCCGGCGACGCCGATCTACCCCGCCATGCGGCATCCGGAGGTGCCGCCGCGGACGCCGCCGGCACTCCGGATGACAGGGAGATTCTGCCATGACCCGTTGCATCGCAGCCGTCTGTGGGATTGCCATCGCCGCGACCGCGGCCGCTCAAGAGACCCGCTCGGTCGTCGCCTTCGAGACCGGCACGATCCGCGTTGACGGGCCCCGCCCGCCGGACTTTGGCGACTTCTTCTTCAACATCCAGGGCGAGGGCAGCCCCGTGGAGTTCCGCTCCTATGGCACCGCGCGGTGGGACCTGACCGCCGTGCAGGCCGAGTTCGATGCGGCCTTCCCGGGCGGCTGGGAGGTCACCGCCGTCACCCTGGAGATGACCCAGGACAACGCCGGCTTCACCGCCGACGGCCTCGTGGATGTCTTCATCTCCACCGACGACACCACCGACGCCAAGACCGCCGGTAGCCCGCTATTCTGGCCGTTCTTCGACGCCGGCAGCGGCGACCCGCAGCTGCCGCTGGCCGAGGCCGACCCGATCCTCAGCTACCTCTTCTTCGAGATCGAGACCGGCACCATCGACGCGTACGACCAGAGCGGCGGTCCGGGCGGCGGCGTCGAGGCGCTCGCCCTGACCGACGCCGTCAGGGCCGAGATCGAGGGCGACGAGGTGATGACCTGGGTGTTCGTGGAGGCCGAGGCCGGCGTCGTGGCGACCTACCGGGGCCAGACCGAGTTCATGGGCCGCGAGGGCCCCAAGCTCATCATCACCGCCGAGGGCGACGGCAGCGGCACCTGCCGGCCGGATATCGACGGCGACGGCTCGCTGACGATCTTCGACTTCCTCGCCTTCCAGAACCTCTTCGACGCGGGCGATCTGGCCGCCGACTTCGACGGCGACGGCTCGCTGACGATCTTCGACTTCCTGGAGTTCCAGAACGAGTTCGACGCCGGGTGCCCCTGATAGGTCGCTGGTTGGCCGAGCCGGCGATCGAGGCGGGTCCGGATAGCGACCCACTCCGAGAGCGGTGCGAGAGCGGTATTTGCTCGGTATCGGGCCTTCATGCGGCCGACGAACTCCCGCAGTGCCCGCTCTTTCGGACTTCAAGCCCCCCAGGAAGGCGCAGCGTTGGTTTTTATTGGACTCGGGTTACCCCACTTCCAACGATTTCCGCTTCCACTTGCGCCGTTTTTGCGGTAAGTTACCCATGAGCCGCGTTGTGCGGTTTGTACCGTTAGGCACGGCTGGATGCATCGTCGTGCCCTCACGTTCACATCCCCTGGGGAGGAAATGATGAACCAGAAGACCGTTTTTGCCAGCCTCGCCGTCTGTGGTCTCGCCGCGGCGGCCAGCGGCCAGATCCGCCTCTCGCAGAGCACCGACGAGTTCGTCGTGGTCGCCGGCGTCGGCGTGGCGTGCGTCTCGACGGCTGCGCCGCAGACGGGTGCCGACAACCAGTTCTCGCGCTCGTTCACGCTGACCGACTTCGGCGTCAGCACGGCCTTCGACGTGAACACCGTCGAGTTCGGCATCGAGACGCTGGCCCTGCCGACCCTGGTCGAGGGCACCATCACGGTGAACCTGTTCGAGGTTCCGGCCGGCAGCCCGCCGATCCTTGGCGGCACGCTGGTCGGTTCGGCCGACGTCGTGCTGACCGACCGGACCGAGGAAGTCGTCATCGTTGACGTGGCCGGCACCGTGAGCGCCGGCGCGGCCCTGATGGTCGAGATCAACGTTCCGTCCTTCCAGGACCTTGTTGGTGGCGCGCTCACCGGCGACGTGTACTTCCCGGGCGGCAACAGCTTCGGCCAGTCGGCCCCGAGCTTCATCGGCTCCACGGCCTGCGGCCTGCCCGACCCGACCGACTACGCCGCCATCGGCTTCCCCGACACGCACCTGATCATCGTCGCCGAGGGTGAGGAGGGCATGGGCGGCATCTGCCTGCCCGACATCGACATGGATGGCGAGCTGACCATCTTCGACTTCCTCGGCTTCCAGAACCTCTTCGATGCCGGCGACCTGGCCGCCGACTTCGACGGCGACGGCGTCCTGACCATCTTCGACTTCCTCGAGTTCCAGAACCTGTTCGACGCCGGCTGCCCGTAATACGGACCAGCACGACTCGAATAGTTCGATGATCGAGTGGGGCCCCGCACGTGCGTGCGGGGCCCTTTTTTCGTCACGCCAGGTCTCTCGGCCCAACCCCGATCGCCACCGCGTCGGGGTGGCCCACGCCGATCCCGCACGCCCCTCGGTCGACGCGGTGCATGCGTGCGCCGTCAACTAGCTCGTGCGCATCCCTGCAGCATCCTCCCTCGGCATTGACGGCACCGCCACGATCGTGCGGGCCGAGCGCCCGATCGACCCCCTGCAGGCGCACGCGAGCATCGTGGCGGAGCTCGTAGTCGGACTCTGCTCGCCCCGCCAGATTGCGAGCATCGGTGGCGTCCGCCGGATTGCCTGCGGGTGGGGACTCGTTTGCATGGGCGTCGCGTGCGCTTCGTCGGCGCCGTCCGCAACTCGCCCCTCGGCTCGTGGTACTACCCGCTGCGTCGCCCCCGCCTCGGCGACGCGCGGTGGGGGCACACCGAGGGAGGCGCACGTCCCAGCCACGGGAGGTTCCGATGAAGAGTCTCGTACTACCAGCCACGATCGCCGCCTGCGCGGGCCTGGCCCAGGCCGACCCCGTCCGACTGTCACACTCGACCGATGAGCTGCCGATCGCCGCGGTCGGCATCGCGTGCTCGTCGACGGCCGCGCCCCAGACATCCAGCGACAACCAGTTCTGGCGGGAGTTCTCGCTGCCGTTCTTCGGCATCTCCGAGGCCGTCACGATCTCGCAGATCGAGTTCGGCGTCGAGACGATCGCCCTCCCCACGCTCGTCGAGATCCCCGTCACGATCAACCTCTTCCAGGGGCCCGCGGGCGTCGCGCCGGCCAGCACGCTCGACCTCATCGGCACCACCGAGGTCATGCTCGGCGACACGTCGCTCGAGGTCATCACCGCCGACGTGACCGGTGTTGTCGATGCCGGCAACTCGCTGGTCGTCGAGATCAGCGTGCCCGACCTCGAGCTGCTCGCGGGCGCACTCACGGGCGACGTCTACTTCCCCGGCGCCAACTCCTTCGGCGAGACGGCGCCGTCGTACATCAGCTCCGACGGCTGCGGCACGCCCGAGCCGGTCACCTACGCCACCATCGGCTTCCCGGATGTCAACCTCGTCCTCGTGGCCGTCGGCGAGACCGGCGGCGCCGTGTGCGTGCCCGACTTCGACGGCGACGGCTCGCTGACGATCTTCGACTTCCTGGCGTTCCAGACCGCCTTCGATGCCGGCGACCTCATGGCCGATCTCGACGGCGATGGCGTCCTCACCATCTTCGACTTCCTGGCGTTCCAGACGGCCTTCGACGCAGGCTGCCCGTAACGGGAGCTGATTACGCCCGCGTAGCTCTCATGGGGAGCTGCGCATGCGAAATCTAATATTACTTGTCGCGCTCGCACCCGCGGCCACGTGCGCTGCGCAGGTGCGGCTTTCGCATTCGGTCGATGAGGGCACGATCACGCCCGGCGTGGGCGCCGCGTGCACGACGATCGACGATCCGAGCACCGGCCGGGACAACAGCTTCTGGCGGGGCTTCTTCCTGCCGGACTTCGGCGTCGACGACAGCCTGCGGGTCACGCGGGTCGAGTTCGGCGTCGAGACGCTCGCCCTGCCCACGCTCGGCGAGGCCGATATCGCCATCAACCTGTATTCGCCGATCGACTGGCCCATGCCGCCGAGTTCGTTCGACCTCGTGGGGTCGACCACCATCACGCTGACCGAGCGTTCGCTCGACGTCGTCGCGGCCGACATCCACGGCGTGGTCCAGGGAGGCTGGCTCGTCGTCGAGGTCGCGGTGCCCGATTTCAGCCTGGCGTCGGGCGGCCTGACCGGCGACGTGTTCATCCCCGGCGCTAACTCGGCCGGACAGACCGCGCCGTCCTACGTCAGCTCCGATGGCTGCGGCCTCCCCGAGCCGACCGACTTCGCCGACATCGCCCTGCCCGACACGCACCTGGTCATCAGCGTCGAGGGCGAGCAGTTCATCTGTCGCTGCTGCGCCGACTTCGACCGCGACGGCCAGCTGACCATCTTCGATTTCCTAGCCTTCCAGACCTACTTCGCGGTGGGCGACTCGCGGGCCGACCTCGACCGGGACGGCGAACTGACCATCTTCGACTTCCTGCAGTTCCAGAACTACTTCATCGCCGGCTGCCCCTAGGGCCTCGTCGAACGAGAGCCGTGCGCACGAAAACGCCCCCGGCGAGGGGGCGTCGGCGCTGCGTCTCGCGTCGTGCTTACCCGCCCTGGTTGGCGTCGTAGCAGAAGACCTCCCGCACGATCTTGCCGTCCTCGACCGTGTAGTTGGCGATCTCCTTCATCCAGCCGCGGGGCCGCGAGCCGTCCTTGGGCTCCACGTCCATGTCGAAGATGACGCTGAAGCCGCCCGGGCCGACGAACGGGCCGGTCGCCTTCGCCTCGTGGCACTCGAAGTTGTCCATCCACCAGCGGTACTTGCCCTCGATGGCCTCGCGGCCCACGAACTCCGAGCCGTCGCCCTCCACCGAAGTCCAGCTCGACGCGAAGTGCGCGTCCCACAGCTTTCCATCGTGAGCGATGGGGTCGGCGCCGTCGGGCAGCGACGCGTTGCAGTGGTCCACCAGGTCCTTGCCGATCTTCGTGATGGTCTCGATGGGCGTGGTCGCCCCCGTAGTCGCTGGCGTGCTCATGGCGTGCTCCTTTGCTCCCCTCAGAAGGTGATTCTCGCGATGCGCAGGATACACGACGCGGACGTGAGACGCTAATGGATCGTGAGAGTGGGCCCCGCCCGGCCCCGGCCCAGCGATGCCAGCGCCAGCTGGCTCTCCAGCGTCGAGAGCACGGCCTCGAAGGCCTCCCGGACGCGTCGCATCGGTACCGTGTCGGTCTGGAAATTCGCCGTCGGATCGCCGGCGTCGCTGTTGGCCCGCAGGTCCATCGCCAGCGGCACTGCGCCCAGGAAGGGCACGCCGAGCCGCTGGGCCATCTGCTGCGCGCCGCCGCGGCCGAAGATGTCGTACTCGGTGCCGTCGTCGGCGATGAAGACGCTCATGTTCTCCACCACGCCCAGGACGGGGACCTCGAGCTGCTCGAACATCCGCACCGCCCGGACCGCGTCGTCCTGCGCCACGCGCTGCGGCGTGCACACCACCACCGCGCCCGTCAGCCGCAGCGTCTGGGCGAGCGTGAGCGGTACATCGCCGGTGCCGGGCGGCAGATCGATGACCAGGTGGTCCAGCTCGCCCCAGTCGGTCTTCTCGACCATCTGCTTGACGGCGCCGTGCGCCATCGGCCCGCGCCAGATCAGCGCCTTGTCGGCCTCCACCAGCTTGCCGATGGTCATCGACTTGACGCCGTGGGTGTAGAACGGCTGGAACCGCCCGGCGATGGTGCTCGGCTCATGGGCGGCCAGCCCGAGCATCGCGGGCACGCTGGGCCCGTAGATGTCCGCGTCGAGCAGGCCCACCGCGTGGCCCCGTCGCGCGAGCCCGACGGCGAGGTTGGTCGCGATCGAGCTCTTGCCCACGCCGCCCTTGCCCGCCCCCACCGCGATGGCGAAGTTGGCCGCCGGCGCGTCGCTCGCCGCGGGCGCGGAAGGCGCGGGTGCATCGTCCGGCGCGCTGGCCGTGTCGGCGGGCCGCAGCGCGCCCCTGGGCGAGGCCTCGAATTTCGACGTGCGGACGACCGTGCCGGCATCATCCACGAACTCGACGGTCAGCGCACGGATGCGCTCGCCCGCTCGGACCGCGCCCTGGCGGATCGCCTCCAGGCACGCGGCGGCGACGGCCTCCATCGCCTCGGGCTGGTCGCGCAGCGATGGCAGGTGCAGCCGCACGGCAACGGACCCCTCGAGCACCGAGACCCATTCGAGCCGCCCCTCATCGACGACGTTGGCCGGCTCGCCCGCGGGCGTGACCGCCGAGAGCCACCGCCGGATGTTCGCTTCCGATATCACGAGCCGCGTCCGGTCATACTTCGACATCCCCCCGTGGCATCCACGCGCTGCTGCCTCGTCGTCCAGTAATGGTATCGGGACGACGCTGCAATCGGCCGCGGCTCCGGCCGTTGTAGGGGTGTCGGCCGGCCGCATAGCGTCACCCGCCGGGCGACCGAGACAGCCCCGACGTTCCGCTCGCAGGAGGTGCCCCGTGCCGCACGCAGCAAGCCGACTCATCGCCCTTTTCGCCGTTGCCGGCCTCGCGACGGCGGCCGCCGGACAGGCCGAGCCACACGCCGAACCAGAGGCCGAGGCGCAGGCCGGCGCCCCGGCGCCCCCGCTGCTCTCGGGCCCGGAGGTGCGGGACGAACGGCTGCCCGGGGCCGAATCCTCGTTCTCCGAGGCGCCCGGCGCGATGTCTCGTTACGCCGACCGCACCGTGCCGCCCCGCGCCTTCCGACGCGCCCTGGGCGAGCTTTCGGCTCCGGACGCACCCGAGAACATCCGTCTCTCCGGCGCGCAGCGGGATCGGATCGGCGGCCTGGTCCGCGCCTACGAGCGGGAGGTTGCCGAATTCCGTCGCACGCACGCCGACGAGCTCCGCGCTCTGCGGTCCGCGGGCCGCCGGGGCGAGCGCGGCGCGGACGGCGGCGACCGCCCGCGTCCGCCACGTTCCCGCGCCGAGCGCAGCCGCCCGGCCGACGCGCAACCCGGCGAGATGGAGGCGCCACGCGAAGCGCAGCGGCCCGGTGATCGCGCACCTGCGCGCACCGCGGCGGGCAACCCGTCCGCGCCCGAAGGCCTCCGAGAGCGCGCCCGGGAGCTGCGGGCGATGATGCCGAGCCCCGTGGACACGCAGAACAAGATCTGGGCCGAGCTCAACGACGACCAGCGGGCGCACCTCGAGGCGGTCCTCGAGCGCTTCAGCGCCCAGCGGGACCAGCAGGCCGAGCAACGCGACCGCGAGCGATACCGCAAGCAGATCGGCGATCGCTTCGCCGAGATGCCCGACGCCCCCGCCGGCGACGCCACCGAGCTGCGGCGGTGGTTCGAGGCCCAGCCCGAGGATGTCCGGCAGCGCGTTCGCCAGCGGCTCGAGGCCATCCCGGCCGAGCGTCGCGAGCAGCTGGTCCAACGCCTCCAGCAGATGTCGCCCGAGCAGCGGCAGCGGCTGCTCCGCCGGCTCCAGGCGGCCCAGAGCGAGGACCGCCCACCCCGCCGGCGGCCAAACTAGCCTCCTCGCCGGCGCCGGGCCGCGAGACCGTCGCGCTCCGCCGGCAGCCAGCGGTCACCCAGGTTGGGCCCGTTCTGCGGTTCCGTCTGGTGAAATAAATGTTGTGATTCCCCCTAGACGTCGCGCCCGCGGCGTCGCGTGTTATCGGTGGTTGGCGGTTCTCGATTCTCGCGATGATGCGGGCGGATTGCCCTTCGAACGACGCTTGGGGCCCTCGGCGGCGGGAGGTGCTTCCACCCGTTCGGGGTGAGCTAAGGCCTGCTGCCGCCGAAAGATGCACAAGCGATGGGGTGGCACTGCCCGATAAACCGCTTAGTATCGAAGATCTCTCTCTCTCCTCCAGCGGGGTGCCGTTTAGCGGCGGTACCCCGCTTTGTTGTTCGGCCGGCATTCGCCTTGCCCGCGCCGCCGCGACACACTTGCCCATGAATGAGCGCGTCCTGCTCACCGGCGCCGCCGGCTTCATCGGATCGCACGTCGCCGAGATGCTCCGCGCCCGGGGCTGGCAGGTCATCGGCGTCGACGCGCTGGACGGCTTCTACGACCGCGACCGCAAGCTGGCGAACTGGTCGCAGGCGGCCGGCGGCGAGCCACTGCACCGCGTCGACATCACCGACGCCGCCGCCATCGGCGAGCTCGTCGCCCGCACCAGGCCCACGGGCATCATCCACCTGGCCGCCAAGGCCGGCGTGAGGCCCAGCCTCGCCGACCCCGCGGGCTATGCGCTGCACAACGTCGTCGGCACGCAGCACGTGCTGGATGCGGCCCGCACGCACGGCGTCGAGCGCCTCGTGCTTGCGTCGTCGAGCTCGGTGTACGGCAACAACCCGAAGGTGCCCTTCGCCGAGGACGACGATGTCTCCGCGCCCATTAGTCCGTACGCCGCGACCAAGCGCGCCTGCGAACTGATCGCGCACGCCCACCACGCCGCATCGGGCACGCCCGTCGCGATGCTCCGCTTCTTCACGGTCTACGGGCCCAGGCAGCGGCCCGACCTGGCGATCAGCCTGTTCATGCGCGCGATCGCGCACGGCGAGCCGCTGCGGGTCTTCGGCGACGGCGGCATGAGCCGAGATTTCACCTACGCCACCGACATCGCCGCCGGCGTGCTGGCGGCCTACGACCGCATCCCCGAGCACGGTTACCGCATCTGGAACCTCGGCAGCGATGCGCCGGTGACCGTCCTGGAGCTGGTCGAACGCGTCGCGGCGGTCGTGGGCCGGCGGCCGACCATCGAGCATGCTCCACAGCCCACGGGCGATGTTGATCGCACGTGGGCCGATCTCACCCGCAGCCGATCCGAGCTGGGCTACGCGCCCGCTACGCCGCTCGACGAGGGACTCCGCCGGCAGTGGGCCTGGCTGGCCGACCAGCCGCGGATGGCCGCCCCGCGGCAGCCCGTCAGCCGTTGATCTCCCGCGACGCGTCCTCGCCGGCGGGCTTGAGGATCTCCGCCCACATCCGCCAGTACTCGTCCAGCTCCTCGGCCGTCGCCACGCTGTGCCACACGATCACGCCGGCGGCACCGTTCTCGGCCAGGATGCGGAACACCTCGCGGTGCTGGAAGTATGTGACCGGCTGCAGCGAGATGTCCTGGGACGAGTAGTACACCGCCGAGTGGATGGGGATCACCGGCTTGCCCCGGGCCAGCCGGACCGCCTCGCGGACCATCGACGAGAGCCATTCCTCGTGGCCGCGCACCGGTATCTGCCCGGGCTTGAAGCCGCCCTCGGGCGTCTCCGGCAGCACCTCGAAGGGCGGATAGATGCGGGGCGCGACGAAGTCCGCCGCGTCGTACAACCACTGGTTCTGGTCGTTGAGCAGGCTGGCCTCGTGCGTGAGGTCGCCGTAGCCCTTGACGCCCGGCGGCGTCAGATCACTGTTGACCAGCACCTGCGGGTAGTTGTAGAAACCCCACTTGGCCCGCGGCCGCAGCCGCTTGCAGGTGTAGAGCGTCGTGAGCATGAAGTTCCGCACGTGGGCCTCGTAGGTGGCCTCGTACACCCGCTCGGCGTCGGCGGCGGAGAGCCCATCGACCAGGTGCGGGCGACGCTCGCGGATGAAGTCCCGCCAGTCGTCCTTGAAGTCGGTGTCGAGCGCGTCGGACGGTGCCGACGACGGCTGATTCGACGTCCGCTCCCACAGCGCCCACCAGGCCTCGTAATCGATGACCACGTAGCCGTCGAACCCCGCCGGCACGAGCGATGGCATGCGCTGCTCTAGCGAGCGGACGTGCAGCGCCATGCCGCGGCGGATGACCGCCATGTGGTGCGGCCCCTGGCGACGCCAGATGCCCAGCTTCCATCCGCCGATGTCGATGATGTTCTTCTGCCACACGCCGCCGCTGATGTCGATGTCCTCGCGCGGCAGGCCCAGCGACGAGTGGGCCGCGAGCTCGACGTGGAAGGCGAAGCGCTGGCGGGATTGCTCGGCCCCGGTCCCCGAGAACTCGGCGACGCCGCCGGGCCCGGCCCCCGCGACCGCCAGCGCCAGGACGGCCAGGCCCAACGCCGCCGCCGCCCGCCTCACCGAGGGTCCGACCATGCCGCCTCGCCGTGCCATGCCGACTTCCCTTCGTGCATGCCGACCCGGGAACCATGCCCGCGGGCGGCCGCCGGAACCATACGAGTCCTCAGGGGCGTATCGGCCCCTCCCGGGGTGGCCCGCTCCCGCGGGGCCGCGGCAAGTTCCGCCGCGTTCCAGCCGAAGGGAAGATCTGGCGTGTGCGGCCTGCGGGGATGCGCCGGGCACGCCCGACGAACCCCGGGGCCCTTGGATGCGTCTGGGTTGTCGGCGTCCCGCGGCCCGCAAAGTGTTTGGAATATGTTCGAGCTACAAGACTATCTCGACGTCGTGCCCCTGCCGGTGCTGGTCCTCGCGCCGGTCCTCGCGGGCATGGCCTTCATGTTCTGCCCGTCGCGGATCCGCCTGCCCATCGCGCTGACCATCCTGCCGCCCTTCCTGCTGGTGGGCCGCCTGCCGATGCTGGGGCCGCCCGCTCTGGCCGCGAAGGCGCTCGGGTTCGCCATGCTGCTGGCGGTCGCGGCGGCCGCCATCGCCTCGCCGGGGCGGAAGCGGAAGCTGCCCCCGATCGCGTACGGATACCTGCCGCTCGCTCTGGTGGGCCCGGTCTTCCTGGTGACGGCGGAGGACAACACCTTCCCGCTGCTGCTCTCGGTGCAGTGGATCTGCATGGTGCTCGCGACGCTGGCCGTGACGCGGACGATCGTCGACCGCGATTCGCTGATGCTGGTGCTCGTCTCGCTGGCGACCGGCTTCACGCTGTCGATGCCCATCATGCTGAGCGCCCTGGTCACCGGCAACTGGACGTTCACCGGCCACTCGCGATTCGAGCCCTACGGCGCGTCGTCGCTGCAGGTGGGCATCATCTTCACCATCGCCGCGGGCCTGGGCCTGTACCTGGCGTTGCGCGGCAGGTTCTGGCCGCTGCGTCTCATCTGGCTCGGCACCGCCGCCGTCTCCGCGGGCCTCGGGCTGCTGAGCGGCACCCGCTCGGTGATGATCACGATGGTCGGCGTCTGCGCCCCCCTTGGCTTCTACATGATCCGCCGCCCGGTGCTGGCCATCCCCATGATTGCGATGATGCTGGTGGGCGTGGCGGTCATCATCAGCCGCGTCGATGCCAACCCCTTCCATCGCTACCAGACCGTGGAGACCGCGCGCGGCGAGCAGGCCGTCACCTACATCCGCGAGTCCATCTCCCAGCGGCCCATGACGGGCCTGCTGGGCACCAGCGGGCTGCGTGCGGAGAGCGACGAGGATCTGGGCTACCACGCCCACAACGCCTACCTCAAGATGGCCTACACCGGCGGCATCGTGCTGCTCGCGCCCTACCTGGTGCTGGCCTTCGTGTCGTGCCTGGCCGCCTTCCTCGTGTGGAAGAACCGGGCACTCTTCGACGTCGACCCGCTGCTCATGAGCGTGCTATTCGCGTTCCTGCTCATGGTGTATGCGCACGGCATGGTGAACCACATGATCTACCTGGCGACCAACAGCTGGGCGTTCATGCACCTGCTGCTGTCCATGCTCTTCATGAGCTGGGCGGGCGAGATGCTCCGCTTCAAGCGAGACAATCCCGCCATGGCGACCATGCTCCTGAGCCAACCCAGGCTCGCGACCTAGGGCCGCGACGCCGCCTCGGTGCGCAGCCGCTCGTACTTCGCCCGCGTGTGTGCCGGATCCCAGATCGGGTGCGGCCGGCCGAGCAGCGCCGCCAGGGCGCGATGGTCGTCCTCGAGCGCGTCCAGGATGCGGTCCACGCAGGCTGCCGACGGCGGCGGCGGCGGCGGCGGCGCCTTGGGCGCCAGCCGCAGCCGCAGCGCGTCGCGGAGCGAGTTGGGCAGCATCGGCCGCAGCCGGCGGTACGCCCAGGTCTCCCGCAGCGCCATCGCCCAGCCCGCGTCCACCGAGCGCTGGTCGGCCGCGTTGAAGCGCGTACCTGCGTCGATCCGTTCGGGCCGCGGCTCGAAGCCCAGCACCGGCGCTAGCTCGCGGGCGACCTCGGCCCGACGCGTCACGAACTCCTCGAACACGTAGACGTGTAGCTTCTCGCGGCCGAATTGCTCGATCCAGGGCTCCAGCTGCCACGCGTACCGGGTGAACGCGATCGCGTTGGGATCCTCGTCGACGAAGCGATCGACCTCGCGGGCGCCGGGATGGTTGGTGATCCAGTGGTGATGGTGGCTGACGATCCGGGCGACCGGTTCGCGGACCAGGTAGATCAGCGTGATGTTCGGCCCCAGGACCTTGCGGGCGCGCTCGGCTGCGCCCGTGAACCGCGGCATCCGCGTGTAGCCCGTCGAGGCGTCGCCCCGGGCGTCGCCGTCCTTCGAGCCGGCGTAGAGCGCGGCGTACTCGGCCAGGCCCGCGTCGGTCAGCACCGCGTCGTCGACCAGGCTCGTCGGCTCCTTGTTGTACGGCAGGAACACGCCGGGCTGCGTGAGCAGGTCGCGGTACAGCGTGGTCGTGCCGCACTTCTGGGCGCCGATGATGAGGAAGGTCGGTAGCTTCACCCGCGGCGCTCCCGGTGCGTGCCGCCCAGCACGTCGCGATAGCACGCCAGGGTTTGCTCGGCGACCTTGGGCCAGGTGAACCGCTGCCGCACGAGAGCGGCACCCGCTCTGCCCATCGCCTCGCCCGCGGCCGGATCGTGCAGGATGCTCTCGAGCCCGAGGGCCACCTGCGTGGCGTCGAGGTCGGTCTCGATGCCGGCGTCGGCCTCGGTGACTTCGGGGAAGTGGCACGCCTTCGAGATCACCACCGGCAGCCCGAGCGCCAGCGCCTCGGTGATGGCGATCGAGAAGCCCTCCTGCCGGCTGGGCAGGCAGAACACCGCCGCATCGCGCAACGCCGCGAGCTTGTCCACGCCGTATTGCGGTCCGACCACGTGCACGCGTTCGCCCACGCCGAGCCGGGCCACCTGGGCCTCGAAGGGCGCCCGCTGGCCGTCGTCCGGGCCGGCCACGACGAGCCGCGCGCCGGGCACGCGATCGAGCAGCAGCGCGAATGCGTCGGCGAGGTAGTCCAGCCCCTTCTTGTGCGCCAGCCTGCTGAGGAAGAGGACGTACGGATCGTCGCCCAGCTCCGGGTGCGCGGCGCGGAACGTCCCGGCGGGGGGCGTCGCGTCCAGCTCTTCCAGGAAGATGCCGTTGGGTATCACGCGGGTCGGCGTGCCGTGCAGCACGGGCCGTGCCAGATCGGCCTCGTCGCGGTTGAGCATGTGCACGAACGCGGCCCGCCGAAGGAACGCCCGGTGCGTCGTCGCGAGTACCAGCTTCTTGCGCCACGGCTTGACCGACAGCGTGTACGGATCGAGCATGCCGTGCGGCGTGATGACGTACGGGATGCCACGCCGCCGCGCAACGCGGGCCGATGCGGGCATCATGAACTCCCACATGCCGTGGGCGTGCAGCACGTCGACGCCGCCGTCTGCGAGCGCCGCGAAGGTGCGCGCGGCGCTCGCGCCCGTGAGGCGTTCCGGCGGGGACGGCTCGGCGATCCACTCGACGCGAACCAACTCGCCGCTCGGCGTTTCTTTGAGCAAGCCCTCGGCGCGCTCGCGGCCGTCGCGATAGCCGTAGGCCAGCAGCGTGGCCTCGCAGCCCAGCCGCGCCTGGGCGGCGGCAAGCCGGGCGGCGACGATGGGCGGGCCGCCCGCGGCCGGATCCAGCCGATCGATCAGGTGCACGATCCGCAGCGGCGTCACGTTGCGTCGGCCCCATCAGTGGAGTCGCCGGCGGAGTCGGCTCCCTCAATGGGCGGGCGGGCCTTGACGAACTGCGCCGGGTTGCCCATGAAGATGGACCAGGGCGGGAGGTCCTTCATCGCCACGCCGCGGGAGCTCAGGATCGCGCCCGCGCCGACCCGCACCGCGGGCCCGACGAAGGCGTCGGCCGCGATCCAGGCGTCGTCCTCGATGATGATCGGCGGCCGCAGCAGCGGCATGCCGGGCTTGGTGTAGTCGTGCGAGCCGGCGCACAGGTGGGCCCCCTGGCTGATGCTCACGCGGTCGCCGATGGTCACCGGGCCCAGGCAGTACAGGATGGCGCGATCGCCGACCGAGCTATCCCGGCCGATGGAGAGATTCCAGGGGATCTCGACTCGCACGCTCCGGCGGACGCGGGCGGTCGGGTGGATCTGGGCGCCGAAGGCGTTGAGCAGCGTCCGCCGCACGCCGTACCAGTTGTGGAACGTGGTGCGGAACACCAGCTCCTGCACCACGCTCCACAGCACGCGGGCGATCTTGGCCTTGGTCGAGTAGGGGCTCGCGGCGCGGACCTCGTTGCTGGCGCCCTCCGCAACGAAGTCGCCCGCGCGCATCCGCGCCGCCCTGGGTGAGGACGGCTCGGGTGCCGCCGGCTCCGACGTCGTGGGTTGGGCCGCCGCATCGGTCATGGCGGCGGCGCTCCGGCCTGCTTTGCGTTCATCCGCTCGGCGATGAGCATCTCGCGACGCTTGGCCACCGACATGAACTCGTACCACGCCATGTTGGTCGCCATCACGAAGCCCGGGTAGCCGTCGAGGATGCCCCGGCGGAACAGGTAGTCGTAGGTGAACCGCAGCAGCGGGCGTCCGGGCAGGTTGCGGGCCCGCTTCTTGAGCCAGCGGTGCCGCTCGATGGTGGTGCCGAAGAGGCGGGGCGTGACGCCGCCCTCGTCCCTGGCGTCCCAGGCGTGGGCCTCCCAGGTGGTGTAGCGGTTGTGCTTCTCGATCCAGGTCGTCAGGTCGGGGTAGGCGTAGTGCAGCATGTCGTGGTGCAGGTAGCCGGCCTCGCCCGTGAGCAGCACGGGATGCTCGTGCACCTCGTTGTCGCCCGAACCGGTGTCCCCCAGGTCGCCGATCCGCTCGTAGCGGGCGAGGCGGTGCTTGAACAGCCGGAGGTTCCAGCTGGGGTACCAGCCGCCACCGCGGAGCCACTTGCCAAGGAACATGAACCTGCGGTTGAGCCAGTAGCCGTCGCCGCAGCCCGGCTTGGCGGGCGTCTGCGTGCCGGCGACGACCGCCTCGATCTCGCGCGCCAGCTCGGGAGTGATGTGCTCGTCGGCGTCGACGATCAGCACCCAGTCGCTCCGCCACGGCACGTGCTCGAGGGCCCAGTTCTTCTTCTTGGGCCAGCCGACGCTCCGGTCGTAGCGGAACTGGTAGACCTCGGCGCCCGACGCCTGCGCCAGCGGGATGGTGTCGTCGACCGATTGGCTGTCGATGACCGCGATCTGCCGGCACCATGCCAGCCGGCGGGCGCAGGCCGCCACGTTGGCCTGCTCGTTCTTGACCGGGATGAGCGCGCTGACGGGCACCGAGCCCTCCGCCGGGTAGCCCGACAGCGGCGGCAGCCCCACGACCCGCTCCCGAAAGCGGTCGAGGTCGGCGTGCGGCGGGTCGGCCGCGGCGTCGCCCGCGAACCGGTGCAGGTTCGCGGCGGAGGCCTCGTCCGTGCCGGCGCTCGGCGTGTCGGCGACCTGGCTCACGGCGTGGCTCCCGTCTGGGCGGCGGTGGGTGGATTCTCGGACGCGCCCGATCGCTGGTCGCTCCGGCTGCCGAGCTGCTCGTCCAGCACCTCGCGGCAGGTGCCCCACTTGTAGTCGGCCAGCAGCCGCCGTAGCTTACCCTCGGTCGATGCCAGGCCCACGTAGCACTTGAACCGGCGGTCGGGCGGCATGGGCCAGCGGGGGGCGTCGGGAGCGAAGTCTCGCGGGTGCAGATACGCCACCGTGGGCCGGCCGGCCCGGGCCTCGGCCTCGATCGCCCGCTGGATGATGCCCAGGGGCAGCAGCCGCAGGTACCCCCCGCCCGAGTAGGCCAGCCTGGGCCTGCCCAGCGGCGGCGGCGACCACACGGACATCGGCAGCTCATCGAGCACCGCGCCGCCGGGTGCCGTCACGCGGTGGGCGCCCATCGGGCACGGGTAGCCGCCGTGGCCCCGGGCCGCGGGGAACAGGCTGGCGTCCCAGGTGATGCCCTGCGCGGCCATCTCGTCGAAGGCCCATTCGCACCCGGGCGTGATCGAGAACGATGGGGCGCGATAGCCCTCGACCCGCACGCCGGCGGCATCCTCGATGGCGCGGATGGACAGCCGCAGGTCGTCGGCGAACGGCTGGCGGCCCAGGATGCCGACCCGCTCGTGCATGTGGCCGTGGCTCGCCAGCTCGTGGCCGGCCTCGGCGATGCGGCGGACGAGCGCCGGATGCCGCTGGGCGATCCAGCCCAGCGCGAAGAACGTGGCCCGCACGCCGGCCTCGGCGCACAACTCCAGGATCTGGTCGGTCCGCCGCTCCACCAGCGTGTGCTCGGCGTGCAGCGCATCCCATCGCGCCGGCTCGAGGCCGTCGACGTCCACGATGTGGAACCAGTCCTCGATGTCGAAGGACAGCGCGTGCCGCATGGAGCGAGGGTTGTTGGGTGCGCCTGCCATCAGAACGCGTCGTGGTCCAGCAGCGTGAACCGCCAGTTGCCGGGGTCGTTGGCCGGGGCACGCTCCGCGTCGTCGGCCGGGAAGACGAGCATCTGGTATTGCTCCCCCTTGGCTTGGATGTAGCCGCCGCCGCGGAGGGCCTCGCTCGCGGCCCCACCAGCACCATCGAGCCACAGCGCGACGTCGGCGTCCCGCTCGAGCAGCGAAACCTCGACGGCCCCACGCAGGGCGGCGAGGGTGCGCGCGTCATCGTCGCGTGCGGCCAGCTCGAGCAGCGCCCCGGTGTGTACTCCGTCCCCCCGCGACGCGGTGCGATAGATGGCGACCCCCTCGATGGCCCCGCCCCGCCGTGCGAGCACGAGGCGGTACGGCTCGCCGTCGATGCCCACCGCGAGCCGGGCCCGCAGCAGGTCGGCGGTCCACGCCGTCGAGATCCGATCGCCCGAGCGTTCCGCGAGGAGGTCGGCAACAGCGTCGAGCACGAAAGTGCCCGCGTGGGCAGCGTCCTGGACGTGCTCCAGCTCGATGCCGGTCGGCGGCTTTGGCCGCCGGATCCTCAGCCGCCACAGAGAGTCGCCAAGCGGAGCCAAGGCTCGTGCCCACGCCACCCCCTTGTGCTTGCCGAGCAGCCGGAACGGCCGCAGCGGCTTGATGCGCACGGGCCAGGTGCAGGCGACGGCAAAGCCGAGCTTGAGGTGGCCCTCGGCGACCGACGGGCGGCGGTTGCCGGTCACGATGGCGGCGATGCCCAGCTCCCGCATCGCCTTGCGCATCGCGAAGACCAGCTGGGGGTAGAGCATCAGCCGGCGGTGTTCGGGCACCACGAACAGGTGCGCCCAGTAGCCCACGCGGACCTCGCCGCGGCCGGGCCAGCGCATCGATCGCAGGTACAGCGCGGTCATGCCCGCGGGCTCGCCGTGCGCGGAGGCGATCCACACGGCGATGCGCTCGGGATCCAGATCGCACAGCGTGGCCGACACGTGTGCCTCGCGGCGGCCGTCCTCGTCGCGCTGCGCGAGCAGCAAGGCCAGGTCGGGCAGGTCGTCGGCGGTCGCCCGGCGGAGCTCCACCCTCGGCTTGGCGGCGGTGGCGGTCAGCGCTTGGCCTCCACGCGATCGGCGAACGCCTGCGGCGACAGCAGCTCGCCAACCTCCTCGGGATCGAAGGACACGCCGAAGGACTGCTCGAGCGCCATCACGATGTTCAGGTGCGCGAAGCTATCCCAGGCCTCGACCGAGTCGGGCGACGCATCAGCGGCGATGTCGTCGGCGCCCAGCGTATCGGCGATGATCCGGCGGGTCTGGCTCAGCACGTCGTCGGCCATGGAGGTCTCCGTGGGCGGTCCGCGGGAGGGCGCGTCACGCGGTCTGGGCGGCGCCCGCGATCAGGCGGCGTTCGATCCACTCGGGGTTCTGGAGATCATCACCCGTGATGTCTCGGGACCACAGCGCCCCACCGTCGGTCCCGCGGATGACCTCGAATCCGTGGTCCTCGTAGATCGCCCGCGCGGGCGGGTTCTTCTTGGTCGGGTAGAACCAGCCTTCGAGCCGGGAGGCGCCGGCGTCCCGCGCGTGCTCGGCCACGGTCGCCAGCATGCACGTCTCGACGGTGCGGCCGATGACGCGGCAGGACATCAGGAGGGTGTCGAGGTGCCACGCGTCGCCCTCGATCCTCGCGATCACGACGCCGACGATGCCGTTGTCGCCGAAGCGGTCGGCCACGCGGATCCAGTACACGCTGCTGTCGCCATCGCGGGCGAACGCCTGCACGTCCTGCGTGCTGTAACGCTTGGTGGTCATGTTGAGCTGGTTGGTTTTCTGGGTGAGCTGGGCGATCCGCTCGACCGTAGCCGAATCGGTCGTTTCGTCCACGATGCCGACCTCGGCGACCATGGCCAGCGAGCGCCAGTAGTCCTCGAGCGACGTGGCCGCGCTCTGCAGCTCGGTGCGCTGCCGCTGCTCGACGTACATGCGGCCCCGCGATCGGTCGTCGTCGCTGAGCGCCAGCCGCTCGAAGAGCGGGCACTCGCGGATCGCCCGGAGCATGTGCTTGGGGTCGGCCGACGCCGGCTCGAGCACCATGACCTCCGGCGCCAGCGTGCGGACCAGCTCACGCTCGACGGGGTTGTCGTCGAGGAAGACCAGCGAGTCGACGCCGATGTTCAGCTCTGCTGCGATCTCGCGCAGGTTCTGGGCCTTGTCGGTCCAGTTCACGCGGACGGCGGCCAGGTGCTCGGGGCGGATGAGCATGTGCGGATGGCTGCGGAGCACCTCGTCGGCGTCGCCCGGGTTGTTCTTGCTGCACAGCGCCAGCACCACGCCGCGATGGTACAGGTCGAGGGCGGCCCGCTGGATGGCGACGTAGTGCGCGCCGGGGTGCTCCACGCCCAGCTGGATGCCGTCGGGCCCGTCCTCGCCCACGATGCCGCCCCACAGCGTGTTGTCGAGGTCGAGCACGAGGCACTTGGACTGCCGGCCGGCGATGGGTAGCAGGAAGCGGGACCACTCCCGTGCCAGCGGCAGCAGCGCGTCGGCGGCCAGCGGCATCCGCATCGTGAGGAATTTGTCCTCGTCGTGCCAGCGCTCGCGGCCGTGGCGGGCGACGAGCGCGTCGTAGTCCAGCACGTGCACGCCGGGGACTTCTGCCGCCGCTGCGCGCAGCCGATCGTTGATGCGACCAATCGCCTCGGCTTGCCGCGCGTGCGTGCCGTCGCGGGACTCGAGCGCCACGCCGAGCGTCGGCCACGCGGGCTGCTCGAGCGTGTGCACGACGAGGTGGGCGGCCGAGCGATCGCGGAAGGTCCGGATCAGCGAGGCCAGCTCGCTCGCGACTCGATCGGCCTCGGCTAGCGCGTCGTCGCGGGAGAGGCCCGCGGCGCCGCTCCAGAGAATGGGCGCGATGTCCCGCGTCTGCACCGCGAGCACGACGGCCTGCGGCGCGGGATCGGCGTAGGCGATGCTGCGGGGGTCGAGCAGCTCCTGCGTCCAGGCGTTGAACTCGCCGAAGCGGATGCGCAGGTCGACGCCAAACTCGGCGGCGCAGGCCCGGGCCAGCGGTGCCACGGGCTCGAGCGTGACGCTGCGGAGCACGAGCAGGTCGAGCGTCGGGGCGCCCAGAGCCGCGGCGAGCTTCTGGAAGCGGCCCGCGACCCAGGGGGCGGCGGCCGGATTGGACCGCCAGAACGCGTTGAGGGCGTGTTGCGCGGGGCGGGCGGCGTCGGCGTCTTGCAGCGCGCGGGCGATGGCCTCGTCGATCGCCTCGCGGGAGGGCGGGGATGGCTCTGGCCGGCCTGCGCTGCTCACCGTGTGCATCCTCCGCCGCGGGCCGGATCGTATGGGGCGCCACCCGGCCGCCCCGGCTCCGACGCACCCGACGTACGCCGCCGCCCACCGGCAAGATCGGCGATTTCGGCCGATGGGTTGGGGCTAACGCGACGCTCCGGGGGCCCCGGCGAGTTCCGGATGGCGGCGGGCGATGGCGGCCTCGACCGCGTCGCAGAACTCGCCCAGCAGGCGGGCTTGCGTGTACCGCTCGTCGATGAAGGCCCGGGCGCGGCGACCCATGGCGGCAAGCTCCCCCCGCGGGGTGTCGAGGATGGCCTCGATCTGCCGGACGCAGGCGTCGGCATCGCCGTGGGGCACCCGCCAGCCCACGCCCTCGCCCGAGAGCAGATCGGTCACGTGGCTGGGCTCGGGTCCGACGAACAGGATGGGCCGGCCGACCGCCATCGCGCCGTAGACCTTGCACGGATGCACGCAGCCGACGACGGGGTCGACCATCGTGACCAGGTGCACGTCGGCGGCCGACAGCGAGAACCGCAGCCGCTCGAAGGGCTGGTAGGGCAGATCGACGATGTTGCCCGGATCGTGCTCGGCGATGACGCGGCGGACGTCGGCCTTGCCCAGCCCGCCGCCGATGAACATGAACACCACGTCCTCGCGGTGCCGCAGCGCCAGGGCCGCGTCGAGCACGGTCGTGACGGGCGTGGTCATGCCGTGGTTGCCCGAGTACATGAAGACGAACTTGCCCTCCAGGGCGTGCTCGCGGCGGAAGTCGTTGTCCTCGTGGGCCACGGGCTGGACGTGGTCCTCATGCGGCCAGGGCGGCAGGATGGTCATCCGCTCGCCGACGGCGGCCTTGCGTTCCAGCCGATCGGCCATGAAGCGATCGAGGGCCACGACGCCGTCGCTGCGCCGGAGCGTGACGCGGTTGAAGAAGTCGAACAGCCGCGCGACGGGATGGCGGGCGCTGATGACGCCACTCTCGATGAGTTGGTCGGGGTTGAGGTCCATCACCCAGAAGGCCAACGCGGCGCGCTTCAGTCGTGCCAGCGTGGCGCCGAAGACGCCGGCGAAGGGCGGCGCCGTGCTCACCAGCACCCCCCGCACGCCGCCCACGAACAGCCCGCGGGCGAACGCCTGCACGACGAAGAGCAGCCCGGCGAGCAGGCGGAGGGGCAGGGCCCGCTTGCCGAAGCTCGAGAGCGGCAGCCGGCGGATCTCGACGCCGTCGCGGGTCTCGCGGGCGGGATATCGGACCGTGGCGTCCTCGTAGCCCCGGGCCGCCGCGAGCACGACCACCCGCCAGCCGCGCCGGACCATCTCGGCCGCCGCGTCGTGCATGTGCTGGCCGACGCTGGCCGGGTCCGGCACGTACACGAGGCTGATCACGACGAGCGTGGGCCGGGGCTGTGGGTCGTCTGCTGGCATCGCCGGGGTGGCCATCGGTCAGCGGGGCGCCCGGGTGTAGGCCGGGGCGCCGAATCGGGCCGGCCGCGATGGCCGCCGGTCGTCAGCCGTCGTTGACGTACTTCTTGAGTTCCTGCACGACATACTGCAGGGTGAGCTTGTCGTTGCCGTCGGGCATGTAGGTCATGCCCCGCTCGAGGCTCTCGATGGCCTGGCGGGCGACGTCCTTGCCCGCGCCGCGGATGGCGGCGATCTGCTCGCGGGCCTCCTGCTGCTTGGCGGGTGGCAGCGAGTTGAAGTCGATCTCGGCGGCGCCCCCGCTCTGCTCGGCCTGCTTGGCGGCCATCTCCTTGACCTCGGCGGGCGGCTCGAACGCCGAGGCGTCGAGCTTGTTGGCCTCGAGGGTCTTGACGGTCATGGCGATGGGCTGGGGGCCCATCTGGGCCGACTCGACCATCGCCTTGTGGAAGAACTTGACGCCCTCGACGGCCTTCCAGTCCTCGAAGGCGACGGTGGTGGTCTGCTGGCCCATCGGGCCGGCCTCGGTCTGGCGGAAGCCCACGGGCATGCCCGTCTTGGCGTCGTAGAACATGTGGCCCTCGCTGTCGCCCTCCTTGGTGACGTAGAGCACCTTGAAGCTGTCCACGCCGCGGAAGGACTCGCGGCCCACGGTCTCGAACTTCTCCAGCTCCTCGTCGCGCATCCCGATGGGATCGATCATCGCCATGTGCATCGACGCCTGGTCGTTGAGCTGCTCGGCCTGCTCGTCGGGCAGGATCATGTACTCGCCGGTTATGGGGTTGGTGCCCCAGGCGATGGTGCCGTCGGTGCCCATCGAGGTTTCGCCGAAGCCGCCCATGTTCATCTTGACCAGCCGGCCGCCCGCGCGGGCCCACGCGGTGTCCATCTCTATCTGCATGCCCATGGCCTCCATGGACATGACCACGCGCAGGCTCTTGATCTTCTCGAGCTTCGAGCGGCCGCCGACGGCCTCGACCGCCTTCTCGGCGAGCTTCGCGGCCTTGGGCAGGTCGGCCTGTGCCTGCGCCGATGCGGACACGGAGTTCTGGGCGAGTGCGGGCAGGCCCGCGACGCCGAGCGTCGCGCACAGGGTCAGGGCAGCGATCGTGGTCCGCATGGCGAGGTCCTCTCTTGCTCTGGAATGGGTCGTGCTCGGGAACGAATGTGCGGTGCCGGGTCGTCCTAGACGACCCGCGGGTTCATCGCGCAGCGCCAGCCTGCTCGGAATGCCTGGCGTGCGCGCCCTTGGGTGCGGCCTCGCGCTTCGGCACGCTGCCGTTGTACTTCTTCATGTGCTCGTCGTAGATCCACTTGTAGGTCCGCTCCATGCCGTCCCGCAGGCGGATGGAGGGAGCCCAGCCGATCTCCCGCTGGATGAGCGTGTTGTCGCTGTTGCGGCCGTTGACGCCCTTGGGGGCGTCGAGGTTGTAGCTGCGATCGAGCTTGATGCCGGCGATGTCCTCGACGATGTCCACGAGCTGGTTGATGGTGACCAGCTCGTCGCTGCCGAGGTTCAGGGGCTCGATGCTGTCGCCGTGCATGATCCGCTGGCTGCCCTCGAGGCAGTCGTCGATGTACATGAACGAGCGGGTCTGCTTGCCGTCGCCCCAGATCTCGATGGAGTGGTCGCCGCTGAGCTTGGCCTCGATCACCTTGCGGCACATGGCGGCGGGCGCCTTCTCGCGGCCGCCCTCCCAGGTGCCGAAAGGGCCGTACACGTTGTGGTAGCGGGCGACCCGCGTGTAGATGCCGAAATCCTCGCGGAAGTGGCGGCACATCCGCTCGCTGAAGAGCTTCTCCCAGCCATAGCCGTCCTCGGGCAGCGCGGGGTAGGCGTCCTCTTCCTTCAGCGGGACGACGTCCTCGTCGACCTGCTTGTCGCCGTTGTACACGCAGGCGGACGAGCTATAGAAGAACTTCTGCACACCGGCGTCGCGGGCGGCCATCAGCATGTGCGTGTTGATGAGCACGCTCAGCATGCACTCGGCCTTGTGGGTCTCGATGAAGCCCATGCCGCCCATGTCGGCGGCCAGCTGGTAGACGTGGGTGGCGCCGTCGCAGGCCTTGTGGCAGGCGTCGAGCCCGTTCAGATCGGCCACGAGGTTGTCCGCCTCGCCGTGCACCTGGTACCACTGGTCCAGCGGCTTGCGGTCGACCGAGCGGACGCGGAAGCCCTGCTTGAGCAGATCGGCGGCCAGGTGCCCGCCGATGAACCCGCCCCCGCCCGCGACGACCACCAATTCGCCTGCCATGTGCCCTTCCTCCCGGTGCTGGTCGTGGGGCTCCCGGCGCTGCCACGGGGCGCAAGGGGCCTCCGGGCGTCCGCCGCCAATCCACGAATATTGATGTTATCGCGTCCGCCGAACGCCCGCGGCCGGCGCGGCTCGGGGTTCCCATCGCCCCGCGGCGGTGCTTCGTCACCGGGACGTCCCCGGTTCGGCGTGGCTCGCCCGGGGCCCCTCCCGCACCCAGGCGTCGTCGGGCTCATAGCCCAGGCGTCGGAGGGCGTGGCCGGCGTGCCGCTCGATGAAGGCCCGGTCGTCGGGATCCAGCGTGTCGCGCCACTTGGGGACGGCCATGCCCTTGCGGCGTCCGATAACATTGGTGCTCTCGGGCACGCCCGTGAGCCGGGCGGCCCAGATCCGCCAGCGGTGCTTCATCGCCCGGGGCAGGACGGGCTCGCGCCGCAGCGGGGGCTGGCCGAGCGCCTGGGCCAGTTCGTCCATGGTGCCGGCGGGATCGGCGATGACCCGCTCGAAGCGGAGCACCAGCGAGGGCTCGCCGCGGTCGAGCCAGGCCTCGACGTGGTTGGCCCACACCCCGGGCCTCGGCACGCCGTTGATCTCCGTGCGGATGAACTCGGCCAGCGGCATCGCGGCGTAGCGCTCGTCGTCGACCGCATCGAAGGCGTGCAGGCTCGCGAGCATCGAGCGGACGTCCCGGACGCAGTAGATGCGGATGCTGCGGGCCATCAACGCGGCGCACAGGGGGGCGGCCTCCTCGCTGGCCTCCGGGAAACCCGGCAGGCTGTGGGCCTTGAGGATCGGCATCGAAGTAGACCGCAGCACCGCGAGGCACGCCGACGGCCCGACGTGCGACGGGTGCGTCGGGCGGAAGCGGTCCATGCTGAAGTACAGGTAGCGGTGCGGATTGACGCCGGGGCGGAACGGCGGGCGGCACGCGTCGAACTGCCGCCGCAGCAGGTCCATCGTCAGGTGCGTGCCCGACCGCTGGTGGGACGCCACCAGCACCGGGCGGACGCCCGGCGGGACCAGCCCGTCGTCCGCCGCCTGCATCGCACCAGCATCTGCGTCCGGCATGCTGCAAGGCTACACCGGCGGGCCGTGCGCGCCGGCTCTGCGCGACGAGCGATCGCTAGATGGGCCGGAACGGGAAGACCAGCGGCACGAGCACCATCGCGGTGATGGTGACGATGGCGGTCATGGGCACGCCCAGGCGGAGGAAGTCGAGGAAGCGGTAGCCGCCGGGCCCGGTGACCATGAGGTTGGTCTGGTAGCCGATGGGCGTCAGGAAGCTGGCCGAGGCCGCCGCCATGAGCCCCAGCAGGAAGGGCTCGGGGCTGAGGTCCGCGTCCTGGGCGGCCTGCATGCTGATCTCGAACATGATGACGGCGGCGGCGGCGTTGTTGATGACCTGGGTGAGCAGCACCGTGATGAGGATCACCGCCAGCAGCAGGCCGTAGGGCCCCAGGCCCAGCCCCAGGATGGCGTCGGCCAGGCCGGTGGCGGCGCCGCTCTGCCGCATGGCCTCGCCCAGCCCGATGGCGGCGCCGATGACGAGGATGACCTGCCAGTCCAGGCTCCGCCGCGCCACGGTGCCCGTGACGCACCGGGTGAGCACCATCAGCACGGCGCAGCCCACCGCGGCTGACACGGGCGTGACGCTCGCGGTGACGGCCCAGCCCAGCGTCGCGAACAGCCAGTTCAGGGCCGGCGCGAGCGGCAGCGCGAGCGAGGCGACCAGGATGCCCAGGATGATCAGCGCGACCCACGCGCGGTCGTGGCGGACCACGCGGGCCTCCTCCACGCCCGACACCAGGTAGAAGTGCCGCGAGTTGCGGAAGGCCGACACGAAGCCGCGGTGCGTGCTGAGCAGCAGCGTGTCGCCGGGCTGGAGCACGATGTCGCCGATCTTGCCCTCGACCCGCCTGCCCACGCGGTGCACCGCGATGACCGCGGCGTTGAACCGCGTGCGGAACTGGGCCTGGCGGATGCTCTGCTGGCACAGCGGGCTCGATGGGCTGATCACCGCTTCGACCACGGCGCGGTTGGCCCACGGCGCCTCGACCTTCTTGACCTGGTCGGTCGCGGGCACGAGCCCGCGGATGTTGAGCAGGTCGACCACCGAATCGAGGATGCCCGCGAAGACCAGCACGTCGCCGCCGCGGAGCACCTCGTCGGGGCCGACGGCGGGGATGACCTCGCCGTTGCGCTCGATGGACGCCAGGAACAGCCCGGGCAGGTGGCGCAGCTGGGCCTGCTCGACGGTCTTGCCGTCGATGGCCGACCCCGGCTCGATCCGCATCTCGAGCGTGTACTCGCGCTCACCGTCGCCGTCGTCGACGGGGCGCCGCTTCGGCACCAGCCTCGAGGCGAAGAGCGCCATGAACGCGATGCCGGCGACGGCTGCGGGCAGGCCCACGACCGCGACCCGCCAGAACCGCTCGAGCGTGCCGGGGGTTTCGAGGCCGAATTGGTCCTGCAGCCGCGCGGCGGTGCCGGCATCGGCGATGTACTTCATGTACTGCTCGTCGAGCAGCACGTTGGTCGAGGTGCCGATCAGCGTGCACATGCCGCCCAGGATGGCCGCGAAGCTGAGGGGCATGAAGAGCACCGATGGGCTAAGGCGCGCGCGGCGAGCCCAGGCCGACACGATGGGCATCGCCATCGCCACGATGGGCGTGTTGTTCATCGTCGCCGACATGCCCGCGACGGGGATCGACAGCCGCGCGATCGCGCCCGCGGGCGTGGACGGACGGCCCAGCAGCCGGGTGGCCATCCAGTGCATCGCGCCGGTCTCGGTCAGGCCGGCGGCCACGACGAACAGGGCGGCGATCATGATCACCGACGGGTCGGCGTAGCCGCGGAAGGCGTCGGCGGGGCTCCGGAACACGCCCGCGACCAGGAGCGCCGCGAGCGCCCCGAGCATCGCGGTATCGGGCCCGATGCGGTTGCTGGCCATCGCCACGACGGCGGCCGCGATCACCGAGATGGTCAGCCAGGCGTGCGGGTCCACGAGCGTCTCCGGAGGGCGCCCGCGGGCGGGCCCGGGCGGTGTATCGGCGGTATGGTGGTACGCCGCTGAGCCCGCCCCGTTCTTGGCGGGGCGGCGGGCGTATCCCGCGGGAGGAGACCGCCATGCTGGCCCTGCTCGACGTCGCCGAACCGGCCTCCACCGCCACGCTGTTCTCGGCCGCGGGGCTCGCCGCGCTCGCCGCCCTGGTCACCCTCGAGATCGTGCTGGGCATCGACAACGTGGTGTTCCTGTCGATCCTGGTGGAGCGGCTGCCCGAGGAGCAGCAGGCCCGAGCCCGCTTCCTGGGCTTGTTCTTCGCGATGGTGATGCGGCTGGCGCTGCTGGCGGTCGTGGGCCTGATCCTGAGGCTCACGGGCACGGCCTTCGAGGTCTTCGGCCATCCGTTCACCTGGAAGGACCTGGTGCTGCTCGCGGGCGGCCTCTTCCTGATCTACAAGGCCGTCAAGGAGATCCACAAGAAGCTGGAGACCGACGAGGAGGGCGAACTGCACGCGGGCGCGAGGGCGACGTTCGCGGGCGTGCTCATCCAGGTGCTGATCATGGACGCGGTGTTCAGCCTGGATTCGATCATCACCGCCGTCGGCATGACCCAGAACCAACTGATCATCGCGATCGCCATCGTGTCGTCGGTGGTGGTGATGATGATCTTCGCCAGGCCCATCGGACGCTTCATCCACCACCACCCCACCACAAAGATGCTGGCGCTGTCCTTCATGCTGCTCATCGGCGTGACGCTGATGATCGAGGGCGCGGGCGGGCACGTGGGCAAGGGCTACATCTACGCGGCCATGGCCTTTGCCATCCTCGTCGAGGCGCTCAACCTGCTGGCGGGCAAGGCCAGCCGCAAGCGGGCGGCCGCCGCGGGCAAGATCGCCACCGTGCTGCCCGACCCCACGTCGCTGCGATCCGGCGAGAGCGGGCAGGCCGGCTAGCACGACGCCGTTCGAGATTCCGAACATAAAGCGATCAGAAACTCGCTCGACCGCGTTTCGGGCGACCGCGGCTGGCGATCTCGAGCCGTGGGAATCCGGTGGTCCGATCGCGGATCTGCCCATTCTGAGGGCCTTTGGAGCTATGCGATCGGGCCTCCGCCAGCCTTTTGGATCATTTTCTTGGTCAAAGTGCTGGCCTGTCCGAGAAGCGCGGGCATATTAGAGATGTCTTGTCTCTCTCCTCCTAAACACGGCGCCCGATTAGTTTCGGACGTCGTGTTTTTCATTGCGCCGCGGCGGAATCGCCCGCCGGCGCGATGCCCACGAGAAGTCCATCTCACAGGCAGCCGTCCGGCCTCGCCCCGGCGGCCGCGCGACGCGGGCCCGCGGAGTGGCGTCGCCTAGCGGGCGTGCTTGGGGTCGAAGGCGTCCTGCAGGGCGTCGCTGAAGACGTTGAAGGCCAGCACGAGCCCGAACATGAAGGCGGTCGCGGTGCCGATCTGCCAGAAGAAGCCGTTGAGCACCTCGCTCTTGGATTCGCTGATCATCACGCCCCAGCTGGGCTGGCCCTGCACGCCGATGCCCAGGAAGCTGAGGATCACCTCGCTCTTGATCGCCCCGATGAAGATCAGCGAGAAGTTGATGAACACGAGGAAGAGGACGTTTGGGATGATGTGCCGGCGGAGGATGTACAGCCGGCCCGCCCCGACCGACGTTGCGCTCTGCACGTAGTCCAGCGAGCGGATCTTGATGGCCTCGCCGCGGATCTGGCGGCAGGGCGCGATCCAGAACGTCACGCCGAAGGCCACGTACATCGGGATGAGCGTCTGGCTGACCTTGGTGCCGCCGGTGAACGGGACGGCGAGCTCCATCGAGCTGAACACGAAGGCCACGACGGTGAGCAGCACGATGTAGGGCACGCTCGACAGCGTGGAGTAGAGCCAGACGACGGCGTGGTCGACCCAGCCGCCGAAGAAGCCGCCGGCCGCGCCGAGGGCCGCGCCCACGCACACCGCGATGATCGCCGACACCAGCCCCACCTGCGTCGCGACGCGGATGGAGTAGATCGCCCGCCACAGGATCGATCGGCCCTGCTTGTCGGTGCCCAGCAGCACGCGGGCGTCGTAGAGCACGCCGGCGACGCCGCCGGGCACGGGCAGCAGCTCGTCCACGCTGGCCTCGAGCTCGGCGATCTCGGCGAGCAGGGCGGCCTCGGCCACTTCGAGATCGTCCTGGGCCTGCGCGATCTCCTCGAGCAGCTCCTCGCGCTCGGCCTCGTCGCTGGCCTCCTTGAGGTCCTCGCGGCCGAAGGCGATGTCGTCGAGGGCGACCTCGCGGTCGGCGTAGGTGCCCTCGTTGATCTGGATGATCTCGTCCCGGATCGTTGCTACCCGGGCGCGGACGTCGTCCACCGGTTCGTCGACCACCGTCCGCTCGGCGAACTCGATCGCGTCCAATGCGGTCTGCGGATCGCTCCGATCGAGCGCGCGAGCCACGCGGTCCACATAGAAGTCGACCTGCGCGAGGCGATCGTTGATCTCGGCGGTCTCGAAGAAGCCCGGCAGGCCGTCGGGGCCGACGCGCTGCAGCGAGGCGTCCAGCGAGAGCTCGCGGACGAGCAGTGTGTCCGAGAGATCGAGGCCGACCCTGCTCGCGAGGCCCGCGGCGAGCTGGGAGCCGACGATGAGCAGCGCCACGCTGATGTAGACCGCGATGATGCAGGTCGCGACGACGGCGGCCTTGTCCCGGACGAAGGTGCGGAACGACCGCGAACGGCGGATGGCGGCGATGCGGCCGACCTTGCCGCCCTGCAGCTCTTCCTCGATCTTGCGGTCCAGCAGTGATCCGGTGGCCACGCAGCGCCTCCTACTTCAGCGTGACCCGCGGGTCCACGATGGCGTACAGCACGTCGGTCAGGATGTTGGTGATGATGAACAGCGCCGCCAGCAGCGCGGTGATGGCCTCGACCACCGGGAAGTCCTTCGCGGTGATGGCGGTGTAGAGCTGCTGGCCTAGTCCCGGAATGCCGAAGTAGATCTCCACCAGCAGCGACCCCATGATGACGAAGGGCAGCGAGATCATCACGCGGGTGATGATGGGGATCAGCGCGTTGCGGAGCATGTGACGGAACATCACCCGCCGGTTGCTGGCGCCCTTGGCACGGGCGGTGCGGATGTAGTCCTTGTTGCACTCCTCGACCATGACGGCGCGGTAGAAGCGGGTGTCGTAGCCCATCGCCACGATCACGCCGATGATCACCGGCAGCAGGCAGAAGTGCCTCCAGTTGTATCCGGCCGTGTTCACCCACGACAGCGTGGTCCGCACGACGCTCGGATCCTCGACGCCCTTGCGTTGCAGTTCCTCCTGCACCTCGCCCCAGGCCGGGAAGACCGGGTCGTAGCCGAAGGTGGCGAAGAACTCGATGCCGAAGGCCTTGTCGGGCCAGGCCGCCCCGATGTACTGGCCCACGATGACGTAGACCAGGTAGCTGATGCTCATGCCCAGCACGGCGACGAACATGACGCCGCGGTCGATGGGCTTGCCGCGGTTGAACGACGCGAAGAGGCCCACGCACACCGAGATGCTGGTGCTCATCAGCAGCACCGGCAGCGTGACCGACATGCTGGGCACGATGGACGAGGCGATGATCTCGCCGACCTTCTGCGACTGGACCGCCCAGCTCCGCTGCTCGAAGTCAAAGCGGATGATGCTCCACAGCTTGCGGCGGTACTGGTTGTCCCAGAAGCTGGCGACGAATCCGCCGAACGTCCAGGGGTCGCTCTGCATCTCGACGCCCGCGGCGTCCTCGCCGGCATCCAGGACGATCGTGTCGCCTGCGCCCCCTTCTCCGGCGGCCTCCGGCACAACGCGGAGGGCATCTGCCAGCACGCCGCCGCTGCTGTCGTCCAGCAGGCGGACGATCAGCGGATCGGTGCCAACGCGGACGCTGCCGAGCGTCGCCCAACCCACGCCGTCGACGACGGCGTCGTCGGCGGGCCTGGTCTGGTCGACCGAGGCGGTGCGGATGGCGGTGGGCTCGCCGCCGTCGGCCGACCCGTTGAGCAGCCGGACCCAGACGAGGCCCGATTCGCCCAGCGAGCGCTCGATGCCCTGATCGTCGATCTCGCCGGGCCAGGAGACGAACAGGTCGTACTGGCCCGGCTCGAGGTTGAGCGTCCACTGGACCCAGCTCTTGCCGGTGCCCCTGCCCTTGGCCAGGTGCGAGCCGCCGACGCCGCCGTCGCGCCGCGTCCACTCGCGTCCGCCGACCTGCCAGTCGCCCAGCAGCGGCCTATCGAGGCCGAAGTCGGTGCGCTTGGTCTTGTACTCGTCGTAGGTGGGGAACTTGCCCAGGTAGGCGGTCACCGGATCGGTGAGCCTCAGCAGGATCATGAGAAAGAGGATCACCCCCATGTACACGGGGATGTTGTAGAGCAGCTTGCGTAGTACGTATGCCCACATGCGCGTCCGCCGTCGTCTCTCGCCTGCGCGGCGTCGCTAGTTGGTGCGATCCGTGTCGAGGTACTTGAACCAGCTCCAGTGCCGCTGCGTCGGCTTGGCGTTGCGCACGTGCGGGTTGATGAGGAAGTAGCGGTTGCGGGCGAGCGAGCCGATGAACGGCACATCGTTGATCACCATGTCCCGCATCTGGACGTACTTGGCCGTCCGCTCCGGGCCGGGCTCCATCAGGCGGGCTTCGTCGTAGAGCGCATCGAACTCGGGCCGGTTGTAGTTGCTGTGGTTGCTGCCCGGCGCGGAGTTGGGCGAGTAGAAGAGCGCAAGGTTATTCTCGGCGTCGGGATAGTCGCTCGCCCACGCGAAGCCGAACATGGGCGCCGCGCGACGGTTGACGGTGCCGATGAGGTCGGGGAAGTCGACGAGGTACTCCTCGACGCGGACGTTGATGGCGCCCAGCTGCCGCTTGAGCATCGCGGTCTGGCGGGAGTTGACGTCGCTGCGGCTGGTGTAGAACTTGATGGGGGGCAGCCCCTCGCCGTCCGGATAGCCGGCCTGGGCGAGGTACTCGCGGGCCAGCTCGAGGTTGGGCCCGCGGTAGCTGGTCGCGGCGTTGCCGTCGCTGGGGTGGCCGTCCAGCCCGGGCGGGATGGGGCCGTCGTACACCGAGCACAGCCCCTGGTAGAAGGTGTTGTTGAACTCGTCGAGATCGACCGCGAGGGCGAGGGCCCGGCGGAGGGCGATCTTGTCGTCGGTGTAGCCGCCGACGAGTTCGTCCTCCATGTTGAACGCGCGGAAGATGAAGTCCAGCTGCGGCTCGACGACGTAGCTCACGTCGCGGCGGCGGAGATCGCGGTTCAGCCGCTTGGTTCGCTTGTTGAAGGCCGACTCGAAGAAGTCGTAGGGCAGCTCGATGTACGCGAGCTCGCCCTGGTCGAACTTCAGCCACAGCGGATTGTCCTCGACATACATCGAGAACTCGAGGCGATCGACGAAGGGGATCCGCTGGCCCGCGGGCTCGGCCAGGCCCCTGGACTCGTCCTCGGACGACCAGCCATCGCTCGGGTAGTAGGCCGTGCGGTACTCGGGGTTGCGGACGACCGTGAAGCTCTGCTTGGGCCGCCACTCCTCGAACACGAAGGGGCCCGTGCCAACGGGGTTGCCCGAGAAGTCCTTGCCGTAGTGCTCGACGGCCTCGCGGGGCACGATCGAGGTCTGGAACATCTGGAGCACCCAGATGAAGCGGTACACCGGCTCCTTGAGCACCACCTCGAACTCGGTGTCGCTCAGCTTCCGCAGGCCCTCGATGGGCGCGTCGTAGTCGAAGGTCTCGCGGTTGTCCTGGACGGCCTTGAACTCGTCGAAGCCGACGATTGTGTCCTTCAGCAGCCACCAGTTCTTGCCCTCGGACGCCTTGCGGTCGGCCAGCCGCTTCCAGCTGTAGAAGACGTCGTCGGTCGTCACCGGGCGGCCCTGGCCACTCGGGAAGCACTCGTCGTCGTGGAAGGCCGCGTCCTCGCGGAGGCGGAACTTCCAGACCTTGCGGCCCTGATCGTCGACGTAGCTGGTGGGCATCTCGGCGACCAGCAGCGGCTCGAGCTGGTTGGGGTCGGCGTAGCTAACGGTCATCAGCGTCTCGTACACCTGGCTGCACGCCATGTTGTCGTACGTCGTCGAGCCGGCCGCGGGATCCAGCGTGTTGGGCCCGACCGTCCGCATGGGCAACTGCAGGACCTTGTCCTGGGCGGCGGCCGACGCACCGAGCACCGCGGCGGATGCCACCGCCAGCGCCGAGAGCAACCTGCGAGTTCCGTGCTGCAGCATGATGGTCTCCCTTGCTGGATGGGGCTGCGCCGGGGTGCCCGGCCGGCCGTCGTCTTCGCGGATGCGCGAATGCGATCCTATTGGCACTGGGCCGCCGCTCCAACCCCGATTCCCCGAATCACGCAACCCGAACTACGAGTTGCGGACCGCCTCCACCATCCGGCGTGCGCGGCCGGCGTCCACCGGGTTGTGCCAGCGGCCGTCCACCTTAACCCACGAGCCCACGATCAGCGCGTCGGCGTGCTGGAGCAGTGCGGCGGCGTCCTCCGGCGAGGCGCCCGACCCAACCAGAACGGGACCATCGACGGCCTCGCGGGCGGCGCGGACGTCCCCGGGATCGGTCCGCTCGCCCGTAGCCGAGCCGGTGACGACGATCGCGTCGGCCCCAAAGAACCGCGTGCCGCGGCAGGCGTCGGCGAGCGTCAGATCACCGGTCAGGGCGTGCGAGGCGTGCTTCTTCTTGACGTCGGCGAGCACTGCGACGGATTCTGCCCCGATCCGCCGGCGGTACCGCAGCAGCGGGCCGGCCTCGGCCTGGGCGAGCAGGCCCTCGTCGGCGACGTGGGCGTAGGCAAAGTTCTCGCACCGAACAAAATTCGCACCTGTGGCGGCCGCCACCGCGATCGCCTCCCGGTTGCCCCCCGAGAGGATCTGCACGCCCGCGGGCACGCCGGCGGCCTCGACCACCGCCCCCACCAGCCGCGTCATGGACGCCACCACCGCCGGATCCTGCCGGCCGTGGACATAGGGCGTGTCGTGCATGTTCTCGACGATGACCGCGTCGAAGCCGGCGTCGGCCAGCGTCCGGGCGTCGCGGACGGCGGCGTCGACCTGGTCGCCCAGCGGCGGGCCGGCCCGAGCCGCCGAGGACAGCGGGCCGACGTGCACCATGCCCAAGAGCGGGCCGGGCGGCGACCACGCAGGCTCGGATGCCGTGGGGGCTTGCATCGGCCCAGCATACGGCGAAGATTCAAGCGGAGGAGGCCGCCGTGGACCGCAGTCGGCGGCCGGTCTGGACGATACCGGCACTGGACGCGCACGCCCGCTCGGCGGGCGGGATTTGGCATGAGGGATCGGGCATGAAGGGCGTTATTCTGGCCGGCGGGCTGGGCACGCGGCTTCGGCCGCTCACCCTGGTCACCAACAAGCACCTGCTGCCGGTCTACGACCGGCCGATGATCCACTACCCAATCCAGTGCCTGACGAACGCGGGCATCAACGAAGTGCTCATCGTCACCGGCGGCGAGCACGCGGGCGACTTCCTCAAGCTGCTCAAGAATGGCCAGGACCTCGGCGTTAAGCGGCTGGCCTACGCCTACCAGGAGGGCGAGGGCGGCATCGCCGATGCACTGCGGCTGGCCCGCGACTTCGCCGACGGCGAGAAGATCTGCGTCGTGCTGGGCGACAACCTGATCGAGGGCAACATCAAGAAGGCTGCCGGCGAGTTCTTCACGCAGAAGAGCGGCGCCAAGGTGCTGCTCAAGACGGTGGACGATCCGCAGCGCTTCGGCGTGGTCCGCTTCGAGGGCGAGGGCGCCGATCGGCGGATCGCGGAGATCATCGAGAAGCCGAGCGACCCGCCGAGCAACCACGCCGTCACGGGCATCTATTTCTACGACGCGGACGTGTTCGACATGTGCGACGGGCTGGAGCCCAGCGCGCGGGGCGAGCTCGAGATCACCGACGTCAACAACTACTACCTCAATCGCGGCGACCTGACCTACGACGTGCTCGAGGGCTGGTGGACCGACGCGGGCACCTTCGACAGCCTCCGCCGCGCGACCAACTACGTGGCCGAGGGCGGCGCCAACCACGCCGAGCTGGCCACGCACGCGGGAGCGACGGCATGACCACCGCGACGGACGCCCCACCCACGCGACGGCCCGAGCCCATCCGCAGCGTGCAGCTCTCGCCTGCGGAGGCCTTCGAGAAGGCCAAGGAAGACCTCGAGCCGCTGCTGATCCCCGCGTCGATCTTCGCCGACGACCGCGGCTGGTCGGTGATGAACCTCATGCAGGGCGTGCTGGGGCCCGCGGGCCAGATCAACTACTCGGTGATGTACCCGAGCGTGATCAAGGCCTGGCATCGCCACGACAAGCAGACCGACTTCTGGCTGTGCATCAACGGGCACGTCAAGACCGGCGTCTATCGCGAGAGCGACGGCCGCCGCTGGATGGCGATCGTGGGCGAGCGGCGACCCGGCGTGGTCATCATCCCCCCGCCGCTGTGGCACGGCTGCGCGACCGTGGGCCACGAGCCGGCGGGCCTGCTCTACTACGTCACGCACCAGTACGACCCGGGCCAGCCCGACGAGCACCGCATGGGCTACGACGGCGTCGACGGCTTCCCGTGGGGCGTGCAGCACGGATGAGCGAGCCGGCCGGCCAGTCGATCGCCGTGCTCGGCAGCGGCGGCATGCTCGGCCGCGCGGTGGTCGCCGAACTGGTAGAGCGCGGTCTGGAGCACGCCGCGATCGCCCGGAGCGACGTGGACCTTGCCGATCCCGCGAGCATCGCCGGCGTGCCCGCGTGCGACGTGCTCATCAACTGTGCGGCGTGGACCGATGTCGATGGCGCCGAAGCGCACGAAGCAGAGGCTACCCGGGTCAACGGGCACGCCATCGCGCAGCTGCTGGGCAGCGATCGCGTCGGCACGCTCGTGACCTTCGGCACCGATTACGTGTTCGATGGCCGGGGCGAGTCGCCCTACCCGGTGGACCATCCGCGGAACCCGATCAACGCATATGGCCGCTCGAAGGCCGTCGGCGAGGGAGCCCTGGAGGCCGCCGACGCGAGCCGCTGGCTCCACGTCCGCACGAGCTGGTTGTACGCGTCGTGGGGCAAGAACTTCGTGCTCACCATGCGCACGCTGATGTTCGATCGCGAAGAGCTCAAGGTCGTCGACGACCAACGCGGTCGGCCGACGTCGGCCGAGCATCTTGCTCGGTGCGCGATCGACCTGGCGCTCCGTGGTGCGCGCGGCCACTGGCACGCCACCGATGGCGGCGAGTGCAGCTGGTACGAGTTCGCCCGCGAGATCAAGCGGCTGACCGGTGCGCCCTCGGCCATCACGCCCTGCACCAGCGACGAGTTTCCGCGGCCGGCGAAGCGGCCGGCGTACAGCGTGCTGGACATCAAGCAGACCGAGGCCGAACTGGGCCCCATGCCGCACTGGACCGACAACCTCGCCGCCGTGCTGAGCCGGCTGCCCGGAGTGCCCGCCCATGCCTGAGCGAACCTTCACGCACCTGCTGATCACGGGCGGCGCGGGCTTCATCGGCTCCAACTTCGTGCGATTCGTGATGGAGCACCGCTCCGGCGTGCGCATCACGAATCTCGACGCGCTGACCTACTCGGGCAATCTGGAAAACCTCGCGGGTGTCGAGGAGAGCGACGACTACCGATTCGCCAGGGGCGACATCAACGACCTCGAGATGGTGCGCGGACTGCTCGCGGAGTGCGACGCCGTCGTCAACTTCGCGGCCGAGAGCCACGTCGATCGCTCGATCCAGGACGCCTCGCCGTTCATCACGTCGAACGTCGCCGGCGCGCAGACGCTGCTGCAGGCCTGCAGGGAGGCCTGGCCCGACGAGGGACGGGTGGGCCGCTTCCTGCAGGTCGGCACCGACGAGGTGTACGGCTCGCTGCCGCTCGACGATCCGAGTGTGCTCTTCACCGAGTCGACGCCGCTCGATCCATCGAGCCCGTACAGCGCGAGCAAGGCGGCCGCTGACATGCTGGCGATGGCCTTCCAGCGGACCTTCGGCATGGACGTGGTCGTCACGCGGTGCAGCAACAACTACGGCCGCTACCAATTCCCCGAGAAGGTCATCCCGCTGTTCGTGACCAACCTGATGCAGGGCGAGCAGGTGCCGCTCTACGGCGACGGCAAGAACGTGCGGGATTGGCTGCACGTGGACGACCATTGCGAGGCCATCCTGGCCGTGCTCGAGGGCGGCCGCAGCGGCGAGGTCTACAACATCGGCGGCAACAACGAGCGGAGCAACCTCGAGCTCACGCACGCCATCCTGGACATCATGGGGCTGGGCGAGGACCGCATCCGCTACGTGCCCGATCGCCTGGGCCACGACCGCCGTTACGCGATCGACGCGAGCAAGATCAAGGCCGAACTCGGCTGGGAGCCCAGCCGCAGCGCCTGGCCCGAGGGCCTCGAGGGCACCGTGCGCTGGTACCGCGAGCACGAGGACTGGTGGCGCCGCGTGCGGAGCGGCGCGTACCGCGACTACTACGAGAAGACGTACGGCGCGACGACGCGGTAGCCGCTACGCCGTGGCCAGCCCGCGCATCGAGGCCTCGCGGCGCTTCGGGCCGGCCTGCTCGCTCTCGCCCTCGATGGCGGCGAAGGTCTCGCCGAAGCGGAACAGCCGGAAGCTGTTGAACATCACGAAGAGCACCGGCAGGATCTGGTAGAGCCCCGCGACGGCGAGGTTGAAGCTGCCCGTGGACGCGATGATGAGTCCGCCGATCACGAAGAGGATCGACGCGACGATGTTCTGCAGGATGATCGCCTTGGTCTTGCGGGCCAGCTCGATGAAGAAGGGGATGCGGCTGAGGTCGTCGTTCATGAGTGCGACGCCCGCCGAGTTGGCCGCGATGTCCGAGCCGCTCAGGCCCATGGCGACGCCGACGTCGGCCTCGGCCAGCGAGGGCCCGTCGTTGATGCCGTCGCCAACCATCATGACGCGGTAGCCGCGATCGACCAGGTCGCGGACCAGTTCGTACTTCTCCTCGGGGAGGCACTCGGCCTCGATGGCGTCGACGCCCACGGCTACGCCCACCCGCTTGGCGACGCTCAGGCGATCGCCGGTGAAGATCGCGATGTGCCGGGCCCCGAGTTCGCGCAGCCGCTGCAGCACGCTCTTGGTGTTCTTGCGGACGCGGTCCTCCAGGCCGACGACGCCCAGGTAGCGGCCGTCGCGCATGACGTGGACGCCGGTGATGCCCTCGATCTTGGCCTCGACGGCTTCGATGGCGGACGTCTGGCCCGGCGCCACGTCCTTGAGCCAGCTGCTGCGGCCCACGTGCAGGTCGCCGGACTTGGTCCTGGCCAGCACGCCCTTGCCGTGCAATTCCTCGAAGGACTCGGGCGTCTCGCCCTGCACGCGGGCCCGCTCGGCCGTGCGCGCGATGGACTGGGCCAGCGGGTGGTTGGAGTTCTGTTCGGCCGTCGCCGCCGCCTTGAGCAGGTCGGCGCCCTCGACGCCCTCGGCGGGCACGAGCTTGGTGACCTCGAAGGTGCCGGTGGTGATCGTGCCGGTCTTGTCCATGATGATCGTGTTGACGCCGGCGGCGGCCTCGAGGAAGGCCGTGCTCTTGACGAGGATGCCCAGCCGCGCCGCGGCGCCGAAGGCCGCCACCATCGCCGTCGGGCTGGCCAGCAGCAGGGCGGCGGGCACCGACACCACCAGCACCGTGAGCGCGGCGATCTCGGCCTCCTCGCGCCGCGTGGGGTCGTTGGCGCTCAGCAGGAACACGACGAAGGCCACGCCGATGGCGATGGGCACGAAGAAGCGGCTGACCTGCTCGATGATCTGCTGCCGCTGGGTCTTTGTGCTCTCGGCCTCGCGGATGAGCTGGGTCACCTTGCCGATGGTGGTGTCCTCGCCGACTTGCGTGACCTCCAGATCGAGCATGCCCGAGAGGTTGGTCGTGCCGGCGTAGACGTCGCTGCCGGCCTGCACCGACACGGGGATGGCCTCGCCGGTCAGCGACGCCTGGTTGACCTCGCTCTCGCCGCGGACGATCCGGCCGTCCACCGGCAGGTTCTCGCCGGGACGGACGCGGACGATCTGGCCCAACTGGACCTCGGCCACGCCCATCTCCCGCTCGCTGCCGTCGGCGTCGACCACGCGGGCGACGTCGGGCGTCAGCCCGATGAGCGATTCGATCGCCCGGCGGGCGCCGCTGGCGGTCCGCTCGACGATCTCGTTGGAGATGTTCAGGATGAACGCCAGCAGGCCGGCCTCGAAGTAGCGGCCCAGCGCGAGCGCGCCGCCGACGGCGACCACCACGAGGCACCGCGAGCCGATCTCGCCCTTCTTGAGCTCCCGCCAGGCCGGTCCCAGCAGCCAGCCGCCCAGCACGATGGCGGCGACGCCCGCCAGCACGTTGGCGATCTCGGCCGACGCCGTGTCGGTGATCTTCGCCAGGATCGAGCAGATCAGGATCACCGCGCCCACCAGGAACACGACCAGCTTCTTCTCGATCCGGGCGTCCTGCCGATCCTCGGCGGACATCAACTCGGGGTCGGCGGCGTGCTCGACGGTCGAGGGCGAGGCGGCGGTGGACATGCGGGTGCTCCTGCCAGCGTGCCGATGGGGTGCGCCGGTGCGGCGCGGGGGCGACCAGTTTAGGGGCCCGTGCGAGCCCGACGATCCGTCTGAGACCGGCCTGGGCCGGCACGCAACCTACTACAATCCGAACGCATCGGGCGATGCCCGCGGCGCGGATCCCGTGGTACGGCCCCCGCTGCGCCGCGGTTCAGCGTCTCGGGCGTTCGCCGCATCGACGCCGGCCGGGGTATCGTCGCGGCGATGATCCACGCCGCGATCCTCGGCAGCGGGCAGATGGGGCTGGTCTGCTCGACGTTGCTCGCCAGTGCCGAGGCACCCGCGGCCGAGGGCATCGCCGCCGCAGACGACGTGGGCCGCATCGCGCTGTGGGGCCACGATGCCGACGCCCAGCACCGCCTCGCCCAGGTCCGCACGAGCGACCTGCTGGACGGATTCACGCTGCCCGAGCGGGTGGGTGTCGCGCTGGACGACGGGGCCGCCCTCGCCGGCACCGGGCTGATCGTCTGCGCCATCCCCGTGCAGCACATCCGCGCCGTGTTCGAGCGCCTGGCGGACCGGGTCGAGCCGGGCGCGGCGGTGGTCTCGGTGGCCAAGGGCATCGAGGCGGGCACGCTGCTGCGGCCCACCGAGGTCATCGCCGAAGCCATCGGCGGCGATCGCCCGCTGGCGACGCTGAGCGGCCCGACGATCGCGGCCGAACTCGCCCGGGGGCTGCCCGCCACGATGGTCGCCGCCAGCGAGGACGCCGCCTTCGCCGCCCGCGTGCAGCAGTGGTTCGCGGCCCGCTACCTCCGCGTGTACACCAACGAGGACCTCGTCGGCGTCGAGCTCGCCGGCGCGATCAAGAACGTGATCGCCATCGCGGCGGGCATCCTCGACGGGCTGCAGGCCGGTTTCAACGCCAAGAGTGCGCTGCTCGCGCGCGGCCTCGCGGAGATCACCCGCCTGGGCAACGCCATGGGCGCCCGCACCGAGACCTTCTTCGGCGTCGCGGGCGTGGGCGACCTGACCACCACCTGCTTCAGCCCCGAGGGCCGCAACCGCGCCTGCGGCGAGGCGCTGGGCAAGGGCCGCACCCTCGAGCAGCACCTAGCGGCGACCAGGCACGTCGTCGAGGGTGTGCATACCACCAGCGGCGTGGTCGAGCTCGCGCAGCGGCACGGCGTGGAGATGCCCATCTGCGAGGCCGTCAACGCCGTGCTCTTCGACGGCCTCGACCCCGTCGACGCCATCGGCATGCTCATGAGCCGCACGCCCAAGGAAGAGCGGCTCTAGGGATCGGGCACCTCCAGCTCGCCGCGACGCATCGCGGCCACTTCGAGCCCGGCGCGCGAGCGGACGTGGATCGCGCCATCGCGGCCCGTCACCAGCCAGAGCCCGTCGCCGCGCGCCTCCCGCCAGGGATCCTGCCGCACCCGTGCCGGCCCCGCGGACTGGATGACCACCCGGGCGTCGGCCAGCGCGACCAGCCGCCTCGCGTGCTCGTCGTCGGCGCCGTGGTGGGGCAGCTCGAGCACGTCGACGCGGAGGAGCGCCGGGTCGACGCGCTCCAGCAGTCGCGCCAGGCCGCCGCCGCCGATGTCGGCCGTCAGCAGCACCCGCACGCCGTCGGCGGCCTCGACGAGCGCCACGAGCGACGCGTCGTTGGGCGATTCGATCCGCGCGTCCACCGGCGGCCAGAGCACGGTGGCCGTGGCGGACCCGACCTGGAAGCGATCGCCCGCGGCGACGGTGCGGATCTGGACGCCCAGCTCCGCCAACTCGTCGAAGATGTCGTCCATGGCCCCACCCCGCCGCGTGTGCTCGGCGGCCTGCGGCGTGGTGAACAGCGTCGCGATGCCCAGCTCTCGCATTGCTCTGGGTAGGCCGTTGGCGTGGTCGAGGTTGGCGTGCGTGAGCACCGCGGCGTCCACGCGGCCCAGGCCCAGTGCTCGCACGGCGCGAACGGTCGTGGCGCCCGCGCCGCCGCCGATCGAGCCGCAGTCCCACAGCACGTCCTCACCATCGCTTGAGAGCAGGTGGGCCGTGCCGTCGCCGACCGCGAGCGTGTGGACATCGAGCTGCCCAGCTTGCTCGAACGGCCGCGCGAGTTCCGTCCAGGCCCAAGCCGCGACCAGCAGCACCGCGAGCCCGTGGTTCCACCGCACGCGTCGGCCGCGGACGACGACCACGATCGCCGTCCCGGTCGCCGTGATCGCCAGCGCTGTGCTGATACGCGGGAGCGCGACGGCCGACGCGGGCAGCGCATCGAACCAGCCCACGACGGCGTTGCAGGCGTCGGCGAGCGCGAGTAGGGGCAGCCGCAGCGCCCCGGCCACGGGCGGCGCGACGGCGGCGATTGCGATGGCGGCGTACGAGGCCACCAGCAGCACCGCGATCATGGGCGTCGCGACGATGGTCGCCGGCACCGTCCAGGGGCTGAGCAGGCCGGTGTGCAGCGCGATGGCCGGCGCCGACAGCAGCCAGCACAGGGCCGTCGCGCTCGCCAGTCGCGCGACCGATCCCGCCGCCACCCGCACGCCGCTCCGCCACAGGGGCGCCGGCGCGTGCAGCACGCCCCGCACCGGCGATCGCTCGCCGAAGAGGGTGGCGTGCGCCCGAGGCGCCAGCGCGATGAGCGCCGCGACGAGCCCGAAGCTCAGCTGGAACCCGAGATCGAAGAGCTGCGGGGGATCGAACAGCAGTATGGCGGTCGCCGTCCACGCCAGCACCGCCAGCGGATCGTGCCGCCGCCCCAGCGCCCGGGCGGCGAGCAGCGCGAGCACCATGATGCCCGCCCGGACGATGGGCGTCCGCGCCGGCACGAGCACCAGCAGTAGCCCCACCGCGACCGCCACGCCCGCGGCGTGCACGCGCCAGCCCGGCACGAACGTCCGCAGCAGCCACGCCGCCGCCCCCGCCAGGATCGCCAGGTGCAGCCCGGAGATCGCCAGCAGGTGCGCCAGACCGACGCGACGGAACGGCCTGTAGGCCTCCTCAAAGCCCGCGTCGCGCTGGCCCAGCACCAGCGCCGCCAGCAGCCCGCTCGCGGGATCGGCGTCGTCGGCCCGCACGCCCAGCAGCGATCGGCCGCCGGACTGCACACGCCAGCGCACCCGCGCCAGCCAGCCCCGCGCGCGCGCCCACCAGGTCCCGCCGGACGCTTCGGCCAGCAGCTCCCAGTCGTCGGTGTGCAGCGTGGCGGCGTCGATCCGCCAGGACTCGCGGTCGCCGGGGTTCCGCGGGCCGACCGGCGCGTGCAGCCAGCCGACGACCTCGAGCCGCGAGCCGGGTGTCAGCCAGTTCGGCGCGGCATCAACCGCGTCATCGACGCGCAGCCGCACGCCGCCGGACGCCGTGGTCCATCCGTCGCCGAGATCGATCGCCTCGGCCTCGACCTCGATGGCGGTGCGGTCGCCGGCGAATACGCCCCGCTCCCACGATGGCGTCGCCGCGTCCGGGTCCGCCGGGGCCGAACGCACGCGGGCCGTCAGCCCCACGAGGGCCCGCTGCCGGCCGGCATCGTCGATGGGCAGCGCCGCGGCGTGGTGCAGCACATGGTCGCGGGGCGGATGGTGCTCGAGCGTCGCCCGCCCCGCGGTGAGCATGAGCGCTGCGGCGAGCAGCGCGGCGGCGGCGGTCCGCCGGCCGCCAAGAAGCCCGAGTCCGGCGAGGCACACCACCGCCCCGAAGAGCGCTTCGGGCGTGGCGCTGCCGATGAAGGAAGGCCACGCCGAAGACGCCAATATGCCCGCTATGCACGCCGCAAGGGTCCACGCCGCCCGCGTCCGCGGCCGCGTATCGACGCGGGGCAATTCGTCGGAGTGCGGCAGGTCCACGCCCGGAGCGTGGGACGGCGGCCGCCCGCGGTCAAGCGGATGAGGCCGCGATCGCGAGTTCGCCGGCGAGCATCGCGGCCGAATGCCGCTACCGAGCCATCAAATCAGTTGCCGGCCGTCTGGATGATGTCGTCGAACTGGTCGAGCAGATCGATCGACTCGACCTGGCCTTCCCCGTCCACGAGCCGGTCGCCCGAGTCGCCGTAGAAAGAACGCCAGAAGACCAGCCCGTCGGCGGTCTGGGCGGTGCGGCCGCCCTTGTCCTTGGAGCCCAGGTACACCGCGTCGCGGCCGGCCGAGTGGAACAGCAGCTGGCCCCGCGGCGCGGAGGGGAACACGTTGGGCGGCGTGTCGCCCGAGGGGATCGTCGGTGCTCCGAGCAGCACCATCAGGTGCTCGAGCCGCTGGCTCTCGGTCACGTCTTCGGCGATGACGCTGTGCTCGCTGGTCGCCGTGCGGAAGGTGATGTCCTTGCGCTGCTTGCCGAGCTCCTCGGATCTCAGGAAGCCCGCGTTGGACGCCCAGTAGAATCGTGCCGGAGGTTCCGAGGCGGACGTGGGCGAGGAGATCCTCACGAAGTCCTCGACCTCCTCGACCGGCTGGATGGCGGTGCGGTCGGCCTGCCAGGCCAACACCGGGGTGCCGAAGGCGTCGACCACGTCGGGCAGCCTCGTGTGGTTCTCGACCGACGTGGTGAACTGCGTACCAGACTCGATGCCGTCCTGCGGCACGAATCGCCCCGCGTCGGGGGTGTAGTAGCCGCCACCCGCCTGGGTGGTGCCGATGAGATCGAGATCGACCAGGACCGTGGCGTCGCTGGTGGGGCCGACCTCGACGATGGTGTCGCTCTGGCCGCCGAGCGCCGGGCCGCTGGGCTCGACGACGCCACCGGCCAGATCCAGCATGATGTTCTCCATCACGGTGAAGCCGCGGTCCTCGTTGTCCATGTCGCCCATCTGCCGAGCCGTGAACAGCCCCGGGGCCCGCTGATTGTCGTTCTCGAATTGCTGGGCCGCGCCCGAGATGGCCGCGAGCTGCGCCGCGGTGGACGCCTTGCGCGCGGTGTTTCGGGCCCCGCCCAGCGCGGGCAGGATGATCGCCACGATGAGCGCGATGACGACGATCACCACGAGCAACTCGATCAGCGAGAACGCGCGGCGGCGTGCGTGTGGCGGCATGGCCAGGTCCTCCTCGATGCTGTCACCGGGCCGATGAGGCCCGATCCCTCCATGCGGCCAACGACGGGCCGCGGATGACTCCCCGGGAAGTCTGTTCGCGGCCCGTGGGCCAGCAGTTGCCCGGCCGCCGCGTTCGGCCGAGTGTATCGGGCCCGGGGCCGTCCCCGTTCGACACCGCCGGCGGCACCCAAAAAAGGCGGCCGCACACGTGTGTGCGACCGCCCGGAGGGAGAAAGAGAGAGTCCTCTTGGGTCCGCGGGCGGATCGCGGCGCACGCCCCGGCCCGCACCCTAATCGGGAGATTAGACCGATTCACGCCACCGATCATGGCCCCGGCGCAGATTTGAGTTATGTATGGGTTAGGGTCCGCCCCGGTGCAATGCACCCCGATCCGGGGCATAACAACCGGCAACACGATGCCTTAGCACGCCCCAGCACGGGTGGACCGTGCATGGCCCGATCGTGCGCGGGTTTGCAGCAGGCGTGTCGCGGTGGTGGCGTGCTAGCCGAGCAGGCCGGCGGCCGCCTCGATCTCCTCGGGCACGCGGGCCCGCAGGGCGGCCAGGTCGTCCTCGCCGAGCTTGAGCAACTCGAGCACCGCCGGATCAATCGCTAGCGAGGGCAGGTCGAGCCGGAACTGGCCCTGGACCTCGCCCACCAGGCGGTCGGCCAGGTAGACCATCGCCGGCAGGCGGCGGCCGTCGGCCGGGGCCTCCAGCGGCGTGTGGTGGAAGCCGGTGACGAGCTGGAAGTTGCTCGGGAACTTCCACTTCTCGCACAGGCCGCGGCCGAAGTCCTGGTGGTCGGCCCCGAAGACGTTCGCCTCGGCCTCGCGGATGTCGACGCTCGGGGCGCCGCTGCCGTCGACGGCCAGCTGCTGCACGACCTCGATGAGCTTGTTGCGGTCGTACTGCATCTCGACCATCAGCCCGATGTTGTGCATCAGGCCCGCGAGGAAGGCCTCGTCGGCCATGCCCACCTTGGCGGCATCGGCGATCATCTTGGTCACCGCGCCGCAGGCGACCGCGTGCTCCCACACGGCCCGGGCGCTGAAGCCCTGCGAGATGTCGCCCCCGCGGAAGAGCTTGGCGAGGCTCGCGGCGATGGCGATGTTCTTCACCGCGTTGAGCCCGAGCATCACGATGGCCCGGTTGATCGAGCCGATCTGCCCCGGCAGCCCGTAGAACGACGAGTTGACGACCTTCAGGATGCGGCTGGACAACGCCGGGTCGTTCGCGATGACCTTGTGCAGGTCCTGGGCCGTCGACGAGGGGTCCTCGACCAGCTCCACGATCTTGAGCGTGATCTCGGGAAGCGTCGCGATGTGGCTGATCTCGCGGATCGCCAGCTTGACGGCCTGTTCGCGGTCCTGCGTGCTCGTGGTCATCGTCCGTGCTCCTGAGCGTGGCGGCTAGGTCCGATTGAGCATCGGCGGACCGCGTACGCGACTTCACCGGCTTCGCGGCCGCGCTCGGATTTGCGTCGCCGCCGAGGGAACCCGCTCGCAACCCGCTAACAACGGGCCGAAAAGACCCGTAGCACCGCACTGCAGCTCCGGCTGCGCGGCATGCTTACGAGACACCCAGGAGGTTGAAGCGATGCGACGTATTGTGGGAAGCCCGATAATCCTCTCCCTCGCCCTGCTCATGGGCGGCCCGGCCCTCGCCCAAGACGATGCGCACGGTGCGGCGGCGGCGACCAAGCCCGCCGACCAGCATTCCGAGAAAGCCGCCACCGAGCAAGAGAAGAGCGAGATGGAGCAACTCCGCGAGGAGCTTGCCCGCCTGAAGGTGGAGTACGAGATCATCCAGGCCCGCTCGCGTTTGGCCACGGCCGAAGCCGAGACGCGCGAGAAGGCGATCAAGGCCCGCCAGGCGCTGCGCAATGCCGAGCAGGCCGAAGAGCTGGCCGAGCTGCGGGCGCAGGCCGAGCGGCTGCGTGCCGAATCGTCGCTGCAGAGCGCGGTGAAGGACCGTGAACTGAGCAAGATGAAGGATGATGCCGCGCGCGTCAATGCCGAGAACGCGAAGCTCGCGGCCGAGGTCAAGCGCGCGAAGAGCGCGCTGGATCTGACCGCGCTGGAGTACGCGGCCAAGACGGCCGAGCTCGACGCCCGGCTCGGCTACCTGAAGAAGACCACCGACGCGCGCGACAAGGTGCTCAGCGAGGTGGCCTACCCGGCCAACCCGGTCATCGATGGCACGCTGTACATCTCGGATCGTCGCATCCCGCTGAACGGGGTGATCACGACGGGCACGGCGACCTACGTCACCGAGCGCATCCACTTCTTCAACAACCAGTCGAACGAAGCTCCGATCTTCATCGTCATCGACGACTGCCCGGGTGGTTCGGTGATGGAGGGCTACCGCATCGTGAAGGCGATCGAGTCGTCGCGGGCCCCGATCCACGTGGTGGTCAAGTCGTTCGCCGCCTCGATGGCCGCCGTGATCACCACGCTGGCCGACCACTCGCACGCGTACCCCAACGCCATCATCCTGCACCACCAGATGTCGTATGGCATCAGCGGCAACATGACCCAGCACCGGGAGCGGCTGGAGCAGAGCACCGAGTGGATGCGTCGGCTGGCCGAGCCGGTGGCCGCGAAGATGGGGGTGACGCTCGATCGCTTCGTCGAGATGATGTACGAGAACGACTCCGACGGTGATTGGACGGAGTTCGCCGATCAGGCCGTCGAGCTGAAGTGGGTGAACAACGTGGTGGACGAGATCCGGGAGGACGGCGTCATCGCGCGTCCGACGTCGCCGCGCTTCGGCGGCTTCTTCCTGGAGTACGAGCAGGTCGACCCGACGACCGGGCAGCGCTTCGTTCGCCTGCCGGTGCTGGCCAACCCGTTCGACTTCTACGCGATGTACGACCCCAACGACTACTGGCGCGAGTAGGAACTCAATACGTATTGAGCTTGCGGATGAGGCCGCGGCTGTGGGGATCGACCTCGGCGAGCAGGGCCGCCACGCGGACGCCCGCGTGGCCGTCGCCGTAGGGGTGGCCGGCGGCGTCGCAGGGCGGGCCGGCGAGCATCCGCAGGATCGCCCGCTCCAGGTCGGCCGCGGACGGATCGGCGGCGTGGTGTACGCCCTCGGGCCGCTCGCGGCCCTGCTGCCTGGGACCGACGTCCAGCACGCGGAGGCCCAGCGCCGGCGCCTCGATCAGCCCCGCCGACGAGTTGCCGACGAGCGCGCCCCCGGCGTCGGCGACGCGTCGCAGCAGCCCGACGAAGCGATCGCGCGGCACGTGCGGCGTCGGCTCGCCCACGGCCTCGCGGATGGCCCGCAGCACGCCGCCGCGGCCGGGATCGTGGTTGGGCGCCAGCACGAGGAAGGCCGCCCCCGCGCTGCGGACCGCGGCGAGCACCGTCGCCGCCACGTGCTCCTCGCTCTCGTCGGAGCGGCCCGTGGGGTGCAGCAGCACGACCAGCCTGGGCGAACCCAGCGCGTCATAATCGGCGTCGGCCATCGCTGGCACCGCCGCGAGCCCGTCGATCGCCGGCGACCCCACGACGTGGATCTGTCCGGTCGGCTCGCCCATCTTCTGGAGGCGGTCGGCTGACGCCGCCGTCGCGGCCAGGTGCAGGTGCGCCAGCTTGCTGATGGCGTGCCGCATCGATTCGTCGGCGACGCCCTCGGCGCGGTCGCCGCCGTGCAGGTGGGCGAGCGCCCAGCCGCCGACGGCCGCGGCGCTCGCGGCGGCGAAGGCCTCGATGCGATCGCCCAGCACGACGACCCAATCGGGCTCGAGGTCCCGGAAGCTGCGCGCAAAGCGGGCGACGCCCGCGCCGAGCGCCTCGGCGTCGTCGAATCGCGTCGCCCGCCCGGGCTTCTGCATCGGCACGCTGTCGGCGACGTCGAAGGCGGCCTTCACGTCGCGGAAGCTCGCGGCCGGCGGGATGAGGTGCGCCCCCGCGGCGACGACCAGCAGCTGCAGCCCGGGCCGATCCTCGATGGCCGCCATCACGGGGCGGAGCAGCCCGAAGTCGGCGCGTGAGCCGGTGACCACCGCGATGCGGCGGTCCCGCGCGGGCCGCGCGGGCGTGCGCTGCGGCGTCGGCTCGCCCGCCCAGCCCGGGCCGATCACGGCCGTGCCCCCCGGCGTGCGGCTGGATTCCTGCCGGGACTCGTTCTTGGGTTGGGGCTCAGGTAGAGCATGGCCATCGCCCATGCTATCGGGCGGAGCCCCCACCACGGGCGCTACACTCGATCTTGTGCCGCCGGGCGCGGACGGATCGACGGGTGGCCCAGCCTCGGAGACGGCAGCGATGAGAGTGGTGTGCGATCGCGGTGCGTTGCTCGACGCGGTGAACATGGTGTCGTCGGTGGCCGCGGCACGGACGCCCAAGCCCCAGCTCACCTGCGTGAAGCTCACAGCCGAGACCAACAGCGACGGCGCGGGCGAGCTGACCCTCGCCGCCACCGATGGCGAGGTGGGCCTGCGGCTGCAGACCGCCCGGGTGGATGTGCAGGAGGCCGGGTCGGCCCTCGTGCCCGCCGACAAGCTCAAGCAGATCGTCGCCGCCGAAGACGCCGAGCCCACGCTCACCCTCGAGACCGAGGACCGCACCCTGACCGTCCGCGGCGAGGATGCCAATTTCACGCTGCTGGGCTACGACCCCGCGGAACTGCCCCGCGTGCCCGACCGCAGCGACTTCGGGGCCGAGACGCTCCGCACCCGCTTCGACTTCCCGGCCGACCTCTTGCGGGACATGATCGCCCAGACGCTATTCGCGACGGCCCGCGAGACGACGCGGTACGCCATCAATGGCCTGCTGATGCGGCGTCGCGGCAAGGTGCTGGAGCTTGTCGCCACCGATGGCCGGCGGCTCGCGCTGACCCGCGGCACCGTGCCTGGTGCGGGCAAGGACGACGACGACGTCTCGTGCATCGTGCCCACCAAGGCGCTCTCGCTGCTGCAGCGGCTGGTCGACGGCGAGGACGAGACCGTGACGGTTGCCGTCGGCGACCAGCGGGCGCTCTTCGCCATCGGCATCTCGGACGATGGCCAGCCCCGGGCGGTGCTCAGCAGCACGCTCGTCGACGGCCAGTTTCCGCCCTACGAGGAGGCCATCCCGGGCGACCAGAACGTCAAGGCCACCTTCGATCGCGACGTGCTGCACAGCGCCGTCAAGCGAGCCGCGCTGCTGACCAACGAGGAGAGCAAGGGCGTCCGCATGGCCTTCAGCGGTGAGCAGAAGACCCTCGAGCTGTCCAGCCACGCCCCCGAGATGGGCGAGGCCCGCGTGCAGGTGGAGCTGAAGGGCTACGACGGCGCTGATGTCGAGATCGGCTTCAACCCCGCCTTCATCACCGAAGCGCTCCGCGTGCTGCACGACGCCGACGTGACGATGGAACTCCGCGACGGCCGCCACGCCGGACTCATCAAGAGCTCGGGCAACGGCTTCCTCTACGTCGTCATGCCCGTCAACATCTGAGCCACCCGATGGGCAACGCCCTCGAGACGGCACGCGCCATCGCCGCCGGCGAGCGATCGGCCGCCGCCGAGATCCGTGCGGCGCTCGATCGCATCGACGCGGTCCAGCCCGAGCTGAACGCCTTCGTCGACGTCTTCGCGGATCGCGCACTCGAACGCGCACGGGCCGTCGATGCCGCGATCGCGTCCGGCCGGCCCGTTGGCCCGCTCGCCGGCGTGCCCGTCGCCGTCAAGGACAACATCTGCCTGGACCACGGCCGGACGACCTGCGCCAGCCGGATGCTCGAGAGCTATCAGAGCCCGTTCACGGCGACCGCGGCGCGTCTGCTGGAGGAGGCCGGCGCGATCGTCGTCGCCAAGGCCAACCTCGACGAATTCGCGATGGGCGGCAGCGGCGAGCACTCGGCCTTCGGGCCCGCCCGCAATCCGTGGGATGCCGGACGCGTCCCCGGCGGCAGCAGCAGCGGCAGCGCCGCGGCCGTCGCCGCGGGCGCGGTGCCGGTAGCGCTGGGCTCGGACACGGGCGGCTCGGTCCGCCAGCCCGCGGCGTTCTGCGGGCTCGTGGGCGTAAAGCCGACCTATGGCCGCATCTCGCGATACGGGCTCGTTGCCTTTGCCAGCAGTCTCGACCAGATCGGCGTGCTGGCGACCGACGCCGCCGACGCGGCCGCCGTGCTGTCGGCCCTGTGCGGCCATGATCCGCTGGACTCCACCAGCGCACCGCGGGAGTCCGAGGACTTCGCCGCCGGCCTCGACGAGTCGATCACGGGCGAGAGGATCGCCGTCGTCGCGCAGCCCGGCGATGCGCCGCCGCACCCCGCGTTGGTCGCGGCCGTCGAGTCCGCGTCGGCGGCGTTGCGCGACGCCGGCGTGTCCGTCGAGCCCGGAGACCTGCCCCACACCGACTACGGCATCGCGGCGTACTACCTCATCGCGACGGCCGAGGCGTCCAGCAACCTGGCCCGCTACGACGGCGTCCGCTACGGCCGGCGGGCCGACCTCGCGCCGGGCGACGGGCTCGAGGCCCTCTACGTGAAGTCGCGGAGCGAGGGCTTTGGCCCCGAGGTGCAGCGGCGGATCCTGCTGGGCACGCACGCGCTGAGCCGCGGCTACAGCGAGCGGTACTACGCCCGCGCACTGCGCACGCGACGGCTCATCAAGCGGGACTTCGAGGCCCATTTTGACGCCGGCGCGCGAGCCGTGCTGATGCCGACGACGCCCGGACCGGCGTTCCGGCTGCACGAGAAGGACGCCGACCCGATGCAGCTCTACCTCGAGGACGCCTACACCGTGGGGGCGAGCCTCGCGGGTCTGCCGGCGGTCAGCGTGCCCGCGGGCTACGCCGACGTCGACGGCACGCGGCTGCCGATCGGCGTGCAACTCGTGGGCCGCCCCTTCGACGAGGCCGGCCTGCTGCGGATCGCGCGCGCCATCGAGCGCACGCTGGGCGTGTGCGCGCCCAGCCCGATGCGGGCGGGCCTCCTCGCCGGCTAGCGTGTCCTAGCCGTACAAGAGAAACGCCATCGCCACGAGCATCGTGAGCACGACGAAGTTGTTCAGGAAGTGCGCGACGATGGGCGCGATGAGCGACCCCCGCCACGCCCGCAGCAGCGCGAAGTTGAACCCCAGCACCGTCACGGGGATGAGCTGGAGCGCCTGATAGCCGTGCATGAGGCCGAACACGAGCGCCGACAGCACCGCCGCCAGCGGCAGAAAGGCGATCCGCGACCGGAGATGGCGGAGCAGCGCCCCGCGGAAGACGAGCTCCTCGCACAGCGGCGCCCACACCGTCGCGAGCGTGAAGAACAGCACCAGCGTCAGGGGGTCGAGCGACTTGACCAGCTCCAGGATCGGATTCACCGGGGCGGCGGCCTCGGGATCGCCCGGCAGCAGGATCTCCTGGAGGAGCAGCAGCGCGATCATCACCGCGATGCCCACCAGCAGCAGCGGCAGCAGCGCGAGGTAGCCCACGAGCCCCGCGCCCACCTCGACCAGCACGCCCCGCGGTGCGCGCAGCCCCAGATCATCCTTGATGCGCCGCCACGATACCCCGCGGAGCAGCGGCCACAGCGGGCACAGCAGCAGCAGCCACTGGGCGGGCAGCGCGAGCAACCCGACGATCTCGACGGCCGGACTCCCGATGGCCCCCGCGATCGCCTGCGCCCCGACGAGCAGTGCAAAGCCCACGACGAAGGCGACCGCCGACTCGAGGTAGACGCTGCCGCCCGCCCCGGGGCGCTCCATCCGCAGCGGCACTACGCCGCCCGCGACGCGGACGAGCGCAACCACGCCGAGTGCAAGCCCCGACAGCACCGCGAGGCCCATGGCGACCAGGCAGCCGAACAGAAGCAAGAGCGGGCCGAGCGCACCACCGAGCAACCGCTCGCGCGCGTCGGCCTCTGGAGCCTCGTGGGCGATGCCGACCAGCTCGCCGAAGAACCCGTGCCGCTCGATGAACCCATCGACCGTATCGACATCGAGGGGTTCGGCGTCCGCGCCCGCGGCGAGTTCGTTGTAGTAGCCCGCGAGCAGCTCGGCATCGAGCCGCAGCCGATCGGCCTTCGCCGGATCCAGTTCGGCGAGGCCGCCCTCGGGATCGCGGAAGTCCTCGGCGAGGCGGTCCAGCCGATCGGCGGCCTCGTCCACGCCCACGAGCTGCCCGGCCGCGATCGCCGCCCGCAGCCGATCCACCGGCCGCTGGACGGCGGCGTCGACCTGCCCCTGGAATTGCCCGCCGCCCTGCCCGAGCGAGAAGGCGGCCCGCGCGCCCAGCCGCGCCGCGATCTCGACCTGGTCGCCCGCCGGCGCCGCGATGGCGGCCGGGTCGGCCTCGGGCGTCTCGGCGGCCTCGAGCTGCTGCAGTGCGACCACCACCGGCAGCGACACCAGCAGCACGAGCCAGGCCACCAGGGCCCCGCGCCGCGACCCGGGATCGGGCGGCCTGGGTGCCGGCGGGCGTGGCGGCTCCGGCTGCATGGGGGGGGCGATCGCCGGCGTGTGGGGCTGATCCATCGGGCAATCATCGGCCGACGACCCCTCCGCGGCCATCGGGTGAGGGTGTGCCGCCTTGACGGCCGCCGCCGCTCGTCTACTGTTTGCGTCCCGCAAGGGGGCCCCGCCACGGACGCGTCGTGGCCCCTCGCGGACCGTATCGCCAATCCTGCGGCCGCCAGCGTGCTGGCGATCGTCCGTCCCGCCCGGTAGGCGGCGCACAGAAGAGCCCACGGCGGCGTTGTGTCGTCGGCCCGCATCGGCGGGAAGCCTCGGAGAGCAGCATGCGTCGGCAGACCTTCATGGCGCGGGGCGGACCGGCCCCCAAGGACGGCCCGGACGAGGGCCGCGTGCCCCACGACTGGCACATCGTCGACGCCCAGGACCAGGTGCTCGGTCGGATGGCCGCCGAGATCGCCCAGGTGCTGATGGGCAAGCACAAGCCCACGTACACGCCCCACGTCGATACCGGCGATTACGTCATCGTGACCAACGCCAAGCTCGTGAAGCTCACCGGCCGCAAGGCCGAGCAGAGCGTCCGCACCCGCTACACGGGCTACCCCGGCGGGCTGAAGGTCGAGACCTTCGGCCGGCTGCGGGAGCATCGGCCCGAGCGGCTCGTCGAGGACGCCGTTCGTCGGATGCTGCCCAAGAACCGCCTGGGCCGCGTCATGCTCAAGAAGCTCAAGGTATACCCGGGCACCGAGCACCCGCACCAGGCCCAGCAGCCCGTGGAGATGAAGCTCTGATGGCAGACCAGACCCCCGGCGAGCAGCCCGCCACCGCGCCGACCCCCTCCCCAGCCCCGGACGCTCCGGTGCCCGCCGAAGCCCAGCCGCCGACGACCGGCGCGCCGCTGCTGGGCGGCAGCGCACTGGCGCAGGCCGTCGCCGACGAGGGCCCCGAGCCCACCGCCCGCCGCGTCCGCGAGGCCGTCCCGCCCGATCGCCACGGCTGGTGGTGGGGCGTGGGCCGCCGCAAGGCCGCCGTCGCCCGCGTCCGCATGAAGCCCGCCAAGACCGAGGGCCAGGGCGACATCCAGATCCAGGTCAATCGCAAGAAGTTCAAGCCCGTGGCCGAGTACTTCACCGAGCAGCGCGACCAGAACGACTGCTACGCGCCGCTGGAGGTCACCGGCACCCGCGGCCGATTCGACGTGGTCGTCCGCGCCGACGGCGGCGGCTACATGGGCCAGGCCCAGGCCGTCCGCCTGGGCATCGCCCGAGCCCTGCGGGACTACGACCCCAGCCTCGAGGACGCCCTCCGCGATGCGGGCTATCTCTCGCGGGACGCCCGCCGCGTCGAGCGGAAGAAGTACGGCCAGCCCGGCGCCCGCCGCCGCTTCCAGTTCTCGAAGCGGTAGTCCAGACTCTCCACCCGAATCGATCCACCGGCCCCTCGTCCATGCGGGGGGTCTTTCTCTTGCGCGTGCCGGCCGCTCACCTCGTGCACGGGACCACCCGATAATCCGAGCGTGGACCGCATGCCCGACGCCCCCCGATCCCTCGACGACCTGCGCCGCCTCATCGACGACGCCGACGAGCGGCTGGTCGCGCTGCTCAACGAGCGGGCGGACCTCGTGGTCGAGGTCGGCCGCCGCAAGCAGGCCGATGGCACGCCCATCTACGCCCCGGACCGCGAGCGTCGCGTGCTCGATGCCGCCAGGGCCCGCAACGCCGGCCCGCTGCCCGACCGCACCATCGAGGCCATCTACCGCCAGCTGATGTCGGGCTCGTTCGCGCTCGAGCGACCGCTGCGGATCGCCTACCTCGGGCCGGCGGGCTCGTACTCGCACCTCGCCGCTCGCGCCCACTTCGGTGCGAGCGTGGAGTTCGCCCACGTCAGCTCGATCGCCGCGGTCTTCGGCGAGGTGATCCGCGGCCACGTCGATTACGGGCTAGCGCCCATCGAGAACAGCACCGCCGGCGGCATCATCGAGACGCTGGACGCCTTCATCGAGCACGCGACCGAGGTCTCGATCTACGCCGAGGCGCAGGTCGCCGTGAAGCACGCGCTCATGGCCGGCTGCCCCGCCGACGCGATCACCCGCATCCACAGCAAGCCCGAGGTCTTCGCGCAGTGCCAGCAGTGGCTGGCGGCTCGCTATCCAAGGGCCGAGCTCATCCCCGCGGCCTCATCCAGCCGCGCCGCCATCACCGCCGCCGAGGAGACCACGCAGGCGCGGAGCATCGGCGCCAGCCCCGGGTCGGCCGCCATCGGCACGCCGCTGGCCGCCGAGCTCTACGGCCTGGCGGTGCTCGTCGAGTCCATCCAGGACCAGCCCAACAACATCACGCGCTTCGTGGTGCTGTCCAAGGAGCGCACCGGCCGCACCGGCCAAGACAAGACCAGCATCCTCTTCGAGACCAGCGACGAGCCCGGTGCGCTGGCCGACGTGCTGGCGGTCTTCCGCGCCCACGGCGTCAACCTGACCCACATCGAGAAGCGACCCAGCCGCCGCGAGAACTGGACCTACACCTTCTTCATCGACGCCGCCGGCCACATCGATGATGACGCGGTACGCGCGGCGATCGACGAAGCCAAGACCCGCTGCCCGAGGCTGACGGTGCTGGGGAGCTACCCGCGGGCGAAGGGCGTGATGTAGCCGCAGTCCGAGTCAGCGAAAGCGGATCATTCCGATCCACACGTTGTGCTCCCGCATCGCGCTGGTCATGACGCACATGCCGCCGCCCAGCGTGGCGAAGCCCTCGAGTTCGTCGGTCGGCTCGTCGAGGTCCACGAAGGGCGCGTCCCGCGCATCGCCGGCGGCGATGGCCTCCTCCAGCGCTACGAACGTGAAGCGATACCGAAGCCCGGCGACCTGGTTCTGGATGAGCACCAGCGTGCCCGTTTCGTCGAGCCAGTGCACGTTCTGCACGTAGGGCGTGCACGGCACGCTCGCCACGAGCACGCCGTCCGCGCTCGTATTCTCGACGGCACGCAGCCGCTTGGGGTCGTACAACCGGATGGCGTTGCCCTCGCTGCCGTAGTCGCTCGTCGCCAGCAGCCAGCGGTTCTGGTACCGCGCGTAGTGCGGCCGCGTGCCGTTGACCGCGGCATCGTCGAGTGCGCGGTGGAGGATGGCCCCGTCCAGCGTGCCCCGCTCCCACGCGGCGTCCCAGTCCAGCCAGAAGATCTGGCCCACGCCCGCGACGGTGTCGCCCAGGATGACCGTCCGGCCATCGAGGCTCGTGAGGCCCGTGGGGTGGGCGGCGACGTCCTCGCCGTCGACCGTCAGCCGCAGCACGCGGCCGGTGGGCACGAGGTCGCCCCGGCGCGCCGCATCGAGTTCGTATTCGCGGATGATGCCGGTGTCCGCGTCGCCGTAGATGTACAGGTGCTCGCCGATGACGCTCACCCCCTGGCCCGCTCCGACATCGACCGTGTAGCCGGTGAACGGACCCAGGGCCACCGCCGGTCCGGTGGTGTGTTCGTCGATCGTTGCCGTCGGCGTGGCGGCGTCCTGCATGGCCAGCATCGGCATGCAGATCGCCGCGAAGATCGCGGCGACCGTCGGTCGTAGTGACATCTTCATTCGTCCCTCCTCTGCGGCGTACGCTCGCGCCGGACCGTACCATCGCCGGCGACGATCCGCCGGCCACGCGAGAGGAGGAACTCCACGTGCCCGCACTGTCGATCATCGTCCTTGCCGCCGTGCTCGCCAGCCAGAGCAGCTTCCAGACCGACGCCCGCCCGCAGCAGCCGGAGTCGGTCGCGCCCGAGCCGCTCAGCGGCGAGGCCGTCACGCGGATCGCCTTCGGATCGTGCTTCAATCCCAACCGCCAGCCGCACACGATCTGGGACGCCGTGGAGGCCTACGACCCCGAGGTCTTCGTGATGCTGGGCGACAACGTCTACGCCGACACCGAGGACATGGCCAAGATGCGGGCCGACTACGACGCCCTCGACGCCATCCCGGCCTTCGCCCGCGTCAAGGAAGCCGCCCACTTCCTGGCCACCTGGGACGACCACGACTTCGGCCAGAACGACGCCGGGGCCGAGTATCCGAAGCGGGCCGAGAGCCAGCAGGTGATGCTGGATTGGGCCGGCGAGCCCGAGGACACCTGGCGGCGGCGGACGCCCGGCATCTACGACGCCGAGGTGTTCGGCCCCGAGGGCCAGCGCGTCCAGGTCATCCTGCTCGACACCCGCTACTTCCGCGGCCCGCTGGCTACGGGCGAGCGGGACCGCGACTGGGCCGACGGCATCGCGGGCGGCTACGTGATGGACTTCGACTCGTCGTCCACCATGCTGGGAGCTGCGCAATGGGCGTGGCTGGAACACGTGCTCGAGCAGCCCGCCGACCTGCGGATCATTGCCAGCTCGATCCAGATCATCCCCGAGGATCACCGCTTCGAGAAATGGGCCAACCTGCCCAGGGAACGAGCGAGGCTCTTCGAGGTGATCGAGGGGGCCGCAGCCGAGGGCGTGGTGTTCATCTCGGGCGACCGCCATCGCGCCGAGATCAGCCGCTTCGACCCCGGCCGCGCCACGCCCGGCGCCGGCACCTTCGACGGCTACACGCTCTACGAGATCACCAGCTCGGCACTCAACCGATCTAGCAGCGGACGCACCTTCGAGGATCGCTTCTCCAACGAGCTCAACCGCCACGTCGTCGGCAACCAGTACCAGGCCAACAACTTCGGCTCCATCACCATCGATTGGGCCAACGAGCGGCTGACGCTCGCCATCCACCGCGAGAACGGCCAGCCGGCGATGATGCAGGCCGTCGAATTCGACGAACTCGCCCGCGGCCGCTAGCCGATGCTCGCTCCGGCGGCATCGCACGAAGGAGGACGGCCATGGACCCCGCGCAGCCCACGACGCCACCGACCGCGCCGCCCACGGTGGCATCGCCCGCGCGCGCCTGCGGTTCGTGCGGCTATCCGATGCGGGACCTGCCCGCGAACGCGCCGTGCCCCGAATGCGGCATAGCGCCCAGCGTGCCGTGCATCTCGTGCGGCTACGAGCTGACGGGCCTGGCGCCCGAGGGCGCGTGCCCCGAGTGCGGCGAGCCGGTGGCGCGATCGCTGCGGGGCGACTTCCTGGCGTTCTGCGGCCGCGACTACCTCCGCACGCTGGCTCGTGGGCTGAAGATGGCGCGCTGGGGCCTGGCGACGATGGTGATCATCTTCCTGGTGAGCGTCGTCCTGGTCGTGCTGGTGGGCGTTGCCGGCGCGGGGTTCGGTGCCGGCGGGGGCGGCGGTGGGCCCGCCGCGGCGCTCGGCATCGGCATCGTGGCCTGGTTCCTGGTTGCGGGCCTCGGGGGCCTGACCGCCCTCATCCTCCTGCTCGTGGGCCTGTGGTTCGCCAGCACCCGCGACCCCGGCAAGCCCGATCACGAGGATCCGCGATCCCGCCGCGTGCTCCGCGGCATGATCATCGCCTACATCGTCGTCACGGGCGTGTCCTGGTTGTTCGCCGGCATCGGCGCGGTCAACCCCGCATCCGCGACGGGCGCACTCTTCACGGGCCTCAACGGTCTCGCGACCATCGCGGGCCTGATCGTGCTCGTCGTGTTCCTGGTGGCGCTCAGCCGCTACCTCCGCACGCTGGCGGACCGCGTGCCCGACAAGATCGCCCGCCGCCACGCCAAGCGCATCGTAACGGGCCTGATCCTGTTCGCGATCGGCATCGGACTGGCCTTCGCCGGACTGTTCGTCGGCCTGGTCGGGGGCGGCACCGTGGTCATCGTCGCCACCATCATCGGCGGGTTGCTCTACTTTCTCTCGGCCCTCTTCGTGCTCGCCGCGGTCTACAACGCGTTCGTTCGCCTGAGCAGGGCCACCTCGAAGATCGCCGCGGGCGCCGCCGCATAGAGCGTGGCCGCCGCCCTCGATCGCGGGCCGTGGTGCATCCGTTGCGGCTACGAGCTCGCGGGACTTTCGCACCAGGGCGTGTGCCCCGAGTGCGCCGCGCCCATCCGCGACTCGCTGTTTGCCAGCCCGCTGGCCGACGACCCCCGCTACCGCGAAGCGCTCCGCGACGGGGCCGCGACGATCCGCGTCGGGCTGGTCATTGCGGTGCCCTTCGGCGTGTGCCTGCCCTTCGTGCTGCCGCTCGCGCTGCTGCTGCTCGCGCTCGGCGTCTGGCGGGTCACTCGCCCGGCGCCCCGCGTCCTGACGCACGAGGGCGAGGTCGTCCGCCGGCGGCTGCGCTGGAGCATGACGCTCGCGACCATGCTGATCGCGGCGTGGCTCGCTTCCCTGTTCGGCCCGTCGGCGATCGAGCCCGTCCAGTGGGCGCTCGGGCTCGGCGGTGGGGCCGCCCTGCTGCTCGCCGTGCACTCCACGCCCGGCTTCTTGCAATGGCTGGGCGAGCGTGGGCGGATCTCCGCCGTGCGGGCGGCGGCCAACGCGACGCGGGTGTCCGCGTGGGGCCTGATCCTCGGATCGATCGTGCTGGGCATCGCCGTCCTGCTGGACCACGTCGTGCCCGGTCTCGGCGGGTGGATGGAGTTGATCGGCGGCGGCAGCGCGCTCGTCGTGCTGCTGTGCGCCATCCTCTTCGCGGTGCAGGTCTTCGCGGTGGCGGGCGATCTCCGCCAGGCGCTGCCGCGGAAGGTCGATCGCTCGACGCATTCCTGAGCGTCCGTGGGGCGCACGAAAAAGCAGCCCAGGGGGCTGCCGAACGGGCGTCGTCTTGCGTTGGATTCAGCCGTCCGAGGCGGCGGCATCGTCCGACGCGTCGGTGTCGCCGTTGCTGCTGCATGCCGCCGCGGTCACGCCGAGGGCGACCAGGAACAGCGTGAACACGGTGCGGAAGGCCAGGCGGATCTTCTCGTGCTGCATCTCGGTGTACTCCTGAGAGGGTGCGCGTTCCGCCTGTCTTCGACAAACCGCCGGCGATCGCTCAACTATCGTCGTCGCTCTCGCCGTCGGTCGCGTCGCCGATGGCGTCGCCCACGGCCTCGACGTCCTGGCCCGCGCCCTTGACGGTGTTGCACGCCGCCGCCGCCAGGGCGAAGGCCACGAACACGCCGGTCAGGGCGATGCGCATCGGGTTGACGGTCTTCTTGCTTTCCATGGCAACCTCCCTGGGCCGGCTCGCGGGCCGGCGTGACGGCCTACATCGCCCCGCCCTCGAAGATGACGCGCTCCTTCACGCGTCGGGGGTCCGGCTCGGGGACGGCGCTCAGCAGGCTCTGGGTGTACTTGTGCTGCGGGCGCTCGAGGATGTCGTCCCGCGTGCCCTCTTCCACGATCTTGCCCTTGTACATCACCGCGATCCGCCGGCACACGTGCTGGATGACCGCCATGTCGTGGCTGATGAACAGGTAGCTCAGCCCGAACTCGCCCTGCAGATCGGTCAGCAGGTTGATGATCTGGGCCTGGATGCTCACGTCGAGGGCGCTCGTCGGCTCATCGCAGACGATGAACTTGGGCTCCAGCGCGAGCGCCCGGGCGATGCCGATCCGCTGCCGCTGCCCGCCGCTGAACTCGTGCGGATAGCGGTCCGCCGCCGCCGCCGGCATGCCGCACCGCACCAGCAACTCCTCGACCCGCTTCCGCAGATCCCGTCGATCCTGCACCAGCCCGTGCACGATCAACGGCTCGCCAACGATCGAGGCGATCCGCATCCGCGGGTTCAGGCTGCCCGCCGGATCCTGGAAGATGATCTGCATGTCGCGACGCAGCGACTTCATTTGCGCGCCGTCGGCCTTGAAGACGTCCCGGCCCTCGAAGCTCACCGTGCCGCCCGTGGCTGGGATGAGCCGCAGCAGCGTGCGGCCCACCGTCGTCTTGCCGCAGCCGCTCTCGCCCACCAGGCCCAGGGTCTCGCCCTTGCCCAGGCCAAAGCTCACGCCGTCGACGGCCTTCACGTGGCTGGTCACCCGCTGCAGCAGCCCGCTGCGGACCGGGAAGTGCGTCTGCAGCCCGCGGACATCCAGCAGCGGGCGCTCGGTGCGCTCGGCGGTTTCGCGGGCCGGGGCGGGGGCGGCGGTGCTCATCGCGGCCATGGTAGCGGGCGGGCCGCCGACGCGAACCACTGGGCCCCACGCCCCGGGCGGCGTTGACCACCCGCCCACATCGGCTACACTGGCGCTCGCCGCGGCGCGGAGGCCCACCCGGCCAGAATCCGAGCCGCCACGGGCAGATAGCTCAGTTGGTAGAGCACGGCATTGAAAATGCCGGTGTCCCCGGTTCAAGTCCGGGTCTGCCCATTCGGGTGCTGTGCGGATCGCGGCGGGTCGCCGCGGAGCCCCTCCGAGGCACCCCTTCTCTAACTCCGAATCGGTTCGGCTGACGGGCACGGCACGTGCTTGCGGCGGTGCGGTGCGGCGTACTCCGCCAGTAGCGCCGTGTCCGCTGGATGGACCTGCGCCGTCACGAATTGGGGCCTCGCCTCGGCCGCGACAACTGCAGGCGTGGACCCCACCGACCTCGAGCGTCGCACCGCGATGCGAGTGCTGCTGCGCTGGCCCGTCCCCGCGATCGGAACCCAGCCCGCGCGGGTTCTTGTTGGTCCGCTCCTCGCGACCGGGCCACCATCCGGCAAGACCTAGCATCGCCGAAGCATGTACGCATGCAGTGTTTCGATCCGTGCATTGCATCCGGACATGCCAGCGGAGAGACGGATGATCAAGATGTGGCTCCTGATTGCCTCGGTTCTTGTAGCAGCGAGTCCCAGCGATGCGCACGCGCAGGACGGTGCGTCCCGCCCCGCCTTCTCCCCCGCGGACGTGTTCGAGCTGGAGCGTGCGGGCGGCCCGCGGATCTCGCCCGACGGGCGCATGGTCGTGTACACGCGTCTCGGCTTCGACATCCTGGAAGACGGCGGCACGTCGTCGCTGTGGATCATCAACGCCGACGGCACGGGGCACGAGCCACTCGTCGTGCTCGAGGCGGGCGTCTCGCAGCCGCGCTGGTCCCCCAACGGCGACCGCATCGCCTTCGTCTCATCTTTTAACGATCGCTCGCAGATCTTCGTGCACCACATGCAGAGCGGGCGGACGGCGCCGATCACGCGATTGACGCAGTCTCCGAGTTCGCTGGCGTGGTCGCCCGACGGGCGCCACATCGCCTTCGGGATGTTCGTGCCGGGAGAGGGCGCGAAGGCCGCGACCATCCCCCGCGCGCCGAGGGACGCCGATTGGGGCCCGCCCATCGAGATCATCGACGACCTCGTCTACCGCATCGACGGCCGCGGCGACCTCAAGCCCGGCAATACGCACCTCTTCGTCGTCTCGGCCGAGGGCGGCACGGCGCGGCAGATCACCTCGGGCGAGTTCGACCACAACGGGCCCTACTCGTGGACGCCCGACGGCGCGGCCATCGTCCTGAGCGCCAACCGGCGCGAGGACCGCGAGCTTGAGCCACAAGATTCCGATCTCCACGCGGTCGACGCCAAAACGGGCGCTATCACGCAGCTCACGAGCCGCTTCGGCCCCGATACGCAGCCCGCGGTGTCGCCCAATGGGCGCACGGTCGCATACGTCGGCTTCGACGACCGCTTCCAGGCGTACCAGCTCCAGAAGCTGCACCTCGTCGACATCGACGGCGCGAACCCCCGCGTCCTTGCGGCCGAACTCGACCGCTCTGTCGCGGCCCCAACCTGGAGCGCCGACGGCCGTGCCCTCTTCGTCAGCTCCACCGACCACGGCCGCACGAAGATCCTCCGCGTCGATGCAAATTCGGGCGACGTGACCGAGGTCGCGCATGACCTGGGCGGCATGTCCCTCGGGCGCCCCTACGGCGGTGGGTCCTTCACCGTCGGCGGCAACAACACCATCGCCTTCACGCAGGCGTCGCACGCGAGGCCCGCCGAACTCGCGATCGCGCGGCGCGGCGCCGTGCGCACCATCACGAACCTCAACGGCGACCTGATGGACCATCGCGACATGCGGCCCATCGAGATGTTCTGGACAGACTCCACGATCGACGACGAGCGCATCCAGAGCTGGTACGTGACGCCGCCGGGCTTCGATCCGTCCAAGAAGCACCCGATGATCCTCGAGATCCACGGCGGGCCGGTCGCGGACTACGGCCCGCGCTTCGCGAGCGAGATCCAGCTCTTCGCCGCCGCGGGATACGTCGTTCTCTACGTCAATCCCCGCGGATCGACCAGCTACGGCGAGGCGTTCGGCAACGCCATCCACCACGCCTACCCGGGCGGCGACTATCAGGACCTCATGGACGCGGTCGACAACCTGATCGCGAAGGGCTTCATCGACGAGGACCGCCTCTTCGTCACGGGCGGATCGGGTGGCGGCGTGCTCACCGCGTGGATCGTCGGCAAGACCGACCGCTTCGCGGGCGCCGTCGTCGCCAAGCCGGTCATCAACTGGTACTCGATGATCCTCTACGGCGACTTCCCCGCCTTCTTCATGAAGTACTGGTTCCCCGGCCCGCCGTGGGAGCACCAGGACCACTACATGGCGCGGTCGCCCATCTCCCTCGTCGGCAACGTCACGACGCCCACGATGCTGCTAACCGGTTCGAACGACCTCCGCACGCCCCTTGCGGAGACCGAGCAGTACTACACCGCGCTCAAGCTCCGCGAGATTCCCACCAAGCTCGTGCGGGTCCCCGACGCCGCCCACGGCATCGCCGCAAGGCCCTCGAACCTCATCGCCAAGGTCGCCGAGATCCTCGCCTGGTTCGAGGAGCACGACCCCGGGGCGGAGTGATCTTCGCCCCGCCGGGGCCTAGGGCGCGCCACGCCAGAGCGACTCGCGCGGGGTGGGGGGCGCCGCCGCGGGCGGCTTGGTGCTCAGCGCCGGCTTGCGGCTCCAGCGGCTCCCCATCTTCGCAACCGACTGGATCACGTCGATGCACTCCTGGCCCTCCAGCGCGTCGGCGAAGAGCAGCAGCCGCAGCGGGCGCTTGCAGGCGATGGCCTGCAGCGCCCGCGCGGGCGCCCCACGCTCGTTGGTCATGTCTATACCAGGGCCAGATCAGCGTGCCGATGGCCTTCTCCTTCCGCGGCATTTCCCGGAAGTAGGCCGCCATGGCGTCGAACACCGCGTCGGGCGTGCCGCCGGCTCGCTTGGGGTGCTCCATCTCCGCCAGGAACTCGGCCATGCACATCAGCATCCGGTCGTCGGTCTCGTCGCCCGATGCGGAGTGCCCGCCGATCATCTCCCGCGCCTCGGGCTTCAGCATCGTGTGGTGCGCGACCAGCAACGCCGCGAATCGCCGCTCCGGATCCCCGTCGGCGAGCACGGGCGCGGCCAGCCGCAGCCGACCGATGGCCCCCAGTCCTCGTACCGCTCGCTGCCGAGCATCGCGACGATGGCGTGCCGCCCCATGCGGCCGACCTCATGCACGCCCTGGATCGAATCCACCAGCACGCCCCGTACGGCGTCGGCGTTCGGTCCCGGCCCGCTCAGCGCCGCCGCGAGCAGACGGCCGGTCTCCACCACGTCGACGTACATGCCACCGTCGTCGCGGGCCTCGGGTGGCGGCGGCACGACGAAGTCGTCCATCAGTCGCCTGCGTCCGCCGAGCGATCGGCTCGTGATGGTGAGGGCTATCCGTGGTCGCCGTGCGTCGACCAGCGAGTGGGGCAACGCCCGAACGCCGACCCCGCGTTCCAGTAGCGGGACTCCCGCTACGCGCATCCCGCATCGAAGGCGTTCTGGAACGCCAGGAAGTCGAACAGTGTCAGTTCGCCGTCGCGGTCGATGTCGGAGGTCGGCTCGCCTGCATCGAAGGCGTTCTGGAACGCCAGGAAGTCGAACAGCGTCAGCTCGCCGTCGGAGTCGAAGTCGGCCACGCACGCGACGCCATCGATGATGAGCGCCTCGTCGCCCAGCGCCGCGCCGACGAAGAAGTCCACCGTGCCGTCCCCCGTAACGTCGCCGATGCCCACCGCGTCGAAGCCGAACTGCGATCCAGGCACCAGGTAGCTCATCGTGCGGAGCACGCCGCCCGTGCGTCCCGACACCACGGTGGCCCGGTTGGCCAGGTAGCTCCCGCTGATGATGTCGTCGTGGCCGTCGCCGTCCACGTCGCCCGCCCCGCGTCCACAGCCCAGGCCGAATCCCAGGCCGTCCGGCCCGCCGCCAGCGACGCTCAGCAGCACGGCGCCGTCGACCCCGCTGTACACGTAGAAGTGTCCGCCCGAGCCGCCGTTGAAGTCGCCCACGTACACGTCCGGCGTGCCGTCGTTGTTGGTGTCGCCGGCGGCTCCGGTAAAGAACTGCCCGAACGCCCGGCCCGTCACCGTGGGCTCCAGCGGGCCGAGCAGGTGCGCCCCGGTTCGCCCCGAGAAGACGTCGGCCCGATTGGCCCCGGGCGAGCCGACGGCGAAGTCGGTGGCGCCGTCCCCGTCGATATCGCCCACGGCGCCGATGCCCGAGCCGAACAACGCGCCCTCGCCCCAGCCCTCCAGCGTGTGCAACGCCGACCCATCCGATCCGCGGAGGACGTAGGCCCGCCCATCGTTCGAGCCGATGCTCGTCGGATCGGTCACGTCGCTGAAGGCGGCCCCGACCGCGACCTCGCCGAAGCCATCGCCGTCGACATCGCCCAGCCCCGTGACGGCGTAGCCGAACAGCTCGCTGCCGTTGAAGCTGTCGACCCGACGGATGAGATCACCCCGCGTGGCGGCGCCGCCGGAGAAAACGTAGGCGCTGCCCTCGAACCCGCCCCGGCGCGTAGCACCCACCACCACGTCGTGCGCACCGTCGCCGTCCACGTCGCCCGCGTCGGCGATCGCCCAGCCGAAGTTCTCATTCGGACCGCTCGGGCCGAGATCCATGAGCACGCCGCCCCCCAGGCCGCTGTGCACCACGACCCGGCCATCGCCCAGCACGCCCGGCGTGCCACCCGCGAAGGGTGCGCAGTTGATGGCCTCCATTGCGCCATCGCCGTCGATGTCTGCCAGGGGCGATACCGCCCAGCCGAAGCGGCCCTCGCCCGCGAATCGCTGATGGACGACGACGCCCGGCTCGGCGAACTGGGCCTGGGCGGTTGCTGTCGGGCCGGCGGCGATCGCGGCGAACGCGGCCGCCGGGATGCAGCCGGCGATCCTGGGATATGGGACGGTCATGGATGGGCTCCTTGCGCCGTGGCCCGCCATGGGCCGCGTGCGACCATTCTGCCGGAACACCAGGCCGCGGGCTATCGAAACCCTGCTCGGCGGAGCCGGTAGCAGCATGCGGGGAGGCCTTGCATGCGGACAGCGCGCCGCGGAGCAACCAACCAGGAGACGCCGCAGCCACCGGCGGACCACAACCGCCTGCGGGTGGAGTCGGCGCGCTGGTCGCACGGCCGCTTCCGCCTGCCCGTGGACGCCCCGGACTTCGGGGTCGCTGGAGCCATCGCCCGGCCGACCATCGTCTTCCCCCGCGAGCCGGTCCGCATCCTCCATCCCGATGCCGAGGCCATCGTTGCCGACGCCAACACCGTGATGGTGTACAACGCCCACCAGCCCTACGCCCGCGAGGCCATCTCGGGCCGCGGCGACCGCTGCGAGTGGTACAGCGTCTCGCCCGCCGTGGCGCTCGAGATCGTCCGCGACCTCGGCATGGACGCCGGCGACCCGCAGCGGCCGATGCCCGTGACGCACGTCGCCTGCCCGGCCAGCCTCTACGCCGCGCAGCGCCGATTCGCCGACGACATCGCCCGCGGCGTCGAGCAGAGCCCGGATGCTCCCGTTGCGCACGATGAGCACGTCTTCGCCATGTTCCGCAGCGTGCTCGGTGCCGCCCGGTCGCCGCGCCAGCGGCGGCTCTCGGCCGCCCGCGAGCCCACCCGCGACGCGCACCGTCGGCTCGCCGAGGACGCCAAAGAGCTGCTGGCGACGCGGCTGGCCGAGCGACTCACGCTCGATCGCCTCGCCGATGACCTCGACGTCTCGCCCTACCACCTCGCCCGCGTGTTCCGGCTCTGGACCGGCGCGTCCATCCACGCCTACCTCACGCGCCTGCGCATCGCCGCCGCCATGGACCTGATCGAGCAGCGGGCCTCGCTCACCCACGCGGCCCTCCGCACGGGCTTTAGCAGCCACAGCCACTTTACGAGTACGTTCCGGAGGATGACCGGCGAGACGCCATCCCGATGGCGCCGCCGCCACGGGCCAACCTAGCCGTGCCGCGCACGCCGGCCTCCATGCCTCGCTACGCCACGCCCCGATCCTCCGGCGCACCGCGGTAGCGGCCCGCCGACCGGGACGCGCCGCGCTTGCGGCTGCCGTGCCGGTCGTACACCCGCTTTGCCTCCGATCGCGCCTCCGCCGTCTTCCGCACCGCGAAGATCCGCCGCTGCGCCTGGCGGTACGCCGCCGCGTGCTCGACGATCGGCCGCGGATAGCCCCCGCCCGGCACCCAGCCGAACAGCGAGCCCCCGCGCCACGGCTCGTGCACCTCGTCGCCCTCCACATCGGCCAGCTCGGGCACCCACCGCCGGATGAACACGCCGCCGGGATCCTGGTCGCGGCCCTGCTTGATGGGGTTGTAGATCCGCACCGTGTTGATGCCCGTGGTGCCGCTCTGCATCTGCACCTGGCTGTAGTGGATGCCCGGTTCGAAGTCGACGAACAGCCGTCCAAGGTGCCGCGCCAGCGGCCGCCAGTGCAGCCACAGGTGATACGCCGCGACGCTCACCAGCATCGATCGCATTCGGAAGTTCATCCAACCGGTGGTCCGCAGGCACCGCATGCACGCGTCGGCGAAGGGGTAACCCGTCCGGCCCTCGGCCCACGCGTCGAAGCGCAACCGCTCGTCGTCGCTCCATGCGCCCTCGTCCTCGGTCCGCAGCCCGTCGTAGCCGCGGTGCATGTTGCGGAACTCGATGTCCGGCTCGCTCTCGAGCTTCTGGATGAAGTGGCAGTGCCAGTGCAGCCGCTTCTCGAAGCTCGCGATCGATCCCCTCCACCGGCCGCCGACGCCCTCACGCCGCAGTTCGTCGGCCCGCTTCCGCGCCGCCTGGTACGCCGCACGCACCGACAGGCTGCCGTACGCCAGGTGCGGGCTCAGCCGGCTGCACGCATCCCACCCCGCCAGCGGCGAGGACATGTTCCGCTGATAGGTCTCGCCCCGCTCGCTCAGGAAGCTCGCCAGCAGCGACCGCGCCTCGCCGGCCCCGCCCCGCTGCGCGCCTCGCGTCTCGCACTCCGTCCGCACGCCCAGCTCGCCCGCCGACGCGATGCCGCCCGCCCGGAGTCCATGGACGTTGGGCCACGGCTCGAGCAACCGGGGGGCCGCGAGCACCGGCGCCCGCATCCGCCGCTCCCATTGCCTCGCCCAGCCATCCCGGGACTTCAGACCCCGCACGACGCCGTGCTGCGCGACCTCGTGCCAGGCCACGCCCCGCCGCCTGCACCACGCCGCGACCCGCCGATCGCGGTCGTACGTCACCGCCAGCCCGGTCTCCTCATGGCTGTACAGCCGCTCGAAGCGGTGCTCGTTCCACAGCCGTTCGAGCACGTCCACCGCATCGCCCCGGCGGATCAGCAGCACCGACCCCAACGCGGCGAACTCCTCCTGTAGTTCCCGCAGGCAGTCGTTCGCGAACTCCAGGTGCCGCGCATCGTGCTCGTCGGCCTCCAGCACGCACGGCTCGTAGGCGTACAGCCCGAGCACCGGGCCCGACGCGGCCGCCCGCACGAGCGGCTCGTGGTCCTCCACCCGAAGGTCCCGCTTGAACCACACGAGCCCCGCCGACACCGCGCGCCCTCCTCTATGCAGGTTCAATCATCCGACCAGCTACCGAGGAACGGTTGAGCGCACGTCCGAACCACGCCGGCGCGGTACCCCCCCGCGAGGGGATTCCGACGCCGATGCCTTCGCCACGGCCGATCCGCCCACTAGATGCACCAGAATCCACTCTTTCTCTCTCTCGCGCTCGATCACCCGCCGCTGATCGGCGACAACCCTGCAGCGCTCACTCGGCAACCCGCGGGTTGCGATGCCGCTCCACCGTGTGCATTGTGCCTTTCTACGCGGATCGTGATGTTGCTGCGTCCGCCCATTCGACCGGCACGAAACCACCCCTTGGATGGAGAGACCGGGGAGCGAGCGCGGACTACAGGTGCGAGCCGCGCACGGCACCCGGCGAGAGAACACGCGTCGCACCACGTGAGGAAGACATGAGATCGATCACATTCGCCACCGCCGCGCTCACCGCGACCGCCGGCACCGCCCTTGCGCAGGAATTCGCCGTCGTGGGCGGCCAGACCAGCGTGCTGCTCGATACGGGCACGCTCTCGGCCGCCGCCAGCCTCGACCTCTCGGGCGTCTCGTCCGACGTCATCGCCCCGGGCGCCCTGGGCGCCGATAGCGTCGCGTTCGGCATCAACCCCCGTGACGCCGCCACGCTGCCCACCACATTCCTCTACGACACCGACCTGGCCGACTTCTCGGGCACCATCGAGCACACCGGCTCGGTCTTCTTCAACATGGACACCGTCGAGGTCGGCAACTTCACCATCGGCTTCGATGCCGGCCGCGTCGGCGGCGACCGCAGCGGCTTCTTTGTCGAGAGCACCACCGGCATCGCCGCCATCCTCTTCGATGTCGGCACGCCCAGCGACCTCGTCGCCGACGACACCGGCCTGCAGATCGGGGCCGACCTGCTGGTCTCCAACGAGTTCGCGACCTTCCTGGTCGACCAGGGTCTGGCCGCCAGCGATCTGACCGGCGCCGACGTCGGCGATGCCCTCGTCGAGGGCGTCATCCCCGCGCCGGCCTCGCTCGCGCTGCTCGGCATGGGCGGCCTGCTGGCCGCACGCCGCCGCCGCTAGCAACGCCCTGCTCTAACTCTCTCTCTACGAGGCCGTCCGCGACGCGACGGCCATCCGAGTCGCCCCACGTGCGTGCCCCCACGGTGCATGCACGCGGGGTGTGTTCGCATGCTCTGCCAGATCGGCCTATACGCCGGTGCGGTCGGGCTCGAGCGCCTCGAGCATGTCGGCGTAGCTGCCCGTCAGCGGTTCGCCCAGCGTGGGCCCGAGCACCGTTCGCAGCTCCTGGATCCGCTCGTGGCACCGCGCCACGTTGTGCGCGGGGCTTACGTGCGCCTCCAGCTCGCAGAACTCACCGAGGTCCTCGATCGCGTCGAAGTGGATCCGCACGTTGCCCCGCATGAAGGCCCGGCGAGTCTTCTCGACGACCCGCCACACCGGCGGATCGCTCCGCCCAAACCGCAGACGCGCCTGCGACTCGTCGTACACCGTGTACCGGCACAGGTGGGGCTGTGGCCGATCCAGCCGCTCGTAGAAGATGTACTCCACGGGCTCATCGGCCGCCTCGCGACGCTTGAATACGCCGCTGGGCACGCGGAAGTAGGTGTCCCGCAGCACCAGCGTGATCAGCGGCGTCGCCCCCGCGTGCAGCACGGCGGCGATGGCCGAATCGGCGTCCCGCAGCTCGGCTCGGAATTCCAGGCTCTGCATGCCGCCTCCACGCACCGCCCGCGCACCGTCTCCGCACCGAGCACACCCACCGGGAAGTGCTATCGGGCCATCGCCCGCCGCACTTGAGCTACGGCGTGGCGTCCGCGGGGAGCTCCTCGAGCAGCCGGGCCTCGTCCCACACCTCCAGCCCAAGGCTCTCGGCCTTGGCCAGCTTGCTGCCCGCCTTGGCGCCCGCAACGACCACGTCGGTGTTCTTGCTCACCGACCCCGTGACCCTCGCGCCCAGGCCCTCCAGCACGTCCTTCAGCTCGTTGCGCTCGTAGCGCTCCAGCGTGCCGGTCATCACGAAGGTCCGCCCCGCGAAGGCATTGTCCGCCCCGGCCTCGGCCCCGCGCGCCCCCGGATCGACGTAGTCCCGGCTCGCCAGATCCACGCCGACCTCGCGGAGCTCGTCGAACAGCCGCGTCGCCGCCTCGGAGTGCAGGTACGCGTGCACGATCGGCGCCGTGGTCGCGCCCAGCCCGGTCTCGTCCCGCTCCTTGGGGTCCTCGGGCAGCCCCAGCTCTCGCGCCCGGGACTTGTTCAGCGTCTTGGGACGCAGCATCTCCTCATCGACGTCGAGCAACGCCCCGAGATCCGCGAACAACCGCGCGAGCGCCCGCGCCGTGCTCTCGCCCACATGGCGGATGCCAAGCCCCGCCAGCACCCGTGCCAGTCCCCGGCCCTTGGCGTCTTCGATGCCCGCGAGCATCAGCTCGACCGATCGCTCACCCAGTCCGTCCAGCTCGCGGAGCGCGTCGGCGTGCTCGCGCAGCCGGAACACGTCGGCGAAGCCATCCAGCGGGATGTCGCTGCCGCGGATCAGATCGATGGTCTTCTCGCCCAGCCCGTCGATGTCCATCTGCCGCCGCCCGACGAACCACACCAGCTTCTCGCGGAGCTGCGCGGGGCACTCGGGGTTCACGCAGCGGCGGGTCGTCTCGGACTTCGGATCGCCCCCCGCGCCGGGCGGCTCGATCTCGACTACGCCCTCGCACGCGGGGCATTGCGCGGGCGGCGTGATCCGCCTCGCCCCCTTCGGCCGCTCGCTGGTGACCACCCCCAGCACGTACGGAATGATCTCGCCGGCCTTCTCGATCTCGACGGTGTCGCCCAGACGGATGTCCTTCTGGGCGATCTGGCCGTAGTTGTGCAGCGTCGCGTGCCGCACCGTCGTGCCCGCCAGCAGCACGGGCTCCATCGTGGCCCGGGGCGTGATCTTGCCCGTCTTGCCGACCTGGTGCTCTACGCCCAGCACGACCGTCGTCGCGCGCTCGGCGGCGTACTTGTACGCGATGGCCCACCGCGGCGCCTTGCTCGTGACGCCCAGCGTCGCCTGCTGCGCGAAGCGGTTGACCCGCACCACCATGCCGTCGGTCAGGTAGTCCAGCTCGTGCCGACGCTCGGCGAAGCCCTCGATGGCCTCCAGCACGCCCTCCGCGTCGCTCGCCGTCGTGGCCATCGGGCTGGACGGCACGCCCAGCCCACCGAGGCGCTCCATGAACCCCGAGAACGAATCCGCGAAGCCGTCGCCGACCTCCCCCCGCCCGTGCGCCACGAAGCCCAGCCTGCGGTGCGCCGCCACCGACGGGTCGAGCATCTTGATCGTGCCCGCCGTCGCGTTGCGGGGGTTCATCAGCGGTGGCTCGCCCGCGGCCTCGCGCTCCTTGTTGATCCGCGTGAACTCCGAGAGGGGTATGAACAGCTCGCCGCGGACCTCGAGCACCGCCGGCGCGTCGCCCGCAAGCCGCAGCGGGATCGCCCGCACCGTGCGCACGGCGTGGGTGACGTCGTCGCCCCGGGTGCCGTCGCCGCGGGTGAGGGCGTGGAGCAACTCGCCGCCTTCGTACCGCAGGCTGATCGCCACGCCGTCGATCTTGGGATCGCACACGAAGCGATCGGCCTCGGGTGCGCCGCCGAGCTTCTCGGCCACGCGATCGACCCAGCGGCGGACGTCCGCCTCGCTGTAGGTGTTGTCGATGCTCAGCATGGGCTGCGCATGGCCGCGGGTGACGAAGCCCTCGATGGGCTCGCCGCCGACGCGCACCGTGGGGCTGGCGGGGTCGGCCAGCTCGGGGTGCCGCGACTCGAGCTCGCCCAGTTCGGCCAGCAGGCGATCGAACTCGGCGTCGCCCATGATCGGGTCCGCGTCGGCGTAGTACGCGCGGTTGGCCCGGGCGAGCAGGTCGCGGAGCTCCTGGATGCGCTCGGGCTCGTCGGCCATGGCGCAGCCAGCGTAGGTACGATGCCGCGTGGCGGAGGCGACCATCATCGACGGGCGGGAGCTGGCGGGCCGGTACCGCGACGAGATCACCGATCGCGTCCGCCGCGCGCACGCCGCGGGCCGCACCGTGCGGCTGGACGCCGTGCTGGTCGACGACGGCGACAACGCCTCAAGGCAATACGCCGACAGCCAGTGCAGCACCTGCGGCGAGCTGGGGATCGACTACCGGTTGCACACGCTGCCGGCGTCGGCCGGGTTCGACGACATCGCCGGCCGCGTGCTGCTGCTCAACACCCAGGACGATTGCCACGCCATCATGGTGCACCTGCCGCTGCCCGAGGGCGTGGACGCCTACGAGGTGCAGCGCCGCATCGACCCCCGCAAGGACGTCGAGGGCGTCAACCCCGCCAACATCGGCAACGTCGTGTACGGCCGGTCGAGCCTGGCGCCCTGCACGGCGCTGGCGGCGGTCCGCATGATCCGCTCGACGGGCATCGAGCTGGCGGGCGCCCGCTGCGTGGTGGTGGGCGCGGGCGACGTGGTCGGCAAGCCCATCGCCGTCCTGCTGATGCGCCGCGAGGCCACCGTCATCAGCTGCAACGAGCACACGAAGAACCTGCCCGAGCTGGCACGCACCGCCGACGTGCTGGTCGCCGCCGCCGGCGTGCCCGAGCTGGTCCGCGGCGACTGGATCAAGCCCGGCGCCGTCGTGATCGACGTCGGCGTCAACCGCGTGACGAACGACGACGGCACGACCCGGACCGTGGGCGACGTCGCCTTCGACGAGGCCCGCCAGATCGCGGGCCACCTCAGCCCGGTGCCGGGCGGCGTGGGCCCGATGACCGTGGCGATGCTGCTGCGCAACGTCGTAGACGCCGCCGAGGGCGCCGCCAGCGAACTGTGACAGCACTCATGCCGGACGGGTGCTATCGGAATCGCGCAAGCAACTCCCGGATCGGCGGCTGGCGGTGCTCGAGCTGCAGGCTGCGGCGGAGGTGCTTCAGGCCCTCGTCGCGGGCCGCAACGTTGGTCTCGTCGCTCCACAGGTACTGGTTGAGCAGGTAGACGCCCAGGCCGTTGAGGGCGGGGTAGTGGTCCTCGTCGTACTGCAGCGCGGTCTCGAAGCCGACGAGCGCCTCGTCATAGTTGCGCAGCCGGAACTGGGCGCTGCCCAGCCGCTCCCATGCGATGGCCGACGGGTGCGTCCGCACGAGCTGGCTGAGCACGTTGACGACCTCGGCGTCCCGCCGCAGCGCGCGGAGGCTCTCGGCGAGATTAATGAGCAACTCGGCCGGGATCGGGTCGACCAGCTCGGCGGCCTGCTGGTACTGGTCGACGGCGTCGTCGTGCTCGTCCAGGGCGGCGTAAATGGTCCCGAGGTTGATCAGGGCGGCCGCGTCCCGGGGCGCCAGCAGCACGGCCCGCTCGGCGTAGTCGACGGCGAGGCCCGGCTCCTCGGCCTGCATGTAGGCGACCGAGAGGTTGATGTTGGCCTCGACGTTGCTGGGCTCCAGCTCCAGGGCCGCGAGGTAGGCGCCGATCGCCTGGCCGATGCGGCCGAGGATCTGCAGCACGCGGCCGTACTTCACGCGGGCGTCGGGATCCTCGGGCTCGATCTCGGTGGCGGTCTGGTAGTCGGCCAGCGCGTCCTCGTGGTTGCCCAGCAGCAGGTGCTGGTCGCCCGCGCCCAGGTACGCGTCCGACAGCAGCGGGTTGAGCTCGATGGCCCGCTCGAACTCGGCCAGCGCGTCCTCGGCGCGGCCCAGGCCGGCGAGGGCGGTGGCGTTGTCCAGCGCGTCGGTGGCGGCCCGCGATTGCACCCGCTTCTTGGGCGATGGGCCCGAGCCGCAGGCGGCGAGCGCGGCGGCGCATCCGGCCAGGGCCAGCACCAGGGCGACCGATCGCCCCGTCCTCCGCACGCGTGCCGCCGTCGTGTCCATCCGCTGCCCTTTCCTGCGCCTGAGCGGGCCCTCGATCCCGGAGGCCCTTCCAACGATCGGCATGCCGGGGGGGTTCGGCCCATCCGGATGCGGGGCTCGATTATCGCAATGCCGGCCGCCGCCGGCCGAACACCGCACGCCGGTGGAGGCGTCGTCGGCCGATCCGCCCTCCGTCTGGACGATTCTGCCGACCCTGGCCGATAACCGGGCGATGCGCCGGCACGCCGACCTCTATCTCGCGGTGCCATCGTCCATCCGGGCGGCGACCGCCAGGGCGATCGGGCTCGCGGGGCTCCGCGGCCCGGTGGTCCGGATGGCGGCGCTGGTCCTCGCGATCGTGGCCGCCGCGGCGCTACCCGGCTGCGCGCGGAGGGCCGAGCTGCCCGTCACCCTCCAGTTCAACAACGTCCGCTCGGTCGTGCTGCCCGGCTCGGTCGGCGGCGAGACCCGCGGCGAGTGGGACCAGATCTGGCCCACCGTCATCGGGCACCACAAGGTCCGCAACCGGCTGGACCTGCGACCAACGTTCGAATCCACCGATCCCGTGGTCGACCAGATCGCCGGCGTCGAGGTCCGCGATTACACCGCAACCATCGTCGTCGACGGCTTCCAGAGCCTGCCCGCGCTGCACCGCGACCTGGACAAGCTCCAGGGCACCGAGATCGCGCCCGGGCGACGGCTGCAGATCTCGCTGAGCGACGTGTCGCTGGGCTTCAGCGGCAACTTCATCAGCGCCCGCCGCACCGAAACCGTCCAGGGCCGCTCGCTGCCCGGCGCCACCGTCGTGCTCTACGACCGCGACGCCGACAGCCCCAGGGTGGTCCGGGCCGATGGCTCGGGGGCCTGGGTGGCTCCGGTCGAGACCTCGCCCGGCCAGCGCGCCATCGTGGGCTACAGCGTGCCCCCCGGGGCCCGCGACCGCCCCGAGACCCGCCGCCACTTCCGCATCGATCTGGCCACCAACATCGCCGAGGACATCAACGAGCGGCGGTTCAACAACGAGATCGACTCGATGCGGGGCGGCGTGGGCGGCTTCGTGGCCCGCATCACGGGATAGCCTGCCCCCTCAGCGAGGGGGCTTCCCAAATGACTACCACGAACGCACCGTCCGCCACCGCCGATTGGTTCCGACCGTCCTTCGCCGACCGCGTGGCCGTCGTCACCGGCGCCAGCGCGGGCATCGGCCTGGCGACCGCCCGCGCGCTGATCGACGGAGGCGCCACGGTCATCGTCAACGCCCGCCGCGCCGGCCGGCTCGACGAGTTGGTCGAGATGGCCCCCGAGCGGGTGCGGCCCATCGCCGGCGACGCCACCGAGCCCGAGCTGGTGCACCAGATGCTCGACGCGGCGCTGCAGCTCGCCGGTGCGGAGGCCGATCTGGTCGTCGCCAACGCGGGCCGGGGGCTGAAGGGCTCGCCGCTGGATTCCGACGCCGACGAGTGGGACGAGGTCCTGGACATCAACACCACCGCTGCCGCGAGGCTGATGCGGGCCGCCGTCCGCCGCATGCTGGCCGACGTGGGCGAGCACAAGGGCCCGCCGGTGCGGCCGCGGGACGTCGTGCTGCTGGGCTCGAGCGTGGGGCGGAACCTGTCGCCGTTCAGCAGCTTCTACGGCGCCGCCAAGGCCGCCGCCCACATGATCGCCGAGGCCATCCGCCGCGAGGCCGGCCCCCGCGGCATCCGCGTCACGACCATCGAGCCCGGCGTGGTCGCCACCGAGTTCCAGGACGCCGCGGGCTACGACCGCGCCACCTTCGGCGAGTTCATGGACGAGATCGGCCCGGTGCTCACGCCCGAGGACGTGGCCCGCACCATCCTGTTCGTGTGCGCGCACCCCGCGGGCGTGCACGTCAACGAGGTCATGGTCCGTCCGACGCGGCAGTCGTATCCGTGACGCGGTCTAGCGAGCCGGTCGTCGATCCGCGAGGGCCGCGAGCCCTACGCATGCCGTGACCAGCGCGAGCGATGCGATGCCGCGTACCTGGTCGCTTCGGCCACGGCCCGTCGCGCATTCCGTGGCGAACGTCTCGCAATTCCAGAACAGCAGGTCGTACCCTCGCCGACCGATGGCCGCCAACGCACGCCGGGCGACACAATGTCCGGGCATCGCGTCGGGCGGAGTGACGACCGCAAACGAGCGGCCGCCGAGGAACTGCGTCCAGGCCACGCGCCGCACTCGGCCCCCTTCGCGGGGCTTGGCCAGCTCGACGACCCCCGGTGCAACGCCACCGAGCATCCCCACGAAGATGGCGTAGTGCCAGTACCAGCCCGTCCACACGCGGACCACGTCGCCTGTTTCGGGAAGCTGCCGTCCCATGCGCTCTCCTGCACGTCTGCCAGAAGCAGCCCGCGCCACCTGGCCGATGTCACAATTGTGACATCGGCAGAATGGCCAGTCAAGTCGAGGCAACGTTGAAGTTCAACGTCTCGGGGTCGCAGATCCGGGCTGTTCGTGGGGCACTCGGCCTGGATGGGGCGCAGTTCGCCGCGGTGCTAGCGGTGCACCCCGGCACGATCCGGCGATGGGAGGCCCATCACGACCAGCTGGTGGCGGTGGATGGGGTGGCCGCCGAGATCCTGGAACGCCTCATCGAGGAAGTGGAGTCAGCGAGCGAGCAGCGGGCACGCCGCGTGGGCGAAGAAATCGCCAGGGCTCTGCTGGTCGGGACCGCGGCGGCCGGGTTGTTCGTGCTGCTGAAGTGGTTGCTCGACGCGCCGGAGGATTGAGCCAGCACCCTTTTACGGGAAGATGCCCCGCGTCTTGTAGACCTTGCCCAGGTGCTCCAGGGCCGCCAGGTAGCTTGCGGTCCGCATGTCGCACTCGTACCGCTGGCGGGCCAGCAGCGTGCGGCGGGCGGCCATGCACATGACCTTGTTCAGCTCGCGGTCCACCGTCTCGATGTCCCAGATCTGGCAGGCCTTGTTCTGCACCCACTCGAAGTAGCTCACCGTTACGCCGCCCGAGTTGCACAGGATGGCCGGCAGCACCTCGATGCCCCGGCGGTTCAGCACGCGGTCGGCCGCGGGCGTACACGGGGCGTTGGCGCCCTCGGCCACCACGCGGCACTGGAGCATCTCGGCCTCCCGCGGGCCGATCATCTGCTCGAGGGCGGCGGGGATGAACGCGTCGACCGGGGTGCTGTAGAAGTCCTCCTTGGAGACCGCCTCGGCGCCCTTGCCGCCGCCGCTGCCGGTCGATTCGCCGAAGCCCGAGATGCCGCCGTGCTGGTAGCTGTACTCGGCCAGGGCGTGGGCGTCGATGCCCGCGTCGTTGCGCAGCGCCCCGGTATGGTCCATCGTCGCGACGAGCGTGCCGCCCATGTCCTGCAGGATGCGGGCGCACCACGAGCCCACGTTGCCGAAGCCCAGGATGCTGAACCGCAGCCCCTGGATGGGGATCTTGATCTGCGGCAGGATCTCGGCCATCACGTCGGCGATGCCCTGGCCGGTTGCCTTCTCGCGGCCCACCGACCCGCCGACCTCCACGGGCTTGCCCGTGACCACCCGCAGGCCCTCGTAGGCCGTCCGGCTGTTGGACATCTGGTACGTGTCGGCGATCCAGGCCATCGTCTGGGCGTTGGTGCCCACGTCGGGCGCCGGGATGTCGTAGTCCGGCCCGATGTCGTTCATGATCGCGCTGGTGAAGCGGCGGGTGACCCGCTCCATCTCCGCGGGCGTCAGCTTGCGGGGGTCGCACTTCACGCCGCCCTTGGCGCCGCCCAGGGGCAGCCGCGCCAGCGAGCACTTCATCGTCATGAGCAGCGCGAGCGCCTTGACGTCATCCAGGTGGACATCGGGGTGGAATCGCAGGCCGCCCTTGTAGGGGCCCAGCGCGTTGTTGTGCTGCACCCGATAGCCCTTGAAGAGGTGGTGGTGCCCATCCTCGAGGCGGACGGGGAAGTGCACCATCAGCTCGTTCTTGGGCTGGGCCAGGATGATCTTGACGCGGTGCTGCTGGTCGAGCATGTCGGCCGCGTGCAGCATGGTGCCCACGGTCTGGGTGTAGAGGTTGTTGGGGTCCTTGGGAAAGCCCAGTTCCTCGAACACCGGGTTGCGTGGCTCGTCCTCGCGGGCCGGATCGGCCGCGGTCCCCTCCGTCTGCGTCGCGATCGTCGTCATGGCCTGCGTTGCCTCGCTGTCGCTGGGCGGGCGTTGCCCGCCATGCTGCGTCCGTTGTCTGCGTCCGCTCGTGGACGGAGCCGGCCGGCGACGCTCGCGCGCCCGGCTGGCCCAGGTACGAGCCGGCGGCCCGTCCGTTCGCCGCCGCCTCCACGGCATGTCGGCGGAACGGCCGCCGATCTTGCGAACCGCTCGATCCGCGGCGGGTGCCGCGCGCCCGCACGCGCCGTGGTCGTCGGCGACCGCTTCGCCCTCCGGGCCGCCCTCCACGGCACCCAGAGCGGGAAGACAGCAAGGCTAGCCGGAGCATCCGCGATTAGCGAGGCCGCCGGGCGTCCGTATATCCCGGGCCGGGGGGGCGAAGCCGCACGTCCGGCCGCGATCCGACGCGGGGCGCCCGATTGGCTTGGTAAGCCGGGCAAGGCCTAGTATCTTCTTCGTATCCGCCGGGCCGGTCTGGGCGTGTGGTGGCGCCCCCGGACACCGAACATGAACCGCTGCCGCCGAGAGGCGGGCCGATCGCGTCAGGCGTTCGGCACGGCGGCGTGTCGCCCGACCGACGGGGAGCCGGCGGCCCCGATCGATCCCGCGAGCACGCCACGACGAGACGCACGCACATGGTGGACGAAACGCTGATCGCTTCCCTCGGTCTCGAAGACACCGACATGGACGCGATGATCCGAGACGCGCTCGGAGACGAGGTCGCCCAGGGCAACATGGACGGCCTGATCGACGACCAGATCGCCGATCTGGAACCCGGCAAGATCATCAAGGGCCGCATCATCGGCATCGCCGGCGACGACGCGGTCGTCGAGGTCGGCCTCAAGAGCGAGGGCCTGGTCCCGCTAGACGAGTTCGAGCAGGAGCCCAAGATCGGCGACTCCGTCGACGTTCTGCTCAAGAGCCTCGAGGGCCAGAACGGCGTCGTCGAGGTGTCCAAGCGGCAGGCCGACCGCCAGATCGCCTGGAACCGCATCGTCGACAGCACCAAGGAGGACGACATCGTCGAGGGCCGGGTGATGAAGCAGATCAAGGGTGGTCTGCTGGTCGACATCGGCGTGCCGGTGTTCCTGCCCGCCAGCCAGGTCGATGTCCGCCGCCCGCACGACGTGCGGGACTTCGTGGGCCGCTCGATCCGAGCGATGGTGCTCAAGATCGATACCGATCGCCGCAACATCGTCATCAGCCGCCGCAAGCTGATCGAGAAGGAGCGCGACGCCGCCAAGAAGCGGCTGCTGGAGACCCTCGAGGAGGGCCAGCTCATCAAGGGCGTGGTCAAGAACATTGCCGACTTCGGCGCCTTCATCGATCTGGGCGGCATCGACGGCCTGCTGCACATCACCGACATGTCCTGGAGCCGCGTCAACCACCCCAGCGAGATGGTCAAGGTCGACGACGAGGTCGAGGTCAAGGTGCTGTCGATCGATCTCCAGAAGGAGAAGATCGCGCTGGGCCTCAAGCAGAAGGACGCCAGCCCCTGGGAGGCCATCGAGGCCAAGTACCCCGTCAACTCCCGCGTCCGCGGCGAGGTCGTCAACATCATGTCCTACGGCGCCTTCGTCCGCCTCGAGGACGGCATCGAGGGCCTGGTGCACATCTCCGAGATGAGCTGGACCCGCCGCGTCAACCACCCCTCGGAGGTGGTCAACCCCGGCGACGAGGTCGACGTGGTCATCCTCGAGATCGACAAGAACAAGCAGGAGATCAGCCTCGGCATGAAGCAGACCGAGGTGAACCCCTGGGAGCTGGTGGCCGAGAAGTACCCCCCCGGCACCGTCATCGAGGGCACCGTCCGCAACCTGGCCAACTACGGCGCCTTCGTCGAGATCGAGCCGGGCATCGACGGCCTGCTGCACGTCAGCGACATGAGCTGGACCAAGAAGGTGACCCACCCCAACGAGGTGGTCGCCAAGGGCGACAACGTGCAATGCGTCGTGCTCGACGTCGACCAGGAGAAGCAGCGGATCAGCCTGGGCGTCAAGCAGCTCACCGAGGATCCCTGGCTCAGCGCCATCCCGGGCGCCTACCAGCCGGGCATGGTCGTCCGCGGCAAGGTCACCAAGATCACCAACTTCGGTGTCTTCGTCGAGCTCGAGGACGAGCTCGAGGGACTGCTGCACATCTCCGAACTGGCCGACCACAAGGTCGAGGACCCGCAGGAGGTCGTCAAGGCCGGCGACGAGGTGGACGTCAAGATCCTCCGCGTCGACATCAACGATCGCAAGATCGGCCTGAGCCTCAAGCGGGCCCAGTGGGGCGACGCCGGCGACGGGAGCTACTCCGCCGACGTCGACATGCCCACCCGCGGCGGCATGGACGACCACGACGCCATGGGGACCAACAAGATCAACCTCGGCGGCAGCTGACTCGGCGACGGCTGAGCGTCCTGCCCGCCCCGTCCGGCCGGACGAAGTCCATGCGAACCAACAGCAGCCCGGGCGCGTGCTCGGGCTGCTGTGCTATTGTGCGACGGCTTCTTTGGTCGCGGGCGAGCCGGATCGACTACGCCGCCGTGCGGTTCCGCATCGCGAGCGGGGTCGGGGCCTACATCAGGGCGATGAAGCTCAGCACGGTGAGGAAGGCGATCCGCTTGCCGTTCTCGGACACTCGGAGCATGTTCTTCACGGGGGACTCCTCTCTGTGGATGTGTTGCCGACGAGCGGCACCTCAACAGGTTCAACCCCGATGCCAAACCGGCCCGCCACGCCCCTGGGATGCCTCCGGCGGGCTGCCGAATCCGGCCCGGGGGTTATCGACCCCGTGAACGTTGGCTCCGGGCGACGCCCCCACGCAACACGTTGCGGTCGGGCAACGCATGGGCGAACGAATGCGCCGCGCCGGCGAATATGCATGCACATGCATGTGTTTGCCCCTCCGGACGAACCCGACTCAGCCATGGAGAGCAGGATGACCACGCAACCCACCACCGACGACCTGGCCCTCGCCGCCGAGTTCGATGGCTGCCTCGCCACGGCGGTGCGGCTGGTGGACCGGGTGATCGCCTCCACGTTCGACGAGGGCCTCCGCGATCTCGGCCTGCGGTCGACGCAGGTGACGCTCCTGGTGTACCTCGCGGCGCTCGGCTGGCCGACCCAATCCGAGCTCGCCGAGGCAACGATGACGGACCAGACCACGCTGTCCCGCAACCTGGAGCGGCTCGCCGATCGCGGGCTGGTCCGCCGCGAGGCCGACGCCGACGACCAGCGGGTCGTTCGCTACGCCCTGAGCGCCGGCGGCCGCACCGTGCTGGGCGATGCGCTCCCGCACTGGAGGCGGGCCCAGCGGACGATCGCCGCCCGCCTGGGCGAGGACCTGTCCGCGGCGCTGCGGTCCGCGGCCGGAGCACTGAACACGACCTGACCGCCCCCGGAGCAGCCCGTCTCGGCCGACACGCCGCCGCGGGCATTTAGATGTAGATACATGTTATTGAGCCCAACCGAGTGAGTGCTCCACGCACCACGCACGCAGGAGACCGAACGATGATCCGCAACGCACGCACACTGGCCCGCGCTCTTGCGCTTGCCGCCGCCCTCACGCTGGTTGCCGGCACGGCCCGGGCGGGCGATGCCGCTGCCTCGACGGGCACCGGCACCTCTGCCGATACGGCATCCGCCGCGACCACCGCCGCCGAGCCGCGCGTCTATCACCGCACGATGCAGATCAACGGGCTGGACATCTTCTACCGCGAGGCGGGCCCGGCCGACGCGCCCGTCGTGCTGCTGCTGCACGGCTTCCCGACGTCGAGCCACATGTACCGCGACCTGATCCCCAGGCTCGCGGGCGAATTCCGCGTGATCGCGCCCGACTACCCGGGCTACGGCGAGAGCGCCACGCCCGGCCGCGACGAGTACGACTACACGTTCGCGAACGCCGCGGCCATCGTCGAGAAGCTCCTCGAGCAACTCGGCGTCGAGCGATTCAGCGTATACCTCATGGACTACGGCGCGCCCGTGGGATACAGGCTCTTCGAGCGCAACCCCGAGGCCGTGCAGTCGTTCATCATCCAGAATGGCAACGCCTACGACGAGGGCCTCCGCGACTTCTGGGAGCCGATCAAGGCGTACTGGGCCGATCCGACCCAGGAGAACCGAGACGCCCTCCGCGGCCTGCTCACGCTCGAGGCCACCAAATGGCAGTTCTACACCGGCGCGCGCACGCCCGAGGTGATCAGCCCCGACAACTGGAACCACATCCAGCCCAAGCTCGATCGTCCGGGCAACGACGAGATCCAGCTCGACTACTTCTACGACTACCGCACCAACGTCGAGCGCTACCCCGAGTGGCAGCGTCTGTTCCGCGAGCACCAGCCGCCCGCGCTGATTACCTGGGGCGAGGGCGATTTCATCTTCCCCGCCGAGGGCGCGTACCCCTACCAGCGCGACCTCGAGGACGTCGAGCTGCACATCCTCGACACGGGCCACTTCGCCCTCGAGGAGGACGGCGACCTCATCGCCACGCTCATGATCGACTTCCTCCGAAGGAAGATCGTCGATGCCGACGACGAATGATCGCTCGCTCGGACGCAAGCACCGCCGCCGCCCCGCCGCTTGCGGCGGCACCTGCGTGCGCTAGCAGCCCGCGTCGAAGGCGTTCTGGAATGCGAGGAAGTCGAAGAAGGTCAGCAGGCCGTCGCCGTCGAAGTCGGCGATCGGGTCACCGGCATCGAACGCATTCTGGAAGGCCAGCAAATCGAACAGCGTGAGCTCGCCGTCGCCATCCAGATCGGCCGGGCAGCAGTCCGCCAGATTAAACGTCACGAGCTGGCCGTCCTGCGTCGTGATAACGCCGGAGTCGCCCAGGAAGCCCACGCTGCTCGTGCTCTGGATCGCGACGCGACCGACTGGCTTGGGCGCAAACGGATCGTGGATGTCGTACACGCTGGCGCCGTTGCCCGACGCGAGCAGCACCCCGACCTGGCGACTCAGGTCCAGGAAGCTGCCCGCGGGCTGGTCGATGGTGCCGGCGACGGCCAGCGATTCCACGTCGGTGGCGTCGATGATCGAGAAGTCGTCCCCCACCGTCGCGAGCACGCCCGGCCCGATGATCTCGAGGTCGTTCACGAAGCCGTTGACGGTCACCTCGCTCAGCACCGCTGGCGACGCCGGGTCGGACACGTCGACCGCCACGATGCGCGCGTCGTCGAACGAGCTGCCGACCTTCACGTATGCAACGCCGCTTCCGAGGGCGACGCGATTGGCCGGCCCAACGTCGAGCGTGGCGATCTCAACCAGGGCTCCGGGGTCGGTGGCGTCGTAGACGACCAGTCCCTCGCTGGTGCTCGGTGCGAACACGAGCCCATCGCGGGCCGCGACCTCCAGGACGGGATCGGCGAGCGGCGTCGTGCCGACCACCCGCGGGTCGGTCGGGTCTGCGACGGAGATCGCAACGATCGACGGTGCATCCGCACCAGAAGTGGCAAAGAGCATGGCGCCATCGAGGGCGACTCCGCCGAAGAGATCAGCCAGCGGAAGCGTCGCGATGGAGGCGGGCCGGGCCGGATCGGACAGATCGACGACGCGGATGCCGGTATCCTGGACGCCCCCGGTCCGGAACACCGTGTAGCCCGTGTCGCCATCGATGGCGATGTCGAACAGCGTGTCGTCGCCGAACCCGGCCGTGCCGAGCACCGGAGTGCCGGCCGGATCACGTGCATCAAGGAGCCGCAGGTCGTTCGCCGAGTCGGCGATCGTTACGATGCCATCGTCGACGTCGATGGCTCCGATGCCCGACGGCGTGCCGTACCGGCCGACGGTCCGCGGCGCCGCGGGGTCGGCTATGTCGACCACGTCCACCCGACCCGGTTGCGCGGCGACGTAGAGCGTGCTGCCCTCTATGCGCACATCGATCGCGGTTGCATCCGGGGCGTACGACGCCACGAGTCCCGGCGCCGACGGATCGCGGACATCGAAGATCTGGACGCCCCCGCCACTCTCGAAGGGCTCGCGGCCATCCGCCACGAATGCGAAGTCCCCGCTCATGGCGATCCCTCGGGCGAGCCCAGGCGTGTCCACGGTGGCAAGGAGCTCGGGGCTTGCTGGCTCGCGGACGTCGACCACGCTCAGGCCGGCCGCGCCATCCGCGATGAACGCGAAGCCATCGCGCACGATCACGTCGCGAGCCTCGCCCGGCGTGTTCGCAAGGCCGACGCGGAATGGCCGCGGCAGGTCGAGCTCGACGATCTGCAGCCCCGCATTGCCGGCAGCGATGTACGCGAGATCGTCGACCACGTCGACCGCGAAGCCGAAGCCGGCATCGGAGAACGAGCCGATCTCGACGACGCTGCGCGGATCCTCGATGTCGTAGATCCGCAGCCCGCTTGGTCCGGCTGCGGCGTATAGCGTGGTCCCGCGGATCGCGAATCGCTGCGCCTCGCCCGGCACCGAGAACGACGAGATCTCCTCGGGCGCGAGGGGATCGACGACGTCGAAGACCACGATCTGGCTCCTGAAGGGCGAAGAACTCACGAATGCGAAGCCGCCATCGCGCTCGACGTGACGCGCGATGAACGAGGAGTCCGCGGACCCCAAGAAGTCGCGATCCGCGCACCGCACGCTCGTCGTCTGGGCCAGCGAGTGGGTGCACAGGGCCACCGCGATCCCGCAGGCCGTCAGCCGAGTCTTCGTTCGAAGGGCCGTCATCGGTTCCTCCCCGTTCTTCTTGAGCCGGAGCCCGGAGCGTCCCGCCTTCGGCAGGCGGTCGGCCCGTGTTTCCCGCGATTCGATCACCCGCCACCCGTCCGTGCACCGGCTTTGGCGGCTCAGTCTCATCTAGTCTTGAACGTGATAGTCCCCGATCGACTCGGGGTTGCGGGGGATCGCCCGCATGGGCCGGCCGCCGGGGGCCCGCACGCGGCTCGTATAATGGGAATGCCGGCACGGTGGCTGCGCGCCGGCAGATCTGCCCAGCAGGAGCCGAACATGACCCCGACCAGCACCAGCGGTACATCCACGTTCACCGGTCCCGGCCTCACCAGCGATGGCCAGGTGGATCCCGGGGCCGTCACCATCTCGGGCATCGCCCTGGACGCGACCTACGGGCCCGACAACCCGCCGGCGTCGATCCACAACTTCGACCGCGACATCGCCGCCCCGGGCCAGTTCCCCTACACGCGGGGCCTCTACCCGCAGGGCTACCGCAGCCGGCTGTGGACCATGCGGCAGTTCGCGGGCTTCGGGTCGGCCGACGACACCAACGCCCGCTTCAAGTACCTGCTGCGGGCCGGCAAGACCACCAAGACCAAGGCCAACACCGGGCTGTCCACCGCCTTCGACCTGCCCACGCTCATGGGCCGCGACAGCGACGACGCGCTCAGCGTCGGCGAGGTCGGCAAGTGCGGCGTGGCCATCGACACCATCGAGGACATGCACCGCCTCTACGCCGACATCCCCATCGACGAGGTCACCGTCAGCCAGACCATCAACGGGCCGGCCTGCGTCATCTGGGCCATGTACCTCGCGATGGCCAAGCAGCGCGGCTTCGCGATCGCCGACCTCGGCGGCACCCTCCAGAACGACATCCTCAAGGAGTTCCACGCCCAGAACGAGTTCATCTATCCCCCCGAGCCAAGCGTGAAGCTGGTCGTCGACACCATCGAGTTCCAGAGCAAGCACATGCCCAAGTGGAACTCGGTGAGCATCAGCGGCTACCACATCCGCGAGGCCGGCAGCACCGGGCCGCAGGAGCTCGCCTTCACCCTCCGCGACGGCATGGAGTACGTCGAGGCCTGCCTGCTCCGCGGGCTGGACATCGATCAGTTCGCGCCGCGGCTGTCGTTCTTCTTCAACAGCCACAACGAGTTCTTCGAGGAGGTCTGCAAGCTCCGCGCCGCCCGCCGCATCTGGGCCCGCATGATGCGCGACCGCTACGGCGCCAAGAACGAGCGCAGCTGGTTCATGAAGACCCACGTGCAGACCGCCGGCTGCAGCCTCACCGAGCAGCAGCCCCTCAACAACATCGTCCGCGTCGCCTACCAGGCCATGGCCGGCGTGCTGGGCGGCTGCCAGAGCCTGCACACCGACAGCATGGACGAGACCCTCGGCCTGCCCACCGAGCAGGCCGTCACCGTCGCGCTCCGCACCCAGCAGATCCTCGCCCACGAGACCGGCGTCACCCGCACCGTCGATCCGCTGGGTGGCAGCTACTTCGTCGAGGCCCTCACCGACGAGGTCGAGAAGGAGGCCCTGGGCTACATCCAGGAGATCGACGACATGGCCGGCGGCGCCTGGAAGGGCATGGCCGATGGCCAACCCACCGGTGGCTACGGCGGCGTCGTCGAGGGCATCCACCAGGGCTACTTCCGACGCAAGATCGCCGAGGCCTCCTACCGCTTCAGCGAGGAGTGCGAGGCCCACGACCGCATCATCGTCGGCGTCAACGAGTACGTGGACGAGGAAGAAGACCGCCCGATCGACATCCTCCAGATCGGCCCGGAGGTCGAAGAGACCCAGCTCGAGCGGCTGGCCGCCTTCAAGAAGAACCGCGACCAGGCCGCCACCGACCGCGCCCTGGACGCCATCCGCACCGCCTGCCAGCAGGGCGAGAACGTGATGCCCCACCTCATCGACGGCGCCCTCGCCAACGCCACGCTCGGCGAGATGGTGCAGGCGATGGCGGATATCTACGGGCGGTATGCGGGTGGGCCGGAGTGGTAGGCTAGCTAGCCAACTGCTTTTCCGAGTTGGCTATGCGAACGAGCCCGGTACTTAGCCGCTCGAAGAGGGCGAGTTCGGACTTGGGAATCACCACCCCACGTCCGTTGTACCTGTTCGGCCAGTCTCGTAGGAGTTGGCAGGCCTCATGGAACGTCGGCTCTGACGTCGCATTCCGTCGACAAGGCAGCGAGATGCAACCCGCCGCCACGTCGACGGCTTGAATGAGCCGTGATGACTCGACGACCTGGAAGCTGATGCTGCTAGCGAAATTGTTGTCCCGCAACGAACCGGCAAAGCAGATCGCTCCGCTAGGTCCAGTGCCATTGGTCCACATCGGCGTCATGACGCGCTTGAACGATCTGCGAGCTGCGCCTTCTTTATGTGGCCAGTCAGAAATCAACTCAACACGGTCTGGTGCCTCGTCGCGAGCATACTGAGCGATGCGCTGCAGCAGATTCTCGAACGCCAACTCCCACGATCCGTCGAAGTGCTCCTCCTTTGCCTTGGACACTACCGACTTGACGCTCACGACAAGCTTTGCTTCCGCAGCCCGCATTGCTTGGAGACAACGGAGGTGCGTTACGCGAAGAGCCTCACGCTCACGTGTGCGGGCCTTGAAATCTTCCCAATCCAAGCCCAAGGACTGGGCAGCCTCGTAGACCTTTGGATCCGCCATGTTGAACTTGATTGGGAGCCCATGCCCCGTTTGCTCAATGGCTATGCGTTCGAGGTCATCTTCCAGCTCGGATAAACGCGCGCGTTCGACAACGAGCGCCGCGAGAACAAGGCCCTTCGCTCCGCCCGGCTTGAACGTGAACTCGCTGTGATCGAGCCCAACCACCCACTCCATGAGTTGCCTCCGCCTGCGTTCCCTGCAGGCTTGTTCCACCACGGGTTCCACCGCGCGACTGTAGCATCAAAACTGCCGTGCGCGCGACTGTCGGATCCGTCGCTTGGAATCGACAAGCTCAATTTGTACGTGGTTAGTTAGGAATTAGTCCCTTCCCGGCCACTCATCCAACCCCCGCCGCTCCTCCTCCGCCTGCCGTTTCTCTACCTCGTCGGCACTCGCCAGCTCGCCCTCGGTGCCGCCGACGACGGCCGCCACCATCGCATCGCCCGTGACGTTGCAGCTCGTGCGGCACATGTCCAGCAGGCGGTCGACGCCCAGGATGGCGGCGATGCCCTCCAGCGGCACGCCCACGCTCTGCAGCACGATCACCAGCATGATGGTGCCCGCCCCGGGGACGGCCGCCGTCCCGATGGAGGCCAGCGTCGTGGTGCCCACGATGGTGAGCTGCTGGCCCAGGTCCAGGTTCATGTTGAACAGCTGGGCGATGAACAGCGCCGCCACGCCCTGGTAGAGGGCGGTGCCGTCCATGTTGATCGTGGCGCCCAGCGGCACCACGAAGCTGGTGACCTCCTCGCTCACGCCCAGCCGCTTCTCGACGCACTCCATCGTCACCGGCAGCGTGGCGCCCGAGCTGGCGCTGCTGAACGCCAGCAGCTGCGCGGGCGCGATGGCCCGGTAGAACCGCCCGGGGTTCACGCCCGTGAAGATCTTGAGCACCAGCGGGTACACGCCCAGCGCCATCACCAGCAGCCCGCCGACGACGCAGATGCTGTAGACGATGAGGGCGCCCAGCACGTCGAGCCCCAGGTCGGCCACGACCTTCACGATGAGCGCGAAGACGGCGTAGGGCGCGGTCTTCATCAGCAGCTCGACCAGCTTGATGATGGTGTCGGTCATGCCCTCGCTGAAGCGGATGACCGGGCCGGCCCGCGCCTCGGGGATCATGCTCAGCGCGATGCCGATGAGCAGCGCGAGCACCACGACCTGGAGCATCCTGCCCTCCGATAGCGCGGCGAACGGATTGGTCGGGATCAGGTTGAGGAGCTGGCCCCAGGCGGTGATGCCCTCCCGCCGCTCCTGGGCCGTCGCCACCCGGCCCTCGGCGTTGGCCTCGTAGTCCGCGACGAGGCGATCACGCGTGTCCTGATTCACGAACGTGCCGGGCCGAACGACGTTGGCGACCACGAGGCCCACGGTGATGGCCAGCGCCGTCGTCGCCAGGTAGATGCCGATGGTCTTGCCGCCGATGCGGCTGAGCTTGGCGATGTCGTTCAGGCTGCTGGCGCCGACGATGAGGCTGAAGAGCACGATGGGCACCGCGATGAACCGCAGGCACCGCATGAACAGGTCGCCGATGAAGCCGTTGAAGTTGCGCACGAAGCGCGCGAGGTTGGCGCCGAAGCCCGCGTCGTGGTTGACGAAGCGCAGGTCGATCGACTCGGCCTCGCTCTTGGTGAGATCCGACGCCGGCCGGCCCTGGAGGCTCTCGCGCAGCTCGCCCTCGGGGAGCGCCGCCACGATGCCCTCGATCGTCTGCCCGTCGGGCAGGACGAGCGACTTCTCCTTCGCCAGGAACGCCCCGGGGTCCTCCACGCCCAGGCCGTTCCACGCGCCGGGCCCCCACGCCAAGTTGACGATCACGCCGACGACGATGCCCAGGCCCAGGCCGATGAGGATCTGCCAGTGCAGCGCCAGGCCCCGCGTCTTCCGCGGCGTGGGCGTGGGACCGGGCGAGGTGGGCGGGGCGTCGGCCATGGCGACCTCCTGGGCCGCATTGCGGCGGCCGGATGGTGATTCCGCCAACAGTACGCGGCCTGTTCGGTCGGTTTGCGAGCCGGCCCGTTACCATTGCGGGTGGCGAGGCAGCGCGACGTCAGCAGCCGGCGATACCAGCGATACCTCGCGCGCGAGAAGGAACGCCGCCGCGAGAAGCTGCCGAGCAGGGACGATCCGCACGCCGACCCGCTGGCCAAGAAGACCGCACGCAGCCGGGGCTTCGGCGAGCTGGCGGGTTCGTTCTGGCGATTGCTCCGCGGCAAGCGGGCGATCGTCGCCGCCTCGCTGGTCACGCTGACCATCGCGACGGGGCTGGGCCTGCTGCTGCCCATCAGCACCAAGATCGCGCTGGACAACATCCTGAGCACCGACCCCGGGCTCGCGGGCCTGGCGCCGGCCAGCCTGCGGGATGCCGCGCAGTCGGCGATCGATCGACTGGCTCCGGAGGACCTGGCCGCCCTCCGCTGGCGGGCGCTGCTCGCGCTGTCGCTGGGCATGATGGCCATCAGCGTGCTCGCCGTCGCCTTCGGCCTGTGGGGCCGCTGGCAGATGACCAAGCTGACCAAGCAGCTCCAGGCCAACCTGCGGCGGCGGGTGTTCGAGCACGCCGCCCGCCTGCCGCTGCACCGCGTGCAGGCGATGCGCAGCGGCGGCGTGTCCAGCATCCTCCGCGAGGACGCCGGCGCCGCGGCCGAGCTGCTGTTTGGCATGATCTACAACCCCTGGCGGGCGATCATCTCGCTGTTCGGCGCGCTGCTCGCGATGGCGATCGTCGACTGGCGGATGCTCGCCGGCTCGCTGGCGATCCTGCCCGTCGTCTGGGTGACGCACCGCGCCTGGATCAGCCGCATCCGCCCCATCTACCGCGACGTCCGCAAGACCCGCAGCGACATCGATGCCCACGCCACCGAGAGCTTCGGCGGCGTCCGCGTGGTCCGCGGCTTCCACCGCGAGCAGCAGGAGGCCGGCCGCTTTACCGCCAGCGTGCACCTCATGGCCCGCCAGGAGCTGCGGGCCTGGTGGTGGTCGCGGGTGCTTGAGGTCGTGTGGGCCGTGATGATCCCCGCGGCCTCCGCCGGCGTGTTGCTCTACGGCGGCTCCCGCGTCCTCGCGAGCGACATGACCATCGGCGACGTCATGATGTTCTCGGTGTACGTGCTCTACCTGCTCGGGCCCATCGAGGCCCTCGCCGCCAGCGCGACGCAGATCCAGAACGCGCTCTCCGGACTGGACCGCACGCTCGACCTGCTCGACGAGGACCGCGAGTTCGACGACTCCCGCGCAACCGGTGTCATGCCGCCCGAGCCCGTCCAGGGCCGTGTGTCCATCGAGGACCTGTGGTTCGCCTACCCCTCGAGGAGGTCCGAGGCGACCGAGGAGACCGACTGGGTGCTGCGGGGCGTCACGCTCGACGTGCCCGCGGGCTCGACCGTGGCGCTCGTCGGCCGCAGCGGCGCGGGCAAGACCACGCTGTGCAACCTCGTCGCCCGCTTCTACGACCCCACGCGGGGCCGCATCACGCTCGACGGCATGGACCTGCGGGACCTCGACGTCGACCGCTACCGCGCGCTGCTGGGCGTCGTCGAGCAGGAGGTGTTCCTCTTCGATGGGCCGGTGCGGGACAACATCGCCTACGCCCGCCGGTGGGCGAGCGAGGACGACATCCGCCGCGCCGCCCGCATCGCCTACGCCGACGAGTTCATCGAGACCCTGCCCAAGGGCTACGACACAATCGTCGGCGAGCGGGGCGTGCGGCTCAGCGGCGGGCAGAAGCAGCGGATCGCGATCGCCCGCGCCGTGCTCGCCGACCCGACCGTGCTCATCCTCGACGAGGCCACGAGCAACCTCGACACCGAGAGCGAGCGGTTCATCCAGCGGGCCCTGCGGGAGCTGACCCACGAGCGAACGACCTTCGTCATCGCACACCGGCTGAGCACCATCCGCCACGCCGACACCATCGTGGTGCTGCAGGGCGGCGGCATCCTAGAGATGGGTAGCCACGACGAACTGATCGCCCGAGAGGGCCGATACGCCGAGTTGCTCCGCGCCCAGGTCGAGGATCCGGACGAGCAGCCGTCCGCGGCAACCAGCTAGCTCACCCCGCCGGCATACATCGTCCCTGCGCCCACCGGCGCAGCTCGGCAATGCGTTCGGCCATCGTCACGCTCAGCGGCGGGCTCGCCTCCAGGATGGTCGCCAGCGAATCCGTGGTCACCTCGCGCTGGTGCGCAAAGGCCTCATGCCGAGCGCTGATGATGCCCTGCTCGATCTCGGCACCGCTGTAGCCCTCGGTGATCTCGATCAATCGATCGAGGTCGAAGTCCGCCGGGTCGAGCCGGCGCTTTCGCAGGTGGATCCGCAGGATCGCCTCCCGGGCGTCGACACCCGGCAGATCAACGAAGAAGATCTCGTCGAAGCGGCCCTTGCGCATCAGCTCGGGCGGCAGGCTCTCGATGTCGTTGGCCGTCGCGACGATGAACACCGGCTCGCTGTGCTCCTGCATCCACGTCAGCAGGCTGCCGAACATCCGGCGGCTCAGGCCTCCGTCCGAGCCCGTCGATCCCGCCGACGCGAAGCCCTTCTCGATCTCGTCGATCCACAGGATGATCGGCGCCATCAGTTCGGCCTGGTGCAGCGCCTTGCGGAGCCGGTGCTCGCTCTCGCCGATGAAGCGGTCGTAGAGCACCGTCGGGTCCAGCCGCAGCAGCGGCCGCTTCCACGCGGCACTGATGGCCTTGGCGCACAGGCTCTTGCCCGCGCCCTGCACCCCCAGCATGAGCACGCCGCGGGGTGCCTCCAGCCCGTGCGCCTCTGCCTCGGCCTCGCTGGTGAGCACCCGGCTCGCCAGCCACGTCTTCAGGTTGGCCAGCCCGCCGATGTCGTCGAGGGTCGTGGGTGCCTCGACGAACTCGAGCAGCCCGTCGGCCCGCACATACTCCCGCTTGCTGGCGATGACGTGCGGCAGGTCGTCGGCATCGAAGCGGCGGTCGGCGCGGATGATCTCGGCCGCGATGTTGCGGATCTGCCGCCGCGTCAGCCCGCGGAGGTTGCGGACCATCGCCTCCCACTCGCTCCGCTTCACGTCGATCTCGATGGGCGTATTCAGATGGTGCGCCCGAAGCTCGCCGCGCACCAGCCGCTCGATCTCGTCGAGGTCCGGCGGGTGCAGCTCGAAGGGAGCCGCGTAGGGGCGCACCGCGGCCGACGCGATGGGCTGGTGATCGATCAGCACGAGCTTCTGCACGCGCTGGGCTGCGCGGAAGAGCGCCTCCCGCATGGCCCGAGCGGTCTTGGCGTCCTCCAGGTGCGGGCCCAGATCCAGGAACACGTGCACCCCGCCCAGGTGCTCGCTGGCGACCTTCCGAAGGGCGTGCTCGGCCCGCTCGGTGTCCACCGCCACGGGGAGGTCCTCGACGTCCGCGTCCTGCAGGCCAGTCGTGGCCGACCAGCGATGGCAGGGCATGCCCAGGTCGGCGGCGGCGTCGCGGACTAGCTCGAGCGCGTGGGCCTCCTCGTCGGTCACGATCGTGATCGCGGGCTGCGCGGTGACCCTTAGGAGTTCCCTAAGCCTGTCCTGGTTGGTCTGCGTCATGCACGCCAGCGTATCGCTTATAGGACGCCTCTCGTGGCGTGCATCCCCTTCTCGTGCCCCGACGAAGGACATGGGGTTGTGCCGCGGTCGCGGCGCGGTACATTGGGCCCGCGGGACGAGCCGTAACGGCCCGGATCCCGCCGACCTAGCCATCCCGGACAGAGTCTCGGTGCCGCTGCCTCGGCACGGATTCGTACGGGTCACGCTAGGGCCGGCGAATCACACCATCCGGGCGGCCCGCCGCCCAAGACCTGGGGAGGTCGACGCCATGCTTTCACGTTCCCTCGTACGCGGCCTGGCCGCGGGGCTCGCCGTTGCCGCCGCCGCGGCGTTCGCGCAGCCCCTGCTGGCACAGGACGGCCCGCAATCGCCCATCGTGTTCGACGACCTGGTGTCCCACACCATCGAGCGGCTGGACGTGGTCCGCGGCCAGGACGGCTCGCTGCGCACCACCGTCATGCTCGGCGCCGAGCCGGCCACGCTCATCCTCACCCCGCACTCGGTCCGCACGCCGGACTTCGAGGTGCTCATCCCCCAGCCCGACGGCTCGCTCAAGCGGGTCGTCGCGCCCGCGCCCACGACCTACCGCGGCCGCGTGGTCGGCATGGAGTCCAGCACCGTCGTCGCCGGCTTCTTCCGCGACGGGCTGACCGCCGAGATCTACACGGGCGAGGGCGAGGACAACGACTGGATCGTCCAGCCGCTCCGCGAGCGCGTCGATGGCGCCGCCGACGACCTGCACGTCGTGCACCGCCGCGTGGACGACATCTCGCTCGATCTCATCGGCGGCGTGTGCGGCACGCCCGATGATCCCTTCGCGGCGCTGCAGCACATGGGCCAGCCCGATGCGCCGGGCGTCGACGAGACCCTCGTGCTCGACCTCGCCGTCGACACCGACTTCGAGTTCTACCAGCTGCTCGGCTCGTCCGAGCCGGCGGTCATCGCCGCCATCGAGAACCAGGTCAATGCCGTCTCGAGGATCTACGAGCGGGACGTCGACACCGTCATCCAGCTGGGCACGGTGATCGTCCGCGATAGCTCGTCCGACCCCTACACCACCAGCGATGGCGGCGGCCTGCTGGGCCAGATGCGCAACCACTGGCGGTCGACCAAGGGCAGCATCGTCCGCGATACCGCCTCGCTGATGAGCGGCCGGGACTTCGCCGGCGGCGTGCTGGGCGTGGCCTATCTCAGCGGCCTGTGCAGCACCACCAACGGCTACAACGTCAACCAGTACCGCAACCTGAGCGTCGCGGCCCGCGTCGCGGTGCACGCCCACGAGATCGGCCACAACTGCAGCGCCCCGCACTGCTCGGGCGGCGACTGCAGAATCATGTGCGCCGGCATCGGCGGCTGCTCGGGCGACATCTTCCGCTTCGGCAACGCCTCGAAGGCCACCATTCGCAGCTTCCTCGAGCGGGTGCCCTGCATCGATCCGCTCGTCGTGATCCCAGATCCGCTCGCGCTGCCCTTCGAGGACGGCTTCGACGCCTCGGACGACCTCGACCCCATGCTCTGGACCGACGCCTCCGAGGTCTTCGTCTCCTCGGCCGTCGTGAACCCGATCTCCTCGCCCAATGCGCTGGGCTTCCGGCCCGACGGCACGCTGTCGACCGTGGACCTGGACGTGCCCGCGCCCGGCGTCGCGCCCACCTACGTCAAGTTCTGGACGCAGGCCCGCTTCGTCGAGGCCGGCAAGTCGCTCCGCGTCGAGTACTTCTCCACCTTCTCGGGCACCTGGGAGGAGTTCGGCTCGATCGTCTCGGACGGCACGACCCAGGACCAGTACGTGCAGCACGAGTTCGAGGTGCCGCTCACCGGCGTGGGCAACCAGTTCCGCCTGCGGCTGACCGCCGTCGGCACCGACATCGCCGACGTGTGGTTCGTCGATAGCGTCGTCATCGACGAGTTCTGCCGCGCCGATCTCAACAGCGACGGCGCGCTGAACATCTTCGACTTCCTGGGCTTCCAGACCTTCTTCGACCTGGGCGACCCCCGGGCCGACTTCAACAGCGACACTCGCTTCGACGTCTTCGACTTCCTGGCCTACCAGAACGCATTTACGGCCGGCTGCTACTAGCGGCCAGACGCCGCCCCCGAGACGGCGGCACAATGCCTGACACATGCACGCACGCGAGCCCCGCCCGGGGCTCGCGTGCTTTCCTGCGCGCCTCCGGCAACCCCCCGAGAGCCGGCGTCAGCCATCGGCCGTGCTATCAATTGGGCATGGAGGCCGCACCGCTCCAACCCGCCGGTGGCATGCAGGCCGCGCGGCTGCTCGCCGGCGACATCAAGATCGCCCACTCGGTGTTCGCGCTGCCCTTCGCGCTGCTCGCGGCCGTCCTGGCGGCCGGCGCGTCCGCGGGCGGCATCCGCTGGCAGACGTTCGCCGGCCAGCTCGCGCTGATCCTCGCGTGCATGGTGGCCGCCCGCACCTGGGCCATGCTCGCCAACCGACTCGCAGACCGCACGCTGGACGCCGCCAACCCCAGGACCCGGGGCCGCCCGCTCGCCTCGGGGCGGGTGTCGCTCCGCGCCGGCGGCGTTGCCCTGTTCGCGTCGGCGGGCGTGTTCCTGGCGGCCTGCGGCCTCTTCGGCGTGCTCTTCGCGAACTGGTGGCCCCTCGCGCTCGGCGTGCCGGTACTGCTGTGGATCGCCTTCTACGCGTATACCAAACGCTTCACCTGGCTGTGCCACGCGTTCCTCGGCGGGGCGCTTGCCGCCAGCCCGCTTGCCGCCGCCATCGCCATCGGCGGCATCGGGTCCCTCGCCATGCCCGCGCTCTGGGCCATCGCGAGCATGGTCGTGCTGTGGGTCGGCGGCTTCGACGTCATCTACGCCCTGCAGGACCTCGAGCACGACCGACGCGCGGGCCTCAACAGCATCCCTGCCCGGTTCGGCTGGCGAGGGGCGGCCTGGATCAGCCGCGGCATGCACGCCGCCGCCGTCGCGTGCCTGGTGATCGCCCTAGCGATCGAGCCCCGCTTCGGCGTGCTCTTCCTGCTCGGCGTGCTCGCGACCGTCGCGTTGCTCGCCTGGGAGCACGCCGTCCTCGTCCGGCGGGGGCAAGCCGGCATCCCCATGGCCTTCTTCACGCTCAACGGCGTCATCAGCGTGCTGCTGGGCGGCCTGGGGATATCGGATGTCCTGCTGACGCCCCTCGCGGCCTAGGGGCCCGCCCGACCGCACCGGCGGTGTTCGGAATCAGAATTTTCAAACAATACTGAAAGTATTGCTTGAATCCGGGCCGCCGGCTCGCGATACTCACGGCATGAAGGTGGACACCCGCGACCACGCCCCGACCGGGGGCGCCCAGGACGAATTCATCGCCGCCTGGGGGCAGATGAGCAGCGCCTGGGGCATCAGCCGCACCATGGCCGAGGTGCATGCCCTGCTCTACATCACCGGCGAGGCGCTGTGCACCGACGACGTGATGGATCGGCTCCAGATCTCGCGGGGCAACGCCAGCATGTCGCTGCGGGCGTTGCTCGAGTGGGGCATCGTCAGCAAGGCCCACAAGCGCGGCGATCGCAAGGAGTACTTCCTGGCGGAGCAGGACATCTGGGCCATGTTCCGCGCCATCGTGCGCGAACGGCTCAAGCGCGAGGTCGAGCCCCTCATCGCGCAGCTCAACGACATCCGCGATCGCAACGACGAGACCGGCGACGCGCAGACCACCGCCGACTACCAGGGCCGCATCGACGCGCTGGTCGACTTCTTCGGCACGGTCGACCGCCTGGGCCAGCGGTTCGCGAGCCCATCGGGCCAGGGCCTCCGCGCGGCCGCCACCCTCCTGGCGAAGGTGTCCTGATGTCGACCGCCAGCGTGCCCATCCCCGGAGTCGCGTCCGCCGAGACCTGGAGGGCGGCCGATGCCCGCGCCGTGCTGGTGCGGTGGAGCGTGGCGTCCGATGCGCTGCCGTCCGCCCTGCGGTCGCTGCTCGCCGAGTCCGTCGCGGGCCTGGACCCGGTGGTCGAGATGTGCTTCGAGGTCCACCGCGGCGCAACGGCCCGCCTGACGATTGCGGGCATCGAGGTGCCCTACGAGAATCCCTCGGGCGAACAACCGGACGCCGACTTCGTGGCGGAGCGTTGCACCCGCGGTCCGGCCCGGGGCGTCATCGCGTGCGATGGGCCATCGCTGTCGGTCGTCGTGCGCCCCGCGACCGCGAACGACCCCGCCGGCTCGTACGAGCCCGGTTCGCGAACACGCAACAGGCTGCTGTACGCGCGGTGCGACGTTCCGCGACGCCTCGGGCTCGCCGGTGGTCGATACCAGCTCGTCGGCTGCGAACTCGCCTAGGTATTGCGGTGCGGCGTGCTGCCGCTACGGGCAGCCCGCGTCGAACAGGTTCTGGAACGCCAGGAAATCGAACAGCGTGAGCGAGCCGTCGCCGTCGAGGTCGGCCGCCGCCGCCCCCGCGTCGAAGAGATTCTGGAACGCCAGGAAGTCGAAGATCGTCAACTCGCCGTCGCCGTCGAGATCCGCCGGACAGCCCTCGGCGATCGGGATGAGCAGGAAGCCGCGGCTGCCCCCGGCCGGGCTGCGGCCATTGCCGCAGATCCAGCCCCGTTCGTTGATGGACAGCGCGTTGGTCAGCTCCCACCCATCGCCCGAGGTATCGACGAGATCCAGCAGCGGCACCGCGCCATTCACGCCATCCCAGCGGATCGCGCCAACGGCGCTCCGGCCGACGGCTACGCCCGATTCGTTCGCGTCGAGCAGCGCCGACGACACGCCGTCGCCCAGTCCCGCGCCGGCGTCCAGGACCGTTCCGGCGCCATCCCAGATGGCCGCCCTCGTGATGGAACCAACCGAGGCGAGCCCCACGTAGAGCCCCGCGTCTGTCCTTGCGTGCACCGTGTCGGCGCCCGGTGCCGCGTCATCGAGCCGCGGAAACACCCGCGTCGTGCCGTCGGCCCGCCACTCGACGGCGCGGATCACGATGCCGCCCAGCGGGTGCCGCCCCGCGCCGCCAACCACCCCGCCGTCGGGCAGCACACGCGAGGTGGATACGGCCCCGCCCCAGGTCTCCAGCGGCCGTGGCGCACCGGCGCCGCCCGGCTCGGGCCAGACGAACGCTTCGCGCGACGGACCAACCTTGACGAGCGTCTGGCCGGCCGCGTTGATGCTCTCGGCGCGGCTGAACGTGCAGCCCTCCGGGCCCACGGCGACCATGCCGCCCGACGCCGTCCACACGAAGCCGCTGGTCTCGCCGCACGCCGCCGTGCTCTGGCCCGCGACCATGCCGTCCACGATCGCAAAGCCGCTGCTCGAGACCCCGCCCGGCAGCGTGCCGAGCACCATCGGCACGCCGCTCTCGTCCCAGATGGCCGCACGCAGGCCATCGGCGCCCGAGACCTGGCCCGCGACGATGCCGCCGTCGTCGACCTGCAGCGCGAGGGATTGGTTCGCACCGCCGGGCAGATCGGCGAGCTCGACCAGTGCGTATTCGGCCTGTCCGGCCGCGGGGGCGGCGAACGAACAACACGCCAGCAGGACGGCACGCACGCGCAGCATGATCCGAGCATACCCCGCTTCCGGGGATCCGGCAGTGCGCGTCCGCGCCAGTCTATGGTCCGATAATAGTTCCAAACGCCGAGCAATAAGCCCCCGCCTGGATCGGGCGGGGGCTGGTCCTGTGCGTGCCGATCCCAGGAATCGCCGCTAGACGCCGACGGCCTGCGACTCGGCGGGCTGGCCGCTCTTCTTGCGGCGGACCCAGTCCTTGGCGAAGTCGCCCAGGGCCTTGGTCAGATCGTCGTTGATCTCGTCGGTGAGGGCGCGGCTGTCGTCGATCTTGTCCCAGATGTGCTTGTAGCTGGTCTGGAAGGCCTCGAGCAGGTCCCGCTCGAATTGCGGCACGTCGGCGATGTCGATCTCGTCGAGGTGGCCCTTGGTGCCCGCGAAGATCGAGATGATCTGGTCGACCACGTGGTAGGGCGTGTACTGCGGCTGCTTGAGCAGCTCGACCATCCGGGCGCCGCGATCGAGCTGCTTCTGCGTGGCGGCATCGAGCTCGGTGCCCAGCTGCGCGAAGGCCTCCAGCTCGCGGAACGCGGCGAGGTCGAGGCGGAGCGAGCCGGCGATCTTCTTCATCGCCTTCACCTGGGCGCTGCCGCCCACGCGGCTCACCGAGATGCCCACGTTGATGGCCGGCCGCACGCCCGAGAAGAACAGCTCGGGCTCGAGGTAGATCTGGCCATCGGTGATCGAGATCACGTTGGTGGGGATGTAGGCCGACACGTCGCCTTCCTGCGTCTCGATGATCGGCAGGGCGGTCAGCGAGCCGCCGCCGTTCTCATCGCTGAGCTTGGTGGCCCGCTCCAGCAGGCGGCTGTGGAGGTAGAAGACGTCGCCGGGGTAGGCCTCGCGACCCGGAGGACGCTTGAGCAGCAGCGAGAGCTGGCGGTAGGCGACGGCCTGCTTGCTCAGGTCGTCGTAGACGAGCAGCGCGTGCTTGGGCGTCTTGCCCTGCTTGCCCTGCCACATGAAGTACTCGCCCATGGCGCAGCCGGCGTAGGGCGCCACGTACTGCATCGGGGCGGGGTCCGACGACGCCGCGTTGACCACGATGGTGTAGTCCATCGCGCCGTTCTGCTTGAGCGTCTCGACCACGCCGGCGACGGTCGACTCCTTCTGGCCGACCGCGACATAGATGCACACCACCGCCTCGGGCGTGCCCCAGTACTGCTTCTGGTTGATGATCGCATCGATGGCAACCGCGGTCTTGCCCGTCTTGCGGTCGCCGATGATCAGCTCGCGCTGGCCCCGGCCCACCGGGATCATCGCGTCGACGGCCTTGATGCCGAACTGCAGCGGCTCATGCACCGGCTGGCGGTCGGCGATGCCCGGCGCGATGATGTCGACCTTGCGGTACTCCGCCGCCTCGATCGCGGGGCCGTCATCCAGAGCGCGACCCAGCGGATCGACCACGCGGCCCAGCAGTCCCTCGCCCACCGGCACCTCGAGCAGGCGGCCCGTGCTCTTGACCAGGTCGCCCTCCTTCACCGCGAGGTAGTCGCCGTAGATGACCGCGCCGACGGTGTCCATCTCCAGGTTCATGACCTGGCCCATGACGCTGCCCTCGGCGGTCTGGAACTCCAGCAGCTCGCCGGCCATCGCGTTGGCCAGGCCGTACACGCGGGCGATGCCGTCGCCGACCTCGACCACCCGGCCGACCTCGGAGACCTCCAGCTCGTTGGCGTACTGCTCGAGCTCGGTGCGGATGACGCTGGCGATCTCGTCGGTTCGGATCTTCAACGGAGTGTCCTTCCAGGCCGGGCCCGGAGCCGGGCCGACGCGTCCAAGAGTCGTGATCGGTGCCGAGGCCGCCACCCGCTGCCATCGGCTGCCGCCCGTGCTCGCCGAAGAGAGCTGCGGCGGGTGCCAAGGGTAGGAGGAAGGCCCGCGGATATCCGCCGCCAGGGCCCGCGATTCCTCCTCCGCCAGCCCGCCGGATCACGCCGGGCGTGGCTCCAGATAGGGATTGCGGCAGCGGGCATCGCCGGTATACTCGGCCCGTTCGCACCCCCTCGGCCCCGCGTACCGGGGCCGGGCCCGCGCGACGGGAGGCCGCGATGCACGCCCCGGGACAGGCCGCCCTCCAAGCCCTCGCCACGCGTCTGTCCCTCGCCGCGCCGGGCGTCGCGGTCCTGCTCGCCCTCGCCGCCCTGGCCGGCTGCGCCAGCAACGACAAGGCGGCCTGGTACATCGCCGACCCGATCACCACCACCGAGCGGGCCGACCGCGTGCGGGGCGGCAAGATCAACCCCGAGACCTACGCGGTGAAGCTGCACGGCGCGGACGATCCCGTCGTGCTGTTCGCCTTCGCCGCCGACTTCACGATGGACGACAGCCAGGACGACGCCCGCAAGGAGGCCCGCAACCTGCTGCAGTCCAAGCTCATGGCGCTCTCGGAGGAATCCGTCGAGCGGCACTTCAACGACGTCTTCCAGACCCAGGACACCGTGAATTCGGCCCTGGGCCTCACGGCCATCGGCTTCACGACGGCCGGCGCCATCGTGACCAACGCGACCAGCCAGATCTTCAGCGCCATCGCCACCGGCGTGCTCGGCGCCAAGTCACTGGTGGCCGAGGAGATCTACGCCGACAACCTGCCCGAGGTCATGATCAGCCGCGTGCGGGCCGAACGCGAAGTGCAGGCGGCGCTCATCGCCAAGAAGCAGCGCCTCGCCATCGACCAGTACTCGGCGGCGCAGGCCGTCGACGACGCGCTGAAGTACCACAGCCTCGGCTCGTTCCAGACCGCGCTGGCGCTCGTCGTCCAGGATGCCCAGGACGTGGCGAAGGACAAGGCCGACGAAGCCAGAGAGAACGAAGAAGACCAAGTCGATGAGATGCTGGACGAGGACGGCGAGTCCGCACGGGACCAGCAGCCTCTAGCCCAGCCGGACTGACTCGCCATCGGAGAGAATCCGCGTTGCGCTACGCCCCGGGCTCGGGATCGGGTGCCGTCCGGGGCGCCGGCTCGACCACCACCGGCACCGTCCAGTCGTCGGTGAGGAACTCCAGGTCGGAGCCCCGGCCGCGGGTCCAGTCGTCGAAGCGGGCCGTGAACTCCGCCGGCCCCTCCACCAGTTCGACCTGTTCGAGCGGCAGGTAGGCCGCCACCGGCAGCTGGCCCTCGCGGACCGCCGCCACCAGTTCGCTGGGGCCGCGGATGGTCACGTTCCGCAGGTACGCGTCGGCGGGCTCGATCCGCACCGCCCACTGCTCGAGCTGCGAGGACGACAGCCGCACCAGCACCGGCACGCTGGGGATCTCGTAGGACTCGATGGTGTCCCGCAGCGTCAGCGTGGCATCGATGGCCGTCGGCTCGATCGAGATCAGCTCGCTCTGCCACTGCGAGGGGATCTGCAACGGCAGCTCGGCCAGCTCGACCCGCCCGCCGCCGCGGATCGAGCCGACGCGGCCGCCCTCGACCTGCGTCGTAATCGTCGCCACGCCCGGGCCGGCCAGCCGGGATCGCGGCCCGCGGACCCGCACAACCGATGGCGTCGCCGCCGGCGGCACCGCCAGCTCGACGTCGCTCACCAGCACCTCCACGGGCAGCGTCCGCTCCTCGATCTCGTCGACCTCGACCTCCAGGGACGGCGGCGTCACCTCGAGCACGCCCACCGCCGACCGAGCAAACACGGCGTGGTCGCGGAGCACGTCGCGGAGCACCAGCGGGTTGCGGCCCACGTCGGCCACCAGATCGTCGCCGACGACCAGCTCGATGGGCTCGCCCAGCCGCTGCGCCATGCGACCCAGCGCCGCGCGGGAGCCCTCCATCCGCAGCGTCACCGTGGCCGTCCGCGAGTCGTTCTCGGGCACCCACGCGTCCAGCGCCGAGCCGGGCGGGGCGGCGAGCCGCAGCGTGACCGTGCGCGACACCGTCGTCAGGCTCCGCGCCTCGGCGAAGGTCCACAGCACCACCGAGAGACCCACCACGATGATCGCCCGGATGATCGATGCGCGGCTAGGCCGTGCCCTGGACATCGTCGGCCTCCACTGGCTGCGCGGCCAGCGGCCGCTCGCTGCGTTCCTCTTCGGCCGACTTGGGCCGCTCGGGCGGCTCGCGGGTCAGGCCGCGGAACAGCGCCTCCCGCAGCTCGTCGGGCGTCATCGGTTCGGTCAGCCGGCCCCGCTCGGCGATGCGGATGCCGCCGCTCTCCTCGCTGACGATGACCACCAGCGCGTCGCAGTCTCGGCTGATGCCCACCGCCGCGCGGTGCCGCGCACCAAAGCCGGGGTCGGGCATCTCGGCCGCGCTGGCCAGGGGTAGCTGCACGCCCGCCGCGTGCACGATGGGCCCCTTGATGATGACCGCCAGATCGTGCAGCGCCGTGCCCGGAAAGAAGATCGTCTGCAGCAGCCGCGCCGATGCCGCCGCCCCCAGCCGCGTGCCGCCCTCCGCCAGGCCGCCCAGGGGCGTCCGCCGCTCGACGACGATGAGCGCCCCGAACTTGGCCTTCTGGAAGTAGGTGCACGCATCGACGATGGCCGAGATCACCTGCGCAATCTCGCCCGGCGTCGACCGGAAGATGGGCGCCTCGCCCAGCCGCGTCAGCGCCCGCCGCAGCTCGGGCTGGAACACGACCACCAGCGCGATGGCGACGACCACGCCCGCGCGGTCCAGCAGGTAGCCCAGCCGCTCGAAGGTCTCCTCGCGGCCCACCAGCGTGAGGAACAGCCGCGCCGCCATGCCCAGGAGCACCAGCGCGAGCAGGCCCTTGAGCACGCCCGCCGCGCGGGTGCCCTCCACGAAGCGGAGCACCACCCACACCACCATCGCGATGATCGCGATCTCGGCGAAGACCTCCCACCACTCGTAGCCGCCCATGCGGTCCAGAGCGTCCTGGATGGCCTGCATCAATTCCACGCGGCGGGACCCCGTTGCGGGCCGAGGGTGCTCGATCCATGGGCCGCAAGAACACCCGACCCCTGCGACACCGACGCCACTCTACGCGAGCGGTCCACCTAGCCTCGCAGCGGCATGGTCCGCGTCATCGGCTTCGAGTCCACCCCGAATCCAAACGCCATCAAGATCGTGCTCGAGGGCGCGATCCCCGCCGCGCCCAGGTCCTACCGCCACCCGCCGACCGGCGCCGGCCTCGCGAGCGCCGACCCCCTCGCCGCCGCCCTGTTCGCCATCGATGGCGTGCGGGTGGTGCTGATCCACGAGGAATTCGTGAGCCTGTGCAAGGCGCCCGCCGCGGCCTGGAAGGCGATCAAGCCCCGGGCCCGGGCGGCCATCGAGGCCCACGCGGGAGCGGCCGGCGAGCCCGCCGATCGCGATGCCTAGCGCTCCTCCCGCCCGCGGGCCCCACACCGGCATGCCCCCCACGAGCACACCCAGCGATCGCGCCGTGGCAGACGCGGTGGAGCGCTGGTTCGCGTCGTCGGCCCGCGCGCTGCCCTGGCGGACCACGCCCCGCGATCCCTGGCTCTCGCTCATGAGCGAACTGCTGCTCCAGCAGACCCAGGTCGCCCGCGTGGCGCCCCGCTTCGCCCAATTCGTCGCGGCCTTCCCCACGCCCGCGGCCATGGCAGCCGCGCCGGTGGATCGCGTGCTGGAGCTCTGGGCGGGCCTGGGCTACTACCGCCGCGCGAGGCTGCTGCATGCCTGCGCGACATCCATCGTCGAGCGGCACGCCGGCCGCGTGCCCGACACGCTCGACGAGTTGCTCGCGCTGCCCGGCGTCGGCCGCTACACCGGCGGCGCCGTCGCGTCGATCGTGTTTGGCCAGCGCGAGCCCATCGTCGACGGCAACATCACGCGGGTGCTCCTCCGGCTGCACGGCGTCCGCACGCACGCCGCCGACGCCGAGGGCATCGCGTGGGCGTGGGATCGCGCGGCGGCGCTCGCCAACGCGGCCCGAGACGCCGGTCGATTCAACGAGGGGCTGATGGAGGCCGGCGCGACGCGTTGCACGCCCAAGTCGCCCGGCTGCGACGGCTGCCCGCTCCGCCGCTGGTGCGTCGCCCATCGCGATGGTCTCGCCGATGCCATCCCGCTGCCCAAGCCCAGGCCCGCCCGCCGAGACGTGGCCATGACCGCGCTGCTCGTCCGCGACCGCCGGGGCCGGGTGCTGCTCGAGCCCAGGCCCGACCGCGGCCTGTGGGCCGGGCTCTGGCAGCCGCCCGCGGTGGAGCGCTCCGGCCGTCGCCCGCCGGCGGTCGCCGCGACGCTGCGAGCGCTGGGCCTCGAGGGCCTCGTCGACGTGTCGACGCGGTCGAGGGCGGTGGACATCGAGACGAGCCACCGAGCGGTGCGGGCGGCCGTGTGGGAGGCCCGACCCGTGCACGCCGGCCGCGTCCGAGCGGCCCGCCGCCGCCACGGCGTGACCGCGCAGTGGGCCGACGAGCGCACGCTCGCCACGCTACCGATGGGCAACGCCCAGCGCCGGCTGCTCGATAGGGATATCCTGTAGATTGCCGGAGCGTTCGCGGGCCGAGCGCCATGCACAACCGCTGATATGGGCGTGAACGCCGACGCGAAGTCTGGCTGGATCAATCGCTTACGAGGCCAGATCGATCAGCGGGCGTTGTGGACAAACTGGGGATCCGGGATTCGAACCTGGACTAGATGAACCAGAATCACCTGTGCTGCCATTACACTAATCCCCAAGCACAGCAAATTGTACGCGGGCACCATCCGCCTTCCAGCGCTCGTAGCCGTGCCGCGGAGCCCGCGCGGAACCGGCCGGTGTGAATCCGGGTAAATTTACTCGGTCGCCAACGCCGGCCGCTGTAGAATTTGCGAGAGGACCCAACCCGTGCGCGGGGCAAGCCGCAGCGCGGACCCGCCCGACGCACCTCGGGGAAGAGGAGATACATCAGATGAAGACCCACGCCCTCACCGCGACGATCGTCGCCGCCGCAGCCGCGACGACCACGGCCCAGCTGTCCGACATCGTGTACACCAACGAGCGGGACGCCACCATCGATTCGTTCATCGGCGGTAGCGGCGGCACCCTGGCCGCCTCGGCCAACCCCGGCGCTCGGCTGGCCGGCATCGTGCTCGTCGGCGGCGACTTCTTCTTCGCCGACGGAGCAGCGAACGCCGACCCCACGCTCACCAGCGGCTTCTTCCGCCTGAGCGATCCCTTCGGCGCCGCGACGATCGCGCCCGTCTCGACGGGCCTGCCCATCGAGAACCCCATCGGCGTGCAGTGGGACGCCGGCCGCGGCAACTTCATCACCATCAACAACCCGGTATCCCCCGGCGCCACGAGCGTCGACGGCATCCTGGGCATCACCCCGGGCGGCACCGTCAGCACCATCTTCGAAGAGGACCTGTCGATCCCCAGGCCCCGCTACCAGGGCGCCGCGCGGCTCGCGCCCGATCCCGCCGGCACCGGCTACCTCGTGCCCAGCCCCAACGGCAGCGGCGCGGTCGTCGGCCCGGGTGAGCTCGGCACCGCGTCGGCCCTCTTCCGCATCGACATCGACGGCTCGCTGTCCGGCAGCCAGTCGCTGATCGTCGATCTCGGCGATACCGCTGTCACCGGCCTGGCCGACCCGCTGCTCGACACCGCGGGCGTGACGGTCAATCCCAGCACCGGCCTCGTGTACCTCACCGATCGCGACGCGGGCGCCATCTACGAGCTCACCCTCGACGGCGCCGGCGCGTTCGATTCCATCCGCGTGCTGGTCGACGGCCTCGACGAGCCCGAGGAGATCCAGTACGACCCATTCAACGATCGCCTCGTCTTCGACGAGAACCGCGGCAGCGACCTCGGCCGCATCAGCCAGGTTGAGCTCGACGGCACGGGCCTGACGCTGCTGGTCGACGACGTCGACACCCGCGGCATCGCCATCGTGCCCGCGCCCGCCACGCTGGCGCTGCTGGGTCTCGGCGGCCTCGCCGCCGCCCGCCGGCGTCGCTGAGCGACAACTCGATCGCACAAAACCCAATGACTCATGTGAGCGCCCCGCCAGCCGCGGGGCGTTCTCATGCCATGTACGAGAGTTCCACGATGGGGGAATGCACGTGACCAACATCAACCTGGCCTACCTGCTGTGGGCCGCCAGCTTCTTCGGGTTCGCGGGACTCCATCGCATGTACATGGGCAGGTGGATCACGGGCATCATCTGGTTCCTGACGGCGGGCCTCTTCCTCATCGGCACCATCGTCGATGCGTTCCTGATCCCCGGCATGGTCCGCGAGGCCAACGCGCGACCGGCGAGGATCGCGTAGCCCTACCACCGCTCCTCATCGTCCTTGGGCGCGAGCGGCCACGGCTCGCTCTGGACGCCGTTGACCGTCGTGCCGTTCTGGATCGCCGGCGCCAGGTTGTCCAGGAAGAAGTGCGGGAAGACCGGCGAGGGCGCGCTCAGCTCGTCGAGCCGCGCAGTCTGGTCGTCGGTCAGCTCGACGTCGAGGGCCTTGAGGTTGTCCTCGAGCTGCTCCATCTTGCGGGCGCCGATGATGGTCGAGGCCACCCCCGCGCGGTCCTGCGCCCACTTGAGCGCCACCTGTGCGGGCGACGCGTGATGGGCCGCCGCGATCTCCCGGAGCGCATCGACGATCGCAAACGTCCGCTCGTTGAGGTGCTTGCTCTTCTCGTCGTAGCGGCCCTCGCCCTGCTCGGGGATGTCCTCGCGCGTGTACTTGCCCGTCAGGATGCCGCCCTTCAGCGGGCTCCACGGCGTGACGCCAAGGCCCATCTCGCGGGCCATCGGCATCAAGTCGTGCTCGACCGTCCGCTCGAGCAGCGAGTACTCGATCTGCAGCGCGATGGCCGGGCTCCAGCCGCGGAAGATCGCCTCGAACTGGCCCTGCACGGCCTTCCACGCCGGCGTATCCGAGAAGCCGACGTACCGAACCTTGCCGGCCCGCACCAGGTCGTCGAGCGCCCGCATCGTCTCGTCGATGGGCGTGTGCTTGTCCCAGAAGTGCATCCAGTACAGGTCGATGTAGTCGGTCTGCAGCCGCCGCAAGCTCTGCTCGCAGCTCTCGTAGATCGTCTTCCGGCTGGCGCCACCGCCATTGGGGTCGCCCGGATAGGCGTTGCCCAGGAACTTCGTCGCGAGGACGGCGCGGTCCCGCCGGCCCTTGCCGGGTCCGGTTGCGAAGTAGTCGCCGATGATGACCTCGCTGTGGCCCTTGGTGTACATGTTGGCGGTATCGAGGAAGTTGCCGCCCCGCTCGATGTAGCGATCGATGATCTTCACCGACGTCTCGACGTCGCAGCCCCAGCCCCATTCCTCGCCGAAGGTCATCGTGCCCAGGCAGAGCGGGCTGACCCTCAGGCCGCTGCGGCCGAGCGTGACGTAGCGATCGAGTCCCATGCGTGATCCTCCTTCGTGCGGCATCGGCGCTGCGGATGCGTGAGGCCCCGGCTTCACGGGACGCGTCGTCCGCAGGCTAGAGCCACTGCCGCTCGAACGCCGCCGCGGCGCGCTTCATGAGGGAGTACGCCACGATGGGGCCCTCGAGCACGCCCGGCGGGCTGTGCGGCGTCGGATTGACGTCGATGGCGTAGATCCGGCCGCTGGTGCGATCGCGAAGCACGTCGATCTCGCCCAGATCGAGCCCCATCGCCCCCGCGAAGGCGAGGACCTGCGACTGCTCCGCGTCGTCGAGCAGCTCGCCGACCTCATGCCAGCTCGCGTGCTCGTTGGTGTTGAGGAAGCGCTCCGACTCCAGCCGGTACTTGCGGAAGCCCACCGGCAGCTCGTCGCCCACCACCATCACCCGCATATCGACCACCATCGGCTCGCGGACGGGCCGGCCGTCGATGGCGTCCGCCCGGTTGTCGATCTCGACCTGGTAGACGCTGCCGGGCTTCGGATCCTGGATCGGGCCTTGCAGCACGCGACCGTCGTGGGCGGCGTTCTCGTCGCCCTTCTCGACCATCGCGCCCTCGTGCGTCCGCGGATCCACCGCCATGCCGTAGCCGAACGCTTCGGAGTGCGCCGCCTCCACGCGGACCTTGCTGACGTCGAGGCACCGCTCGTTGAGCACGCGGACCCCCGCGGGCAGATCCGGCTGCGGCGGGAGCTCGAACTGCGTGTGGCTGCAGAAGGCCTGGGCGATCCGCGTCGCCGACGATGGCCGGTTGGTGAGCCGCAATCCGCACAGCCGCGCCAGCTTCCAGCCCAGGTGCGGCCGCTCGGGAACCATCGGGTAGCAGCAGTACTCGCCGCGGGACGCCGCGAGCTTCGAGTGCGCGTAGAACCGCCCGTAGAACAGCGTCTTCCGCGGCTCGGTGATCGTCTTCAACCAGACCGGGCGATCGGCGGCGGGCATGGGGCCAAGCATAGCAAACGCCCACGCCAACGCCCGGTCATGGACGTGCGCCGGCCACGCCCGGACCGGCGTACTAGAGCAGACTCGATCCAGGTATCGCGTGTGCGTGCGTTGAGGCCCGTCGGATTCACTCCGGAGAGGCCGTACGAGAGCGAGTGCGCGGCCGGGGGGCCGCGACGGAGCGCTCAAACATCCCCTAGAACGGCACCTCGACCGTGAACGTGAACAGCCGCTCGTCGTCCTCGGGTTCGTCCCGGATGGGGAAGCCGAAGTCGAAGGCCAGCGGCACGGGCGTCAGCTGCGGGATGATCACCCGGAAGCCGAAGCCCACCGAAACGCGGTAGTCCTGGAGCCCGGGCTCCTCCAGGATGGTGCCGCTGTCGACGAAGGCGACCAGCCGCAGGTTCTCGTTGATGAACGGTTGCTGGATCTCGACTCCGAAGAACAGCTCCCAGTTGCCGCCCACCTGGTCGCCGCCGAGCTCGCCCGTGTCGTTCTGGATGCCCACCGGCCCGATGCCCCGCACGTCGAAGCCGCGGAAGGCCGCCCCGCCCGTGTTGAACCGCTCGAAGACCGGCACCGCGCTGGTGCTCTGGGGGATGTAGCCCAGCCGGCTCGAGAAGTTGGCCACCGTCGCTCGCCCCAGGAAGTCCTCGCGGATGGGCACGTAGACCACGCCCCGCGCCGTCAGCCGCGTGAACTCCCAGTCGCCGCCCAGAGCGCCCGCCTGGTCGGCTCCCAGCGAGATCCGCGTGCCCCGCGTCGGCAGGAATGGATCGTTCAGCGTCGATCGGCTCACCGACACGCCGATCGAATCCAGCACCGACGTGCCGCCCGCCTCGAAGATGTCCACCGGCCGATCGGGCGGGATGTCGTTGATCGTGACCTGCTCGCCGCTGAGCGACAACGTCCCCTGCCACCGCTGGCCGAATCGCCGGCCCACGCCTACGCCCGCGCCGATCCGCTGGCGGTCGAAGTCGTCGAAGTCCCGCGTGCGGATGAACGTCTCGGCCGAGAAGCTCGTGTTGGTCTCCAGCAGGAAGGGCTCCGTGAACCGCAGCGAATACTCCTGCCGCTCGTTGCCGGGCTCGACCCGCAGCGCGAGCGTCTGCCCCCCGCCGCGGAAGGCCCGCCGCGCCAGCAACTCGTCCACCGACTCGGGCACGTCGGTGATGTCGAAGTTGGTCTCCACCAGGCTGATCTGGCCGAACACGCCCGTATCCGAGCTCACCGCGGCGCCAAAATTGAACTGGCCCGTCCGCGTCTCCTGCACCGAGATCAGCACGTCGCGGTACGGATCGCCCGGCACCCGCTCGGGCTGGAGCACGACGCGGACGTCGGGCCGGCCCAGCGGGCCAAAGAAACGCGAGCGCTCCAGCTGCTGCTGGGTTCGGTCGCCGTCGGAGTCCTCGATCCGCCGCCGCTCGTGGATGTCGGCGGGCGTGTCGGGCTCCAGCTCCACGAAGCGAAGCACCACGCGGGTCTTGGTGATGTCGTTGCCGATCACCGTGACCAGCCCCACCCGCGAGGGCGTGCCCTGCCGGATCGCCACCCGCAGGTCCACGACGCTCCGCTGCGCGTCGCTCAGGTCCTCGACGGCGACCTCGGTCAGCGTGTAGCCCAGCTTCGCCAGCGCCGCGTACAGGTCCTCCACGCTCTCGGTGATGAGCGAGGCGTTGTACACGTCGCCCGTCTTGATCGACATCAGCCCACGCACCTGGTCGGGGCTCAGCCGCGGCGCAAACTCCGGGTCGGCCGCGTCGGCGTAGTCCACGAGGATGTCGCGGACGGTGTACCGCTCGCCCTCGGCGATCTGGAAGACGACGATCACCTCGCGGTTATTGGGCGCGTCGATCCGCTGCCAGTCGGCCCGCACGTCCACGTAGCCGCGATCCCGGTAGAACGCCAGCAACGCCTGCACGTCGGCCTCGACGCGGGCCTCGTCGAAGCGGCCGCGGTCCAGGATCGGCGAGTACACGCTCGTCTCGATCTGTGAGCGCAGCTTGCGATCGCTGAACACGGCGTTGCCGTTGAAGCGCACGCCCGTGACCCGCAGCCGATCGCCCTCGCGGATGCGGAAGTAGAGGATGCCGGTCTCCTCGACCTCGCCGAAGTCGGGCGTGACCTGGGCCTGGAAGTAGCCTAGCAGCTCGTAGGCCTTCTCGATGTCGCGGGCGACGTTCTGGATCTGCACGGGGTCAATCGGGTTGAGCAGCAGCTTGGACGCCAGCCGCCCGATGTCCTGCTCGCTCAGCTGCCGGTTGCCGATGGGCTGCACCGCCTGCACCAGCGGCTGGGGATCCAGCGTGAAGATGACCACGATCGAGCCGTCGCCCTGGGGCAGCGCCTCGACCACGATCCGCTCGAATCGCCCGAGCCGGTCCAGCGTCCGCCGATCTCGCAGCAGCGTCGCGGGATCCAGCGCCGTGCCCGTCCGCGTGCGGATCTGGTTGAGCACCGTCCGCTCGAGCACCGGATCCAGCGCGGTGAAGCCGTCGCCCTCGGGCCGCCGCAGCACGACGCCGCTCACCGGCCGATCCGCGAACGCGACGATCGGCCCGGTCACGTCCTCGTCCTGCGTGGGATCCAACTGCCCCAGCGCCGCGGCCGGCGCGGCTAGCACGCATGCGAGGGCGCACACCACCGAGCCGGCCAGGGCCGATCGGCCGATGCACGACACGCAATGGGCGGCCACTCGACGCAAGGCCGGTGACAGTACCTTGCCTAGCAGCCGCAAACAAATCCGCCCCCCGGGCCCGCCCAGGAGGCCCGCAGGGCCGTTCGCGTGGGGGACATCCTCGACACCCCGAGCCCGGGGTTCTACGTTGATCGCCCCGCGTGCGCGACCCGACGGATCGGGCCGCCCGCCGCCGAGATGCGAGGGAGCGAGCGTGCCCCAAGCCGGTAGGCCCCGGCCTCGATGGAACAGCCCAACGGTCCGCACGGCCCGCCTAGGCGGGCTGTGCGTCGTGTCGGCCATCGGGTTGATTGGTGCGGGCGCAATCGCGGCGGCCAGCCCGACCAGGCCCGCGCTGCTGCTGGCCGCCGGCCTGCTCGCACTGCCCGCCCTGGGCTTGGCCGCCCTCGCGGCCGACCGTTGGCTGCGGACCCGCCTGGGCTAAGGGCCCCGGTGAGCCGGTCCGCAAGCCGGGTGCCCCGCGGCCGAAAGTGGACGTCAGGCGCCCGCGGTCGCCTCGACGGGCTGGGCGGCCGGGAAGTCCACGTCGGTCTGGTTCACGTGGTTGAAGTAGTTGGTGTAGAAGTTCAGGGCGACGGCGCCGATGACCTCGACAACCGCGCCGTCGTCGTAGCCCGCGCCGCGGAAGGCGGCCAGGTCCGAGTCGTCGACGAAGCCCTTCTTCTCGACGATCGCGTGCGCGAAGGTGGCCAGGGCGCTGAGCTTGGCGTCGTCCAGGTCGCCCCGGCGGGCGCCCAGCGTCTGCTCCTCGCTCAGCCCCGCGCCCTTGCCCAGGGCGGTGTGGGCCGCCAGGCAATAGTCGCAGCTGTTCCGCTGGCCCACGACGAGGGCAACGATCTCTCGCTCGCCGGCCGACAGCGAGCCCTCGCCCAGAGCCCCCGACATGTTCATGTAGGCTTTCAGGCCCGCGGCCGAGTTGGCCATGCCCTTGATGATGTTGATGTGCATGCTCTTGAGCGGCCCATCGAGCAGGTCCTTGACCTCTCCGGTGGCGCTCGCGGGATCGACGACGTTCAGGCGTGGCATGGTGCGCTCCTTTCTCGTGCCGCACGCGGTTCGTATCGGAATTCGTGCGGCGGGAGTTAGCGGAACCGCCGCCCCGCCGCATCTATTCGCCCGGCCGCCGACAAACGAAAAAACCGGCCTTCCGTGGCCGGTCCTCGATCGAAGCGATCGTGCGAAGCTCGGGGGAATCGGGGCTAGGCGGCCCGGCGGGTCGAGCGGCGGACGCTGGTCCGGGCCGTGCTGCGGCCAGTGGTGCCGCGACCGGTCGAGCGGCTGCGGGTGCCCGCCAGCCGCAGGCCACGCGAGGTGGTGCGACGGGCCGTCGAACGCTTCGCCGTGCTCCGCGCGGTCGTAGCCCGGCGGGCCGGCGACTTGCGGGCGGTGCTGCGGGCCGTGGTCGTCCGGCGAGTCGCCGGCTTGCGGGCGGTCGTGCTCCGGCGAGTCGCCGGCTTGCGGCTGGTGCTCCGGCCGGTGCTCCGGCTGCGAGCCGTGGTGGCCTTGCGGGCCGTGCTCCGCGCGGTCGTGCGGCGGGCGGTCGACTTGCGGGCGGTCGTCCGGCTGCGAGTCGTCGTCGCCTTGCGCGCCGTCGTGCTGCGGCGGGTCGCGGGCTTACGCGTCGTCGTCCGGCTGCGAGCCGTCGTCGCCTTGCGGGCGGTCGTGCTGCGGCGAGTCGCCGGCTTGCGGGCCGTGCTCCGCGCCGTGGTTGTCCGCCGGGTGGCCGGCTTGCGGTTGGTGGTCCGGCTCGTGGTCCGGCTGCGGGCCGTGGTCGCCTTGCGGGTCGTCGCCCGGCCGGTGGTCTTGCGGGCCGTGGTCGCCCGCCGGGTGGCGGGCTTGCGGCTCGTGCTGCGGCTGCGGGTCGTGCTCGCCGTGCTCCGGCCGGTGGTCTTGCGGCCGGTGGTCTTCCGCGCCGTCGTCCGGCTAGTCGTCTTGCGGGCGGTGCTGCGACCGGTGGTCTTGCGAGCCGTCGGCCTGCCGGTGGTCTTGCGGGCGGTCGTCTTGCGGCCGCTGGTGGTCCGGCTGGTGGTCTTGCGGCTGCGGCTCGGGCTGCTCTTCACGCGGCGGCTCGAGGTCGTGCGGGCCGCGTGCGTGCGGCCGCCCGACGCGCGTCGGCGGGTGGTCGTGGTCCTGGCCATCACAACATCTCCATCAAGGGCCGCGGCCAGTTGGCTCCCCCGGGCACCCGGCCCATCCGTGGGCGGAGGCGTGCGCGCGACCGTGCATTCCGTGCGTTCGGCCACCCACGACGGGTGGACCTCCCGTATCGGCCCAACCATCGACCGAGCGGCGCAGCTGCATAAGCAGAAGCCACGAGCCGATCGAAGAAATACCATCAGTCCGGCAGTTTTTGCTTCACTCAGGAGACGCCGTGCACGCACGCCACGCGATCGACAAACCCGCCGCGCAGCATCCGCCCCCTGCCGGCTGGACGCACGATTCCTGGCGAGACAGGCCGCACGCGCACGGCGTCGCCTACGCCGACGCGACGCACCTCGCCCGCGTCACCGAACGCCTGTCCCAGCTGCCCCCACTGGTGACCTCCTGGGAGATCGAGCGGCTCAAGGACCAACTCGCCCAGGTGCAGCGCGGCGAGCGGCTGGTCATCCAGGGCGGCGATTGCGCCGAGACCCTGGCCGATTGCCGCCCGCGCGTCATCACCAGCACCCTCAAGATCCTGCTGCAGATGAGCCTGGTCGTCATCCACGGCTCGCGTCGGCCGGTCGTCCGCGTCGGCCGCTTCGCCGGCCAATACGCCAAGCCCCGCAGCGCCCCCACCGAGACCCGCGAGATCGACGGCACGCCCTGCACGCTGCCCAGCTACTTCGGCGACCTCGTCAACCACGTGGACTTCGACGAGCGCGCACGCGAGCCCGACCCAGAGATGCTGCTGGCCGGCTACCACCACGCCGCGATGACACTCAACTTCATCCGCTCGCTCGCCGGCGGCGGCTTCGCCGACCTGCACCACGCCGATACCTGGAACCTCAAGTTTCTCACCAACGCCGGCCTGCCCGAGCACCTCCGAGGCCAGTACCAGCAGACCGTCAAGGAGGTCCAGGATGCCATCCGCTTCGCCGAGTCCATCGGCGAGGGCCACCTCGGCGAGCTCGGCCGCGTCGAGTTCTTCGCCAGCCACGAGGGCCTCAACCTCGAGTACGAGAGCGCCCAGACCCGCACCGTGCCCCGCCGCGAGGGCCACTACTGCCTCACCACGCACCTGCCCTGGATCGGCGAGCGCACGCGGGACATCGCCGGCGCGCACGTCGAGTTCTTCCGCGGCATCCGCAACCCCGTGGGCGTGAAGCTCGGCCCCAAGACCGCCCCCGAGGACGCCACCGAGCTGATTCGAACACTGAATCCGTCGCGCGAGCCCGGCAAGATCGTGCTCATCACCCGCATGGGCGCGACCAACCTCGACGCCCTGCCCGCGCTCCTCGCCGCCGTCGAGCGCTCGGGCCAGCCCGTCGCCTGGCTGTGCGACCCCATGCACGGCAACGGCGAGCGCTCGCCCGACGGCATCAAGACCCGCCGCTTCGACGCCATCGTGCGCGAGCTGGAGGCCACCATCGACGCCCACCGCCGCGCGGGCACCCACCTCGGCGGCGTCCACGTCGAGCTCACCGGCGACGACGTGACCGAGGTCGTCGGCGGCGCCTCGGGCGTGACCCACGAGACCCTGTCCGAGAACTACGCCACCGCCTGCGACCCCCGCCTCAACTACGCCCAGGCCCTCGAGCTGGCGTTCATCCTGGCGCGGGCGCTGGGCCAGAACGGCTAGCCGCCCCGCAACGTAGGATTCACCATGCCCACGTACGACTACGAGCTGCTGGACACCGACGGCGAGCCCACCGGCGAGACCTTCGAATGGGTCCAGCCCATGAAGGACGACGCCCTCACCAAGCACCCCGAGACCGGCCAGCCCTGCCGCCGGGCGATCTCGGCCCCCGCCATCGCCGGCAAGTGGAGCGACCTCAACAAGACCCAGATGAGCAACAAGCGGCTGGGCGAGCTGGGCTTCACCAAGTTCGAGAAGAAGGGCGACGGCTACTACGAACGTACCGCCGGCAACCAGGGGCCCAAGTCGATCGTCCGCGAGGACTAGGCCACGAGTCCGTCGAGGCCGCTCAGCCCCACAGGCTCCTTCGTAAAGAACGGCTCCCCCGCCGCCGTGCCGATGCGGCTGCCGAAGTACAGCGCCGCCGCCTCCACCCAGTCCAGGATCTTGCGGTTCTTCTCGGGCAGCACGAACTGCGTGTGGTACGCCCGGGCCGACGCGACCTTCCGCTCGACGTAGCCGCTCACGTCGATCACGAAGTTCGGGTCGGCCACCCACCGCAGGTGCGTCGCGTAGTAGTAGAACAGCCACCGGGGGTAGATCGGCGGGCCGATCTGGTCGTACCCCGGCGGCACGGGCATGTCGATCTTGGTCAGCTTGGCGTCGAAGCGCGCATCCTCCACGATCCGCGTGACGGCGCGATGATCCGGGTGCGCGTCCTGGAAGTAGGGCGTGAACACGATCTGCGCCTGGTGGGCCCGGATCACCCCCGCCATCGCGTGCCGCGTTGCGAGGGTGTGCTCGACCATGCGGTTGGGCAGCCCTAGCAGGCACCGCCGCACGGGCTTCGCATCCGGGAACGCGGCCGGATCGGGCGAGAGGATGGCCGCCGCGTCCGCCGCCTCCTTCGCCCGCGTCTCGGGGTCGCCGTAGGGCGTGGGCTCGCCGTTGGTGACGTCCAGCAGCAGCACGTCGTGCCCCTGCTCGGCGAGCCTGGCGATCGTGCCGCCCATGCCCAGCTCTTGGTCATCGGGGTGTGGTCCTACGACGAGGATGTTGGCCATGCCGCCAGCGTAGAGCGCTAGCCTCCCATGCACGTGGCACGCCGCCACGATCGTGCGATCTCGCACGCAACGCAAAGGAGCACGCCATGACCCGCCGCACCAGCCTCCGGTCGGCCCTCCCCCTCCTCGCCGCCGTCGCCGCGACCTCGATGCTCGCGGCCTGCGGCTCGTCGAGTTCGACCATGGTCGAGGGGGCCGTTGCCGGCCAGACCGTGGCGACCGGCAGCTTCTCGGGCCGCAACGACCACATCGTCACCGGCAGCGTGTCGATCATCCGCGACGGAAGCGACCACTTCGTCGTCCTGGCCGACGACTTCTCGCTCGACGGCGCGCCGGATCCGAAGATCGGCTTCGGCACCAGCGGCGCCTACGACGACGCCACCACCTTCACCGCACTGCGCAACAAGACCGGGGCCCAGACCTACGCCGTGCCCGCCGGCATCGACCCGACCCAGTACAACGAGGTCTACATCTGGTGCGAGCAGTTCGCGGTGGCGCTCGGGGTGGCGCCCATCTGACGGGCGGCCGACGCTACCGCCGATCGCCCACCGCGATGAAGCCGTACTTCAGCGATCGCCCGCCCCCGGCCTCGGGCGTCACCATCTCCACCAGCGCGATCAGCTCGGGTGCCTCGGCCGCGAAGAAGCCGCCCGCGCGGAACCGCCGCCCCTGCTCGTCGATGAAACGGCCCAGCGGGATCTCGAGCGTCTGGCCGATGTCCAGCCCCTCGATGTCGTAGCCGTAGCGGCCGTTGAGCCACAGCGTGCCGGGGCCGAAGGAGTAGGGCGTCGTGTTGGTCAGCCGCAGCCGGGTGCCCTCGCGGAAGGCGTGGATGTCCAGCGTCTCGACGGGCGGCAGCGCCTCGGGGTAGCGCGGGCCGCTGTCCAGCTCGCCGCCCGTCCGGCAGCCGGCGAGCGCAAGATAGAGTCCGAGAACGAGCGCGGCGGGCCTGGCAGACATGGCCAATCCTCGCCGCCCCGACGCCGCCGATCCACCGCCGGCCTCCACTACCCTTGCCCAGTGAGCTGCGAGACGGCATCCCGCAACGCCACCGCGCCCGAGCCGGGCATCGCCCCCGGCGGCGAATCGCTGGACCCCCGCGCCAGCGCGCGGGCCATCGGCCGCAACGGCGTCGATCCACGGCTGCCGGCGGCCATCCCCGGCTTCGACGCGCCCTTCTTCCAGGCGGGCCTCGCCGGCTACTCCGACGCCGCCATGCGGCTGATCGCACGCCGCCACGGCTGCCCGCTGTGCGTCACCGAGGCCCTGCTCGACCGAACCCTGCTCGCCGGCGGCCGCGGATTCGCCAAGGCCGACCTGGGCGAGCTGCACGACAACGTGCCCGGCGGCGACGAGGACCATCCCCTCGCCGGCCAGATCATGGGCAGCGACCCCGGCGAGATGGCCGCCGCCGCAATCAAGATGGTCGAGCAGGGCAGCCGGACGCCCAGGGCGTACCGCAAGCTGGCCACGGATCGGGCAATGGGCAATGGGCAACGGACAATGGCTTCGCATGCGGGGCCATCTTCGGAATCCGACCCCATTGCCCGTTGCCCATTGCCCATTGCCTTCTTCCAGGCCATCGACATCAACCTCGCCTGCCCCGTCCGCAAGATCGCCAAGAAGGCGCGGGGCGGCCACTGGCTGGCCGAGCCCGAGGGCGCCATCGCCATCCTGCGGGCCGTCCGCGAGGCCGTGCCCGACGCGATCCCCGTCACCGTCAAGATGCGCCGCAGCTTCGACGACACCCCCGAGATGGCCCGCAGCTTCCTGCGGATCTTCGACGCTTCCTACGACCTGGGCTGCGCCTGGGTCACCGTGCACGGCCGAACCGTGCAGCAGAAGTACGTCGGCCCCAGCCGCTGGGACCTGCTCCGTGGCATCGTCCGCAGCAGGCCCGGCCGAGTCGTCTTCGGCTCGGGCGACATCTGGAACGCCGCCGACATCTTCCGCATGATCGAGTACACCGGCGTCGCGGGCGCGAGCGTGGCCCGCGGCTGCATCGGCAATCCCTGGATCTTCCGCCAGGCCCGCGACATGATGGCCGGCGCCGAGCCCCGCCCGCCCACAATCGCCGAGCAGCGGCAAGTGCTGGAGGACCACTTCGACCTGGCCCTCCGCGTCAACGCCGACAAACGCGACCCCGAGCTGCACACCGGCAAGACCATGCGCAAGTTCGCCATCCGCTTCGCGGCCCACCATCCGGATGCCGCCGCCGTCCGCACGCGGTTCATCGCCGTCAAGAGCACCAGCGACTGGCGGAACGTGCTCGACGCCTTCTACCAGCCCGCGGCCGCGCCGGCGGGAGCACCGGCGTGACCAGCGCCCGCTACACCGAAGGCCTCACCGGCGATCTGGTCCAGGGCTGGATCGCCGTGTTCGGCCGCCAGAAGGCCTTCGCCGAGCACGCCTTCGAGCAGCTCGACGACGCCGGCTTCTTCTGGTCGCCGGGCGAGGGCCTCAACAGCGTGGCCGTCATCGCCCGGCACCTGGCCGGCAACCTCCAGAGCCGCTGGAGCGACTTCCTCACCACAGACGGCGAGAAGCCCTGGCGCGACCGCGACGCCGAGTTCGCCCCGCCCGAGCCCACCGCCGAGGGCCGCGCGGCCGTCATGCACGAGTGGGAGGCCGGCTGGCGGACGCTCGTCGACGCCCTCGAGCCGCTCACGCCGGCGGACATCGACAAGACGGTCCCGATCCGCGGCGCGCCCCACGCCGTGCACGCCGCCGTCGCCCGCCAGCTGGACCATTACGGCTTCCACGTCGGCCAGATCAACGCCATCGCCCGCCTGCGCGTCGGCTCGGCCAGCTGGCGCTGGTTCACCATCCCGCCGGGCGGAACGCGGGCGTTCAACGAAGAGATGGCGAGAGCTATGGGGCGGTCGTCGCGAAACGCTTGAAGAGACTTGCTGCGCCTGTCTTGGTAACCGGGTTGCTAACGACTATTCCATGAATGGGCGTGCGATTCGTTGACGGCAATCGCAATTGCAGCGACTGTAGGGTCGCGGTGTATCGCTCGGCCAGGCGGTGGTACTTTCCATGCACATGCGAGTTCGGTACGGTTTCGTACAAGAAGTGATACACGCAGATTGGAAACAGCAGTCCAGAGCACAGAATATCGGATAGCTGCAAGCCAGAGTGATTGATGCTGTGCCCAAACACGGGTGGTTCCATAAGCCTGGGAAATGCATCGCCCTTCGCACGATACTTCATTGTGAACACACTGTGGGAGACTGTGTTGTTCGGGTTTTGCGATCGGCTGTCGGCGATCATGAGGCCGCGTTGGTTCGTGTTGGCCAAGTGTGCCTCGAATGTACTGCACAGCTGTTGAATCGCGCTGGTGTATACGGCATCTGCGCCAAACGGACCTCCTGGCTCTTTGATATACACCTTGGCTAATAGGTGGGCATTGTGTGATTTCAGGAGCGATGATGTCTTGTCAATGAAGCCAATGGTCTGACGGGCTTCGCGAGCCTTCCCTGATCGAATGGTGCGACGAAGATCAGATCCCTTGATTTCCAGACGATGCCAGTCCCACCTCTTGAAATCCGGTCCTAGTCGCCCCGGGAAGAATTTCTGCTTCAGATCAATCCAACCGCGAGTCAGCGACTCAATGACGTCGACATCAACGATGATGCCTCCAAGTACAAATGCGGGCTGGATTTTGCATCGCTGGGCCGGCAGTGCACCAAGACATCCTGATTCGTCGACGTAGAACACTTGCACAGCTAAAGCTAGGTACCAAAAGACAACCGCGGCCCAAGAGGGCCGCGGGACTTGCTGCCTAGCCCGGAAGGCTAGTTCAGCTGGTACATTGTGTATCTGTAGTATCGTTCATGAGTGGTGGTTGTTCCAGACAGAAATCGACAATATCGAGAAAAAGACTTTGTCGAGATTTTATTCTCGATAAAGCCAGCCCTAACCCGCCTTCTCCCCGCCCCCCGGGTACACGATCCGCCCGTGGTAGATGCTCGCCACGCTCTTGGCGATGCTGTCGCCCACGGCGTCCAGCTCCCGCAGCGTCAGGTCGCAGTCGTCGAACTGGCCGTCCGCCAGCCGCGCCTGCGCCAGCTGCCGCACCAGCGCCTCGATCCGCGACGGCGTGGGGTCGGCCATCGTCCGCGTGGCGCTCTCCACCGCATCGGCCAGCATCAGGATCGCGCACTCCTTGGTCCTGGGCTTCGGTCCCGGGTAGCGGTACTCGATCTCCTCGGGCTCACTGACGGCCTCGGCCTCCGTGCCCGCGCTCGCGGCCCGGTCGGCCTCGCTCTGGGCCTCCTCGGCCGCCCTCTTCTTGGCGCGGTGGTAGAAGTACTCCACCAGCGTCGTGCCGTGGTGCGCCTCGATGTAGTGGTGCAGCGAACGCGGCAGGTTGAACCGCCGCGCCATCTCCATGCCGTCCTTCACGTGGCCCACGATCACCAGCAGGCTCATCGCCGGGCTCAGCTTGTCGTGCTTGTTGGGCCCGCCCGACTGGTTCTCCACGAAGTACTCGGGCTTGTTCATCTTGCCCACGTCGTGGTACAGCGCCCCGACGTAGGTCTGCAGCGCGTCCGCGCCGATCGCGTCCGCGGCGGCCTCCGCGATCGACGCCACGTTCATCGCGTGGTTGTACGTGCCCGGCGCCCGCCGCTGCAATTCCCGCAGCAGCGGCTGCTTGGGGTCCCGCAGCTCGATGAGCTTCATGCCCGTGGTGATGTCGAACGCACGCTCGATGGTGGGCAGCATGAACAGCACCAGCCCCGCGGTGACAAGCCCACCGCTGGCCGCGAAGCCCGTGTCCCACGCCAGCTCCAGCAGCCCGCGGGGCGACAGCGGCCGCCCCAGCAGCCCGCCGCACACGCACGCGACGGCCAGCACCGCCCCCGTTACCACGCCCGTGCGGACCAGCGCCCGCCGATCGCGGATGTCGCTGAGCTGCCAGGCGACGGCCATCAGCCCCGCGAGCGGCATCGCCAGGAACCACGCCGGCCGATCGAGCACCATCAGCAGCAGCACCGCCAGCGATGACCCGATCGTCAGCGCCACCCGCGTGTCGTACGCGATCGTCAGCAGCATGCCCAGCAGCAGCACCGGCGCGACGGCCGTGAACGACATCAGCCGCGGCTCGATCACCGCGCCCCACACCGCGATCGAGAAGCACGCCACGTACAGCCCGGCGAGCCCGACCATCCGCTCGGGCCGCTGGGCGATCCGCGGCACGAAGCGCGCCACGTAGATCGACAGCCCCATCGCCAGCAGCGCCGCCACCCCCGCGATGCCCGCCGAGTCGATCAGCAGCGAGCCCGCGCCCCGCTCGGCCCCGCCCGCGGCCCGCTCGGCCCGCACCAGCTTGATGGTCTCCAGGCCCACCGCCTCGCCCCGCTCGACGATCACCTGGCCCTGCTGCACCTCCACGAAGCGGTCGGCCACCATGTCGACCGCCGCCGCCTGCTGCTCCGCCGTCCGCTCTTCGTCCAGGCGGTAGGTCGGGTCGGCCTGCCGCGCCAGCCGACCCTGCACCAGCGACCGCAGCGCGATGTCGGACAGCCCGGCCTGGTTCGCCAGGCTCTCGGCCGCCGCACTCCGCTGCTCGTCGCTGCCCAGGTTGATCAGGCTCCCCGCCGTCGTGCGGACCGGCCTCGGCTCGTCCTCCGCGCTCGCGCCCCCCGGCCGGATGAGCATGACCGTCGCGGCCTCGCCCTCCTCCGAGCCGCCAAGCTGCGCCGAGCGCTGCCGCTCGGTCTGCCAAACCTCCGCCTCGACGAACGGGCGCCTGCGGATCGCCTCGGCCAGCCGGCCGATCGCCTGCGTCCACGCCGGGCTGGTGCCCTCTTCGGTGGTGAGGGCCTGCACCGCCAGCAACTCGTCGGCGCTCAGCCCGAATCGATCGCGGATCTCCTGGGCGACCTGGCCGATGCCCTCCGCGTCCCGCAGCGTCGCGGGCAGCTGCTCCAGCCCGTCCAGCAGGCTCTGCAGCTCATTGGTCGGCACGAAGACCCGCGGCGCACGCTCCGAGGCCAGCTGCCGCGCCTCGGCCGTCCGCGCTGGGTCGGCCACACGGAACGTCGACCGCGCGACAACGGTCTCGCCCGACAGCCGCCCGAGCGCCAGCAGCGGCTGCGTCGACGCCCAGCCGCCCACGATCGTGATGACCAGCACCGCACCCAGGCCAATCAGCGCCGCGTAGCCCGTCCGGGGAGACGACAGCGCCATCCGCACCCGCTCGGCGGCCGACAGGTCCTCACGCCGCACGCTGACCCGCCGCCCGCGCTCGGGGGCGCCCCGTCTGCCCGGCCAGCGGATCACGCGTCCCCCGATCGCGGCGCTTCGCCGCCCTGCTCGCGCTCGCCGCCGTACGCCTCGATGATCCGCTGCACCAGCGGGTGCCGCACGACGTCCTGGCGGCCCAGCGTCACAAAGACGACCCCCGGGATCCGCTGCAGCCGCCGGGCCGCGTCGATGAGCCCGCTGGCGGTCGGGTCGGGCAGGTCGATCTGGGTCGGGTCGCCGGTGACGATCACGCGGGAGTCCTCCCCCATCCGGGTGAGCAGCATCTGCATCTGCCCGATGGTGGCGTTCTGCGCTTCATCGAGCAGGATGGCCGCCTGGTTGAGCGTTCTGCCCCGCATGAAGGCAAGCGGAGCGATCTCGATGACCCCGCTCTCGATGAAACGCTCCATCGTCCCCACGTCCATCATGTCGTACAGGGCGTCCAGCAGCGGCCTTAGGTATGGATGCACCTTCTCCTGCATGTCGCCCGGCAGGAAGCCCAGCCGCTCGCCCGCCTCCACCGCCGGCCGCACCAGCACCAGCTTCCGCACCCGGTCGGTCCGCAGCATGTGCACCGCCGCCGCCACCGCCAGGTACGTCTTGCCCGTGCCCGCCGGCCCCACGCCGAAGGCCAGCTCGTGCGTGCGGATCGCCTCGAGGTAGTCGCCCTGCCCGGGCGTCCGCGGGCGGATCGGCCGCCCCGCGCTATACACCGACAGCGGCCCGCTCCACGCCTCGCCCGCCCGCGTCGGCCGGCCGTTGCCGCGGTCGCCGACGCGTTCCTCGCGGGAGCCTCCGCCGCTCCCGATGGGGCTCGATCCGCGCTCGTCCGACGACGCGTCGGCGAGCATCTGCAGCACCTCGCCCCGCGTCCGCGCCTCGCGGCTCCGCGCCAGCGCGCGGAGCACCCGTTCCGCCGCTCGGACCTGGCCCTCGGGGCCGCCGACGCGGAGCACATCGCCCCGCGGCGTGACGCTGACGCCCAGCCCCTCGCGCAGCAGGCGTACATTGCGGTCGTGGATGCCCAGCACCTTCACCGGGTCGGGCCCCACGACGAACTCGATCGTTCGTTCCAACACCACCTCCGTGCGGCCACCCTCCCCGGCCGCGGAAGACGAATCGTACCAGCCGCCCGACCCAACCCAACGCAGCCCAACGCAGCCCGTGAGCCCAACCCGAACATCACGTGTACTGCCCCGGGGGGCCCTCGCCGGCCTCGTCCCCGCGATGCTCGCCGGCTGCGCGGGCTACGCCCCGTCGCCCATCGAGCCCACCGACGGCCCGAGTTCGGTCGCCACCACCCGTGGCGATTGGGACGACGTGCCCCGCGCGCTGGCGGTCGCCCTCGCGGCCGGCGAGGCCGCCCTGCTCGACGCCGACCGGACGCCCGACCGCTACGCCGCCAGCCTGCTGGTCATCGAAGACCGCCGCGGCACCGCGACCGCCCGGCGCAACGCCGACGGCTCCATCGAATTGCGGGTCTTCGTCGAGCCCGCGGGCGACCGCGTGGCCCAGGCCCGGCTGCTGCGGGCCTGGCGTCGCCGGCTCGACCAGCTCTACGGCGTCGAGTTCGCGCCGCGGTAGCCCCCGTCGCCGTCGGCCGCGTCCTCCGACGGGGCCGCGTCTCCGGACGAGTCCGCGAGCCCCAGTTCCGAGGCGTTGACGGCGGCCTTCAGCTCCACCGTCATCGTCGTGCCCTGCTGCCAGATGCTCTTGACCAGGATGCGGCCATCCAGCGACCGCACGGCATGGTTCACGATCGCCAGCCCGAGCCCGGTGCCCCGCGCGTCCTTGGCCCCGTCCCGCGAGCCGTCGGCCTGGTAGAACCGCTCGAAGATCCGCTGCTGCATCGGCAGCGGGATGCCCTGCCCGTGGTCGATCACTTCGAAGATCGCGTCCAGCGTGCCGTCGGACTGGTCGTCGTACACCGCCGACCCCCGCACCACCACCTCCTGGCCCGACTCGCTGAACTTGATGGCGTTCTCGATCAGGTTCCGCAGGATGATTGTCAGCAGGTTGCGATCCGTGCGGAGCCGCTCGAGCGCCTTATCGAAGGCGAAACGCAGCGACACCCCCGTCCGCTCGCAGTCCGCCTCGAAGGCCGGCCGCAGCACCCGCTCGATCTCGCTGGCGGGCACGAGCGAGATCCGCGTTGCGCCGTCGGCGGCCTCCAGCCGCGAGAGATCCAGCAGGTCCCGGATCAGGTCCTCCAGTCTCGTAACGTTCTCGTCGAGCATGCCCAGGAAGCGATCCCGGGCCGCCGGATCGCCCGCGGCCCCCGCCGCAAGCGTGTCCACCGCACCGCGGACCGCCGCGATGGGCGTCCGAAGCTCGTGCGAGGCATTGGCCGCAAAGTCGGTCCGCACCTGCAGCGCCCGAGCCAGCTCGCTCACGTCCCGCAGCACGAGCAGCACCCCGCTGCGGTCGGCGTCATCCGCGCCGGCCACCGGCACGGGCACCGCCGATACCGCCGCCACGCGATTGCCGTTCTCGCCCGCGATGGTCACCCGTCGCTTGCACAACTCGCCACGGCTGGCGCGAGCGTGCAGCGACAGGATTTCCGCGTTGGTGAACACCTCGTCGATGCCGCGGCCCAGCACCGTGTCGGCCTCCAGCCCCAGCATCTCTTGCGCGGCCGCGTTCAGCAGGATGACCACCTGGTGCTCGTCGCACACGAGCACCGGCTCGTCGATGACCTGCAAGAAGGTGCTCAACTCGCCATACGCCGCTTCGAGCGACGCCATCACCTGCTGCACGCGGCCGGCGCACCCCCGCAGGTGGTCCGCCCAGGCCGCCGCCGCCGAGGAGGCGTCCCGCCCCGTTGCCTTGGGCATCGCGTCGGGCGGCTCGTCTAGCACCACCGCCAACGCCTCGTGCGCCGGTCGCAGAGTTGCGTCGAGCGTCCGCGCGACCGACCGCTTCGACACGTGCAGCCCCGCGATCGCCAGCCCCGCGGCCGACAGCAGCAGCCCCGCCGACGCCGCCCAATGCGAGCCGTTGGCGGCCAGCACCGCGGCCAGCGTCGCGGCCACCGCAGCGCCTCCCAACCAAACCAGCTCCACGCGCATGCGTGCCCCCGCCGGGACCGCCTACTGATCCTTCAGGTCCCGCAGCGCACGGTAGCCCACGCCGCGGACCGTCTTGATGTGCGTGCCCCACGCGCCCATCTTGCGACGGATGCTCGTGATGTGCACGTCGATGGTCCGCTCGGTCACCTGCACGCCCGGGCCCATCGCCTGGGACATCAGCGAGCCGCGGGTCAGCACCCGCCCGTCGGCCTCGATCAGCGCCGACAGCAGCCGGAACTCCGTGAGCGTCAGCGGCAGCGATTCACCGTCGATGGTCGCCTCGTGCGTGCCGGGGTCCAGCACCACACCGCCGATCCGCAGCAGCGGGTCGCTCGTCCCGGGCCGCTGGCTCATCCGCCGGAAGATCGCCTCGATCCGCGCCAGCAGCACCTTCATCGAGAAGGGCTTGGTCACGTAGTCGTCCGCCCCGAGCGTCAATCCCACGACCTGGTCGATCTCGTCGGCCTTGGCGGTCAGCATGATGATCGGCACCCGCGACAGCTCGGCATCGGCCCGCAGCTGCCGGGCCACCTCGGTGCCGGGCAGCTCGGGCAGCATCAGGTCGAGCAGCACCAGGTCGGGCCGGCTGGCCCGCGCCCGCACCAGCGCCTCCTGCCCCGTGCGGGCCGACACGGTGGCGTAGCCCGCCTCCTTGAGGTTGTACTCGAGCAGATCCGCGAGGTCCCGCTCGTCCTCGACGATCAGGATGGTCCGCGTCTCGGTGGTCGCGCTGGCCGTCGCCATGGGCTTGATCCTGGCTTCAGGGTGCGAGCGTCGGGGGACAAGAACCGGGCCTGCAGCCCAGCTGACGGCGGTCCTAGCCGGACCCCGACGGCATGCCGCGCGGGACGTCCGGTTCGCGAGCCGTAAATGTAGTCGCACGCCCCGCCGACCCCCGGTCGCCGGCCACTCGGACTTGAGCAGATCTGGGGGAAATGGCACTTGTTTCTGGCGGGCAAGGTCCGGTCACGCCGAAAAACGCCCGGAGCTGGTGGTTGGCAATGGCTAAGTTGCTGCTACCATTCCGGCTCTCCGCCCTATAACGGCGGCGCCCGCGGGTCGGTCGACCCGGGATCCAGTGGCCCCACGCGGGGGAGACCCCGCCGCAGAGGGTTCTAGCTTTTCGGACCCGTCCCGGTTATACGGTGGCGAGTTCGCCCGCTCGGTGGTGCTCGTTGGACCGCCCGCGGGGAGTGGTTGGGGGCTCGTGGGAGCCCGATCGGTGGATCAGACCGGACGTGCCGGCCGGATCCGCAGGCTTGGCGCCAGGAGCAGGATTGGGCCTGCCGGCGACGCAGTCAGAATGGGCGGCGACCGCGCCGCCGGCACCTCTGTAAGGTATCAATCAAGGTACCCGAGAGTAAGGAGTCTGGTAGATGAGTCACACGAAGGCCACCGTGCTGCTCGCGGGCCTCACCATGGGCCTGAGTGGCGCTGCACTCGCACAGTCCACCATGGATGAGGCCCGGGCGCTGGCGTCCGAGCGCAGGGGCGACGCATATCGCGCCACCCTCGCCCAGGGTGCCCAGACCGGCCCCGAGTTCTACGGCCTGCTGCAGTTCCAGTACAACTGGGTCATCCTCGGTGACGGCGGCATGGGCGGCGAGGACTTCGCCAACGGCTTCCAGAACAACCGCACCCAGCTCGGCGCCCGCGGCACCGTGGCCGACGGCTGGGAGTACAACATCCTGGGCGACTTCTCCAACAGCTCGCCCGAGTCCGGCACCGCCGCCGGCGTCTTCAACCTCCTGGACTACTACGTCACCATCCCCGTGCCGGGCTTCAACGATAAGGCCAAGCTCACCATCGGCCAGTTCAAGCTGCCCTTCCTCTACGAGGAGAACGTCGCGGCCCAGAACCAGCTGCTCGGCGAGCGCTCGCCCGCCAACGAGTTCTTCAACCAGGGCCGCTCCGAGGGCATCCTGCTCACCTACGCCGGCGAGGAGGACGACGCCTACCGCTTCCAGGCCGCCTTCGCCGACGGCTTCCGCACCGGCGCCACGCCCATCGGCTCGCCCATCGAGGCCGACTTCCAGGTCGGCGGCCGCTTCGATTACAAGTTCTACGGCAGCTGGGAGCAGTTCGAGGACTTCACCGCCGACCCGAGCACGCCCGAGACCGCGCTCCGCATCGGTGGTGCCATCTACTACCAGGAGGGCGGCGATACCTCCTCGGGCCTGGGCGCCACAACCTTCGATAACGACATTCTCGGCGTCACCGGCGACATCCAGTGGGAGTACAACCAGTGGAGCGCCTTCGGCGCCTTCCAGCTGCAGGACTCCGACGGCATGATGTCCCTCGGCGGCACCGATGTCGGCTTCGTCGCCCAGGGCGGCTACCGGCACGATGAGAACCACGAGGGCTTCGCCCGCTTCAGCATCATCATCGCCGACAGCATGACTCCCGGCACCACGATGGATGCCGACGACCTGCCCGAGTTCGCCTTCGGCTACAACTACTACGTCTTCGGCGACCAGAGCGCCAAGTTCACCGCCGACATCGTCTTCATCTTCGATACCGTCAGCACCAGCCTGCTGCCGGCCGGCCAGAGCAACATCTCGCTCTTCCCGGACATCGACGACCCGCAGGTCGCCCTCCGCTCGCAGTTCCAGGTCACCTTCTGATCCGCGAACCGCTTCCGATCGACAGCTGAAAGCAACGAACGGCCTCCGGGCCGTTTTTTCGTGCGCCGTCCGAATGGCAATGCGCCGTGCGAGGACTACCCGCCGCTACATCCGCTCCAGCGTCGGGATGCCCAGCATGCCCAGTCCGTCCTCGAGCACCGAGGCCGTCAGGTCGCACAGCCGCAGCCGCGCGTCCCGCGTGGCGGCGTCCTCGGCGCCCAGCACCTTGCACGCCGTGTAGAAGCCGCTGAATCGCGTGGCGATCTCCAGCATGTGCTGGCACAGCCGATGCGGCTCGAGGTGCTGCACCACGTCCCGCACCACCGTGGGATAGCGGAGCAGCGCGAGCGCCAGCTGCTTCTCGGCCTCGTGCCCGATGGCGTACGCCGCCGATCGCCAGCCCCCATCCGCCCCACGCTGCTGCGCCTCGCGGAACATGCTGCGGATCCGCACGATGGCGTAGAGCAGGTAGGGACCCGTGTCGCCCTCGAACGCCAGGATGCGGTCGAAGTCGAACACGTAGTCCCGCATCCGGTCGTTGGCCAGGTCGGCGAAACGCAGCGCCGCGATCGCGATCGTCTCGGCCGTCGCATCCCGCGTGGCCGCATCCAGGTCGCTGCCCCGCTCGGCGAGGGCCGAGGCGGCCCGCTCGCGCGCCTCGTCCAGCAGGTCGCTGAGCTTGACGCTCTCGCCCGATCGCGTCTTGAACGGCCGGCCGTCCTTGCCCAGGATCGTGCCGAAGGCCGCGTGCTCCAGCGACGCCGGCGTGCCGTCGGGCTGCGCCGCGTATCCCGCCCGCCGCGCCGCGGCGAACACCTGCCGGAAGTGCAGCGCCTGCCGCACGTCGACGCAGTAGACCACGCGGCTGGCGCCGAAGTCCTGCACCCTCCGCCGCACCGCCGCCACGTCGGTCGTGGCGTAGAGGTAGCCACCGTCCCGCTTGCGGACCAGCGCGGGCTGCTCGATCTCCTCGAGCCGCACGACGAGCGCGCCGCCGTCCTCGGTCGCCACGCCGCGCTCGATCAGGTCCTCGACCATCGGCGTCAGCTCGTCGCGGTAGCTCGATTCGCCCGCGCTGTGCTCGTCGGTCACGTTCGCGTTGAGCCGCGCGCAGGCCGCCAGGCACGCCGCCATCGTCACCTCGCGGACCCGCTCCCAGATCGCCACGGCCCCGGCATCGCCCGACTGCAACGCCACCAGCGTCGACTTGGCCTCGTCGAGGGCCTCGTCAGCATCGGCGACCTCGGCCTCCAGCTCGGCCAGGATCTTGGGCCCCATAGACCACTTCTGCGCGACCTGCAGCCCCACGCGGCCCGCCGACGTCCGCCGCTGCTCTGCCCGATAGATCCGATCCAGTTCGTCGAGCGTGATCGAGCCCAGGTCGATCTCGCCCGCCTCGGAGGCGCGCGCAAGGTGGTGCACCACCATCGCGATGGGCAGCCCCCAGTCGCCCACGTGGTTCTGGCGGACGACATCGTGCCCCAGCCGCTCGAATACCCGCGCCAGCGCATCGCCGATGACGATCGCCCGCACGTGCCCCACGTGCATCTGCTTGGCGAGGTTCACGCCGCACAGGTCCACCACGATCCGCATCGGCTCGTCGGCGGGCGGCAAGCCCAGGCTCGGCGCATCCATCTCGCCCAGCAGGCCGGCGATCGCCTCGGGCCGCAGCTTCACGTTGATGAACCCCGGGCCCGCGATCGACGACGCGTCCAGCGGCTCGGCCAGCCCCTCCAGATCCACCGCCTCGACGATCGCGGCGGCGATGTCCCGAGGCTTGCTCCCCAGAGCCTTGCCCAGCGGCATCGCCGCGTTGCACTGGAAGTCGCCGAGCTCGGCCCGCTTGCTCGGCGCGATCATCGCCGCCGCGTCCGCCGGCGCATCCGACACGCCCGCGCGGATCGCCGCACGGAACCGGTCGGCCAGCAGCTCCACCGGGTCGAGCGCGGGCGTGCTCCGCTCGGACAGGACGGTCGCGTCTTCGGCGTTCTCGGGCATGAGCAGATCGTAGCTCGCGGCATTCGCTGGCCGGCCTATGGCGGCGGCTCGCCTGCGCCCCACAGCCGCTCGTCGCGCCACCGCTCCAGCTGCGCGCGCAGCTCCCGCGCATACCGCAGCGTCGACGTCGACGCCATGAGCACCTCGGGGTCATCGACGAGCGCTACGCGGCCGTCCTCGATCGCGGTGATCGGCAACCGCGCGAGGATCCCCAGCGCCGCCTCCAGCCGGGTGCCGTCCCCGGCCGCCGCCGACGGATCGCCCCGCTCCCGCGGATCGAGCAGCACGATCGCGTCGGGGTCGATCGCCAGCACGTCCTCGGCGTCGAGCGGCAGGTACGCCCGGCCCTCGGGCAGCGCCGCCACGCCGCCGATCCGCTCGAGCACCTCCTGGTGCACCGAGCCCGGCCCCAGCGCCGCCGGCGGCGTGCCCGCCATGAGCACCAGCACGCGACCCGCGCCGGCCAGCGACGCATCCGGCCGCAACGCCTCGGCGAAGCGGGCCGACGGCGGCTCCCCCGCATCGCGGTCCCGCGACACCAACGCGTGCACGTCGTCGGCGATCGCGATCAGGTCGTCCAGCCCCACTAGCGGGAACGTGCGGATCTCGAAGCCCGCACGATCGGCCAGCCGCGCTGCCGCCTCGGGCGGCCCGCCCGAGCTCTCTATGTACAGGTGCGTCGGCTGCGCCGCCAGCAGCGATTCGAGGTCGACGCCCGCGGCATCGCCGACGACCGCGACATCCGACGGCAACGCGACGTCCCAGCCCGACCGTCCCACCGCCAGGTCGCTCGCGCCGAAGTCCCGCAGCAGCACGCCTACCGCCGGGCTCGTCGTGGCGATCCGCAGGGCGGCGGATTGCGTCGCGGACGGCGTCGAGGCCGCTCGCTCGCACCCTGCGATCGTCAGGCCAAGGAGCACGGCGATGCACCACGCCGCAAGAGCCGTCCACGCCCGCATCACAGCGCACCAACCGCATCGCGGATCCGCTCCGCGAGCGACCGCAGCGTGCCGGGGTCATGCAGCGGGAAGGGCCAGGTCCGATCCAGCTCGACCCGCTCGTCTCGCAGCCGCTCCTTCAGCGCGGCACGCTCGCGCTCCAGCTCGGCCAGCTGCTGGGCGCCGGCGTCCCGCGCGTCCCGCACGACGCCCCGCATGGCGGCGAACAGCCGCGACCGCTCGGCCGACCCGTGCGGCGCATCGTCTATCTGCGACACTAGCTCATCCCGTTGCGCGCCCAGCGAATCCAGCCCCAGCTCCTCGGGGTGGTTCGCGGCGTGGTGCAGCCGCCAGGCGGCACGCTCAGCGCCCGCGGGGTCGGGCCGGGGGCCCTCGCGGAGGGGCAGATAGGCCGTCGCCGTCGCGAGCACCGCGGGCGCCAGCGGCGTCTCGCCCAGCCATCCATCGAGCCAGGTGCGCGTGGCGGCGTCGTACCGCGCGCCGCCCGCGCCGGTGACCCACACGTCGCACAGCAGCCGGCGGACGTGCCCGGTCAGCAGCAACGCCCGCGGCAGCAGACGGCCCTCGGCATCATCGCCGATGCGCACCCGCCGCCGCGGGGCGCCGTCCACGATCGACCACAGCGGCAGCTCATCGTCCTCGAGTGGCCGCAGCCCGGCGTCGGGGTGCGCGCCCACCGCCGCGTTGTACGCGCGCACGCACGCCGCACCATCCTTGCGCACCCGCGCCGCGACCATCTCGAAGGCGTGGCCCCGCGACAGCTCGCTTGCGTGCAGCCGATCCACGCCCCGCACGCCCGTCGATTCCTCCGCGAGCTCGAGCGCCGCAGCGGTGAACTGCGCCGCGGCATTCCCGGCAGATGCGTGCCGCGCGAGCGCGCTCCGCATCGACTCCAGCCCGCATTCGGCCCGCGCGTGGGGCCACTCCGTCCGCGCCCGCCGGGGCGTCGCCGCGGGCTCGATCGCCGGCCGCGCGCACGTCGCCGTGCCCGGCCGCACGAACTGGTCGGGCGCGGCGATCCACTCCCGCCGCCGCAGCCGCCCCTCGTGCGTCTCGGCCGGATACGGGATGACCGTCGGCTCGTGCGCGTCCTGGTCGGGCACCAGCCACACCAGCGCCGCGTCCAATCGCTCGGCCAGCGCGGCCGCGGCGATCAGCTTCGCGAGGATGCCCGCGTGCCAGAGTTCGGCCTGGTGCCCCGACATGACGATCGGGCGGTCCGTCGGCAACCCCACCTCGGCCCGCGCCGCCGCGAGCGCGGCCCGCGGCGGCTCCAGCATCGCTGGCAGAGGCTCGATGGCCGACACCTCGATCGAGGCGACGTCGCCAGCGGCGCCCTCGGCGTGCAACTCCGTCATGCCCTCGGTCGCATCCGGTAGCATGGGCCGCTCCGTCCCTCGATCCGCGTGTGGATCAGCGCCGGGCTCACGCCGAACACGAGCAGCCCTGTGGCAGGCGATCCGCGCACCGCTCCAGCTCGGCGTGCAGCACCTCGCGGTAGTGCGCCAGCCGGTGGTCGCGATCGTCCAGCGGGCCGCCGAAGGACCGCGTCGCGTCGTTGTAGATCAGCCGCACCGGCACCTCGCCGATCCGCAGCCCCGCCGCCACCGCCTGCACCCAGAACTGCATCGGAAAGGCGTACCCGCTGACGTCCAGCGTGAGCCGTTGCAACGCCGACACGCGGTAGGCCTTGAAGCCGCAGAAGGCATCGGTCAGCGACAGGCCCAGCCGCCGGTTCAGTTCCTCGGTGATCGTCAGGTTGATGGCCCGGCGATCCGCCGGCGGCGCGTCGTTCTCGGGGTGCGCATCGAGGTACCGCGAGCCGCTGATCACGTCCAGATCGTCCCGCTCGATGGCCCGCAGGAAGTCCGGGATCGCCGCCGGCTCGTGCTGCTCGTCGCAGTCCATCGTGATGACCCAGTCGAAGCCGTCGACCGCCGCCCACCGGAAGGCATCCAGCAGCGAGTTGCCGTAACCCCGGTTGTGCGCGTGCCGGATGACCTCGACGGGATGCTCGGCCAGCATCGTCGGCGTCGCGTCCTGCGAGCCGTCGTCGATCACCAGCACGTCGGGCACCCGCTCCAGCACCCGCGAGAGCACCCGCCGCAGGTACTTCTCTTCGTTGTACACGGGGATTGCAAGCAGCGTGCGCACGTCTTCGCCTCCTCGCATCCGGCGTCCGTGCACCGATCGTCGCCGCGGGCCGCACACCGTCGATCGCGCCGCTAGGGCGACGCGGGGTAGTACGGGTCCTCGCTCTCCTGCCGCTCCCGCTCGTTGCGGGCCAGCGAGGTGTAGGCCTCGAAGCCGAACGGCAGATCGTCCTTGCTCTCGGTCGAGCCGCTCGGCCGACGCCGCGCCTGCTGCTGTGCGCGGCCCGCCGCCTCGATCTGCGCCATCAGCTCGGGCGTCAGCGCGTGGAACGCGCGGATCTCCGACACCGGCAGCGTGTACAGCTCGCCCGGCGGCGTGCGGATCTGGAAGATGCTGCACTCCACCGCCTGCGAGATCGCCCGCGCCGTCGGATCGCTGTTGATGCCGCACGCCAGCATCGGGTACACCTGGCCGATGGGGATCCGCTCGCCCCCGTGCGTCAGGATCGCCATCCGGCCGTCGAACAGCTCCGGCGCGGGCGGCGCCGCAGTGCCCACCGACGTCACGATCTGCTGGCCCGAGGGCAGCGTGTTGTTCGCCGCTTCCGCCCGACGCAGCCCCTCGATCGACAGCGTCGTCAGGATCTCGCGGCAGATGTCGTGCCAGAACGCATCACGCAGCAGCGAGGCACGCTCGAGCGACGGCGGACCCGGCCGAGGCCGGGGTGCCTCCGCCGGCGCGGGGGCGTTCGTGGGCGGCGCTGCTGGGGTCTCCGGCGACATAAGCGCAGCGTAGCGACCTGTCGCTTCGCGGGCCCGCCCGGTCGAGCATCCCCGATAGTCCCAAGTTCTTGGTTCGGCGGCGGGTCCTACAGGTCCGCCTCGGCCCGGGCCCGCGCATCGGCCAGCGATCGCCGCAGCGACTCGATCGCTCGCCGCCACGCGTCCCCTGCGTCGGCCTCCACGCCCGGTAGGTCGGCCTGATCGGGCGCCCGCGTCCGCAGCAACTCGGGCGTCCGCCTCGCGAGTTCCTCGAGCGCCCGCACCGCCGCCTCGCCCTCGGCGATGGGCCCCAGCGCCCGCCGCGCCCGCTCCACCCGCGCCCGCCGGTACGCGGCATCGCCCAGCCCGCTTCCAAGCCGCCGGCGGAGCGCCGCCGCCGCCCCCGCCTCCGCCGCCCGGGCCGACCCCAGCAGCGCACGACCGCGATCGAGGGCGTCCGCCAGCCCGTTCTCGATCGTGATCCGCCGAGTCCGCCGGGCGCGATCGACGTCGCCGGCGAGCGCCTGCCGGATGGCGTCGCGGGCGTGCCGCGCCTCGCCGTCGACGAGCTTCAGCGCGATCGCCATCTCGCAATCCACCCGGCCCGCAGACCCGCCGCCCGCCAGCGGCTCGATGAGCGTCACCATCACCTCGGCGTCCTGCGGCGCCACCGGCCCGACCACCAGCCTCGACGAACCGCCCAGCACGCGGGTCGCCCGGATCGTGCCCGAGGGCCTCAGCAGCGCATTGGCGGCCTGCTCGTCGGCCCCCCGCCGCTGCAGCGCCACCCACAGCCCCGAGTAGCGCTCCCGCAGCACCCGCTCGCCGTCCAGGTCCGCCGGCGCCAGCGGCTCGCACGCCGCCGGCCCCTCCCAGGCGGCGGCGACCGCGCCGGCCATCCACGCGGCGTCGGCACGCACCGCCAGCTCGAGCTGGCCCGCGCCCACCTCGTTATCGCCCCCGCCGGCCAGGAACACCCACACCGGCACGTCGGCCTCGTCCATCGACGAGCCCAGCCGCCACGCCAGATCCGACCGCACCGCGTTGCCCGAGAGCTCCAGCAGCACGCCGGCGGCGTGCTCCCCGCCCGCAACGCGGATCGCCTCCTCGATGCCCTCGGCCATCGCCGTCGTCTCGATGTCGTCCGCCACCCGGACGTGCACCACCAGACCCCGGCCCGGGCCCGGGTCTCGGCTTGTCCCTGCCCCACCCAGCACGGCCACCAGCGCGAGGGCTCCGAGAACCAAAACCGCTAACGCCTTGCTGCGTATGGACTTCTCGGACATGCTGGCACCGTCGTCCACGGGGAGGCCCTCTCGCCGGCGACCAGCATACCGGACGCGGCATGGTTCTGCGCGCGTTTTGCTCCGCGGCGGGTTGGCCCATGCCCTCACAACCCGGAGCGGTCCGCACGCGTCCACGCGAAATCGCGCCCACGAGCGAAGTCCGCCCCGTCGTCGGCCGATGCTACCGGCGGTGTGGAAGCCGGAGGTGTGGCCATGGCTGGCAACGAGCAGGGATTCGAGGATCTACGCCAGATCCTCCACAAGCTGGATCGATCGCTCGACGAGGCGCAACGCAAGCGGACCCATGGCCCGGGCGACGAGCCCGAGCCCCGCACCGCCCCCGAACCCACACCCGCCCTGACCGAGGATGCGCAGTCCGGCGCCTCCAACGGACGGCTCAAGGCCCGCCCGCTCCGCCGCGCCCGCCCGGAGAACTCCGGTTGGGTGCGATAGGGCGGCCAACCTCCCCGCCGGAGAGTCCACCATGCTGTCCCGCCTGTTTCGCAAGGATCCCAACGCCAAGAGGTCAAGCATGGACGCCGCGGATCTCGAAGCACTCGCCGCGCAGGTGGACCCCAACGACGGGCTCGCCTCCTTCGACCGCTTCGGCTCCACCATCGTCGCCACGCTCAAGGCCCGCACGCTCTCGGGCCAGGAAGCCGCCGCCCTCGTCGTTGCGCTCACCGACCGCATCACCGACGCCGACCCGCCCTGCCACCACGTCGTGCTCGACCTGCAGAACGTCGACTACATGGACTCGGCCTGCATCGGCGTGCTCGTCGAGTTGCTGACGCGCCTCCAGAAGGCCGGCGGCCGCGTCGCACTGGTCAACGCCGCCACCAACGTCGAGTGCCTCTTCAAGCTCACCCGCCTCGACCGCCTCTTCCCCATCTGCCGCGACGTCATGCGCGCCATCGAGGCCGTCGAACGCCACGCCGCCTGAGGACCTGGGTCGCGCAACGAACGTGGCCGGGCGAGCGCCCGGCCACGAGTACGATCTTCGAATCGTGCGCTCCGGGGGCGAACGCTCAGCGGCTGTCGGTCCAACCGGTGCCACCGGACTGCGTCGGTTTGCGGCTGCCGTCGCGGCCCGCGTACGTGACCGAGCCCTTTATGGCCCGCACGAGCTTCACGCCCAAGTCGGACTTGATGCAGTCCACGAGCTGCTGCCCGGCAGCCCCGTCGCCGACGTTGCACCCGATGATGCAGATTTCGGTGTTCGAGTCGACCTTGCCCTGGTCCTTCAGCCCATCGATGAAGTCCATGTAGTCGCCCAGCTTGGCGCCGGTCGCCGACTTGCCGATGGCCTTCTCGCCGTCGAATCCGTCGCCGTGGTTGCCGTTGCCGACCGAGATCAGCCCGTCAGCGCCGTGATTGGCAATGATGATCTTCTTGAGCGGCTTCGGATCGACGTCGCAGATCTCCTGGATCGCGTCGGCGACGTCGTCAACCTCAACAATGTTCTGGCCGGCCGATTCGTAGTAGTTCCAGCGCTGCCGCCAGGTCGAGTCCTTGTCTGAGATCACGATGTCGGCCTCGTGGATGTCGAAGGTACGCGTAGTCCCCGTGTCGGCGGCGTCATCGCCCTTCTTGAATTCTTCGATCTCGACGCCCGCCAGCACGGCCTTGATGCCCGGGCCGGTGGCCGTGTCCTCGAAGATGTGGTAAATGCCCGGGAAGTTGATCTCGACGACCCACTCGCCGGTGTCGTTGCAGAAGAAGATCGAGTAGTCGCTGCCGTACTGGTATGGATCGTCGTCGTCGATCGGCGACTGGATCTGCACGAAGAACGAATCGAGCGCGAACTGGACGGGCAGCTCGGGCAGTTCGATTCGGGGGTACTCATTCAGCGGGATCTCCGGGAAGTAGCGAGCTTCAAACTCGTCGATCAGCTGGAGGTCCGAGCACAGCGGTGGTTCGCAACCCGCGAGAAAGTCATTCTGGAAGGCCAAGAAATCGAAGATGTTGAGCGTGCCGTCGCCGTCCCAATCGGCCAGCGGGTCGCCCAGGTCGAAGAGCGATTGGAACTGCAGGAAGTCGAAGATGGTCAGCACGCCGTCGCCATCGAGGTCGGCGCGGCAGCCGGTTGGCTGGGCCTGGGCGGTCGTCGCAGCCGCCATGACGGCGCCCGCGATGCCCGCGAGCGCGAGCCGTCCCCACGAGTTCGTTCTACCCAGCATGACTTGCTCCTTCCGAATGTGAAGCTGGATCCAGCCTGCGGGTGGCCCATGCGGTGCATGCACTCTCCCGGGACCTCTGTTAGGAGGAGCGGGCTTGGCGGCGCCTACTCACGCCGAATCGAGTCGAAAATAAGGAAAAACCCGGCTTCGGCGCCGGGCTTCTCGATGATCATGCGTGGTGGGTCGCCAGCGCCCCGGCGGGGCGGGCCAGCTCAGGACTCGAATAGGTTCTGGAACTCGAGGAAGTCGAACAGCGTGAACGCGCCGTCGCCGTCCAGGTCGGCCCTCGGGTCGCCGTCCTCCCACAGGTTCTGGAACAGCAGGAAGTCGAACAGCGTCAACTCCCCGTCGAGGTCCAGGTCGGCCGGGTGCGGCGTGCAGCCCTCGATCTCGATCGAAACGTCGTCGACGCCCGCCTCGACCAGCGAGCCCGTCCGCGTGTCGTACGCGATCACCAGCAGCCGCATCTGGTCGGTCGGAGCAACGAAGTCGGCGATGCGGTACCGCTTCTGCTCCCATCCGACGGTCGGGCCGCGCAGGCGATCGATCTGCTCGAAGGTCGTGCCGTCGTCGTTGCTCAGGAACACGAGCAGCTCATCGTTGAGCGGGCCGCCCCCCTTGTCGTTGCTGTACCAGAAGTGCGCGGTCAGGTAGGCCTCGGCGTCCAGCAGCCCGAGGTCGGGCGCCGCATCGAGCAGCGGGCTGAGCAGCGACGTCGCGCCGTCGTCCACGTCGAAGCTGCCCGCCGACGAGCCCGCCCGCGGATCGGTCATCCACGCGTTCACGCCGTCGGGCGAGTGGTCGTCCTCGGGCTGCGCAGTCGTCGCCTCGGGATCGCCAAGCGCCCACTGCCCGGTGCTCGCGTCGTCGCCCGGCAGGCCCGCCGTCCAGCCGCCCACGCTCTCGCACGCATCCTCGAAGGTCGCCACGATCTCCGCGGCTCGCTGCTCGAACGCGCCGTCGGCCGGGAAGCGGTACGAGTCGCCCCCCACCGTCGAGGCCTCGACGTAGAACTCGCCGCGGGCCTCGCAGTCCATGGCGGGCAGCACGATCGCGAAGTCCTCGTCGCCCAGCGGCGTGATGCCGACCTCGACGAAGCTCTCGTCGGCCGACGCACGGAAGAAGCCCACCACCGACGCGGGGTCGAGCGCGTCCACGCCGTCGCGGATCTCAAAGCGCTGCGGGAACGCCTCGCCGATCGCCACGCGGCGGGGCTGGGGCTCGAGGTGGAACCGAAGCGGCTGGGCCAGCTCTTCGGCCAGCACCAGCACCGCCTGCAGCAGCTCCTCGCCCGTGGGGATGATCTGGTCGGGGTCGGGATCGAAGCCGCCCTCGCTCGCGCTATCGGGCCGCAGCTCGAAGGTCCAGCCCAGCGCGTCCAGCTCGCCATAGCCGTAGTCCTTGGCGGTGCCGCCCGCGACGTACAGCGTGCCGGCGCCCTGCCCGACCGTGTATCGCTCCTGGTTGGTCGCGAAGATGGCGTCGCCCATCGCGTTGCCGACCGCGTCGTAGTACGAGATGTCCGGTGGCGGCTCGAACTTGTAGCTCCACGCGCTCAGGATCAGCTGCCCGTACGTGTGGATGTCCAGGTGCGCCACAACGCGATCGCGGAAGCCCTCGACGTAGCTCGTAAAGACCTGGAGTTCCGGCTCGCTGAAGATGTCCGTGCCGCGGTAGGTCTGGCTGTCGGTGTTGCCGCTCGAACCAGGACCACCCCAGCCGACGTTCCAGTTGCGGTTGAGGTCGACGCCGAACGTGCCGTCGCCGTTGTCCCGGCGGTTCTTCCGCCAGAACCGTTCGTCGCTCCACGAGAACTCGAAGCCGTCGGGGTTCATCATCGGCGCGATGATGACCTCCAGCTCGTCGAGCAGCCGAGTGATCTGCGGATCGCTGCCATAGCCCGCCACGAGCTGCTCGAGCACGAAGGTCGTCGCCGCCGGATTGACCCACTCCCGGGCGTGCTGGCATGCGTTGATTAGCAGCACCGGCTTGTCGGTGCGGCCGTCGCCGTTGAGGTGCAGCACGGGCATGTCCCGTCCCTCGAGCGACTGGCCCATCACGCCCGTGGCCACCAGGTCCGGGTTCATGCCGGCGATCATCGCCCAGCGGTCGCGGTACTCCGCCAGCGTGCGGTACTCCTCGTACCACGTCACGTCGTCCTGCATGGACCGCGCCGCGATCCGCGCCCGCTCGGCATCCACCACCCGCTGCAGGTCCTCGGCCAGCACCTCGTGCTCGAGCCCGAGGTCCAGGAAGCGGACGAACTGCTCGGGATCCAGCCGCATGTCGATCGGCCGCATCTGCCGGATGGTGTGCGTCCAGATGTCTGCTTCGAGGTCCTCGATCGCCGCCATCACCCGCCGGCTCGCCGCGGGTAGCCGGACCAGCTTGTGGCCCGAGTACGGGCCGGCCACGTCGGCCTGAGCGTCCGCGGGAGCCGCCGGAACGAGCTGCTGGGCCGATGCCGGTCCCGCCACGGCCAGCACGCCGACCACGCCCGAGCACGCGGCGAGCAGCCGCCAGGAAGAATGAGCCATGGGGACCTCCAACTTGGGTCTCGGTAATGGGATCTCGAATCGGGTGGTTCGGCGGCGTCGCTACGCACCGGTCGCCGGTGCGACCGCCTCCGTCGCCGGGAACCGGATACGCGGCGGGGGGTCCGCACGTTTCCCCACCCGGCCGGGCCCGGGTTAGCCTGCACCACGGTGAACGCCCCTCCGCCCCCCGCATTACCGGATTCGGGAGACCAGCGGCGGGGCTTCGGACGCCCGGTGGCCCTCGCGGGCCTCGTCGCCGGCCCGTTGCTGGCCGTGGCGGCTTACCTCGTGGTGCCCGGCGAGTTCGCGCACGCTGGCGAGGCCATCGAGATCGGCCGCGCGGGCCGGGTCACCGCCGCGGTCGCCGTCCTGATGGCGACCTGGTGGCTCACCGAGGCCCTGCCCCTGAGCGCGACGGCGCTGCTGCCACTCGCGCTGCTGCCCATGCTCGGCGGACCGTCCATGCGTGAGGTCGCCGCGCCCTACGCCAGCCCGGTCATCTTCCTCTTCCTGGGCGGCTTCATGCTGGGCCTGGCCATGGAACGCTGGGGCCTGCACCGACGCATCGCGCTGCGCACGCTGCTGCTCTTCGGCTCCGGACCCCGCGCGATCGTCGCAGGCTTCATGCTCGCCACCGCCGTGCTGAGCGCCTTCGTGTCCAACACCGCAACCGTCATCATGATGCTGCCCATCGCCACCAGCGTGCTCGGCAGCCTCGCACTCCCCGGCGGCGACGCCGACCGCGGCCGCTTCGCCACCTGCCTCGTGCTCGCAATCGCCTACGCCGCGTCCATCGGCGGCGTCGCCACGCTCATCGGCACGCCGCCCAACGGCGTGCTCCGCGACGTCGTTCTCACCCAGACGGGTGTGCCCATCGACTTCGGCCGCTGGATGCTCTACGCCGCGCCCCTCGTTGCCATCATGCTGCCGCTCACGTACGTCCTCCTCGTCGGTCCGCTCTTCCGCGTCCGCGGCGGAGTCCGCGAGGCGCCAGAGTCAGGCCGCGCCGCCATCCGCCGGCACCTCGACGAACTCGGCCCGATGGCGCCCGGCGAGTGGGTGGTGCTAGTCGTCTTCGGGCTGGCGGCCGCGCTGTGGATCTTCAAGAAGCCGCTGCTGGCCCTGCCGCCGCTGGCGGCGCTCGATCTGCGGCTCGACGACGCCCAGATCGCCATGCTCGCCGCCGTCGCCCTCTTCGCCATCCCCGTCGATCGACGGGCCCGGACCTTCGCCCTCGACTGGCGGACCGCCGCCCGCGCCCCCTTCGGCGTGCTCCTGCTCTTCGGCGGGGGCCTCAGCCTCGCGGCCGCCATCCAGGCCAGCGGACTCGATCGCGTGATTGGCGGCCAGTTCGCGCTGCTCCAGGGGCTGCCGCCGTGGACGCTCATCCTCGCGGTCTGCCTGCTGGTGACCTTCCTGACCGAACTCACCAGCAACACCGCGACGACCACCGCCCTTCTGCCGGTCGTTGCGGCCGCCGCTCCGGTGGTGGGCGTCGACCCCGCGATGCTGATGCTGCCAGCGGCGGTCTCGGCCAGTTGCGCCTTCATGCTGCCCGTCGCGACCCCGCCCAACGCCGTCGCCTTCGCCAGCGGCCACGTCGCCATGCCCCAGATGGTCCGGGCGGGCCTGGTGCTCAACCTCACCATGGCCCCGATCGTCACGACCTGGGTGCTGCTCGGCGCGACGGGCGTCGTGCCAGCGGGCGATGCCGCGCCCTGATCCTTACGATTGCACTGGGCGGCTATGCAGGCGTCGAGTCGCCGAACTCGAACCGCCACCGGCGGATCGGCTGGCCGATCGCCCGCTGCAGCGCAAGAGCCCCCCCACCGCGGAGCCATCGCGAGGCCTCGTGCTGGTCGGCCGCATCCCGCACGCGGACCGCCAGCACGCCGCGGACCACGCCCTCCGCCGAGGTCGACGAGGAGATGCCCAGCGGCGCGAGCTCTGCCCACGCATCGGCCAGGCGATCACCCGTCCGAGCGGTGGCCTGGTACCGGGCGGCCGCCCGCCGCACCTGCCGGCGGATCTCCACGTCGCGACTCCGGGTCCGCCACTCGCGGAGCTGGGCGATCGAGTCGATGCCGCGGTCGTTGATGGAGGGTAGCCTGGGCATGATCTTGCATTCGGGTATTGTTTGATTCTCGATACAGAAAATTAGATAAATGTTTGGATCTGTGTTCGGCGTCGTCGCGCAGCATAGGTCTATCCTGCGGCGTGCCGACCCGCATCACGCTCTCGGGCCTCACCAAGACCTACGGCCGTGGATCCAAGGCCACCACCGCCGTCGACGCGGTGGACCTGGCCATCGAACCGGGCGAGCTGTTCTTCTTGCTGGGCCCCTCGGGCTGCGGCAAGACGACACTGCTCCGCATGATCGCCGGCTTCATCCAGCCCAACGCGGGCACCATCCGGTTCGATGATCGCGATGTGACCGGCCAAGAACCAAACAAAAGGAACACGGGCATGGTGTTCCAGAGCTACGCGCTCTGGCCCCACATGACCGTGGCCGACAACGTCGGCTTCGGCTTGAAGACCCGGACCATCGGCCGCCAGGAACGGCAGGTCCGGATCGACGAGGCGCTCGCCGATGTCAAGATGTCGCCCTACGCCGCGCGCCGCCCCGGCGAACTCTCGGGCGGCCAGCAGCAGCGCGTGGCGCTGGCCCGAGCCCTCGTGGTCCGGCCCAGCGTCCTTCTGCTCGACGAGCCCCTCTCGAACCTCGACGCGGGCCTGCGGGCCGAGCTCCGAGACGAGATCCGACGCATCTGCAAGGACAGCGGCATCACGTCCATCTATGTGACGCACGACCAGAAGGAAGCGCTGAGCATCGGCGACCGGATCGCGCTGATGTCCGGCGGCCGGATCGTCCAGTCCGGCTCTCCATCGGAGCTGTACCGCCGGCCACGGGATGCCTTTGCCGCTTCGTTCCTGGGCGAAACCAACCTTCTCTCCGGCAGATCGATGGCGTCGGTCGCTCCCGAGGAGCCAGTGGAGGTCTCTACGCCGATGGGTGTTCTACGTGGAACGGCCGCCCACGCGCTGCGTGCCGACGAGACCGTGGGGGTGTCCATCCGCCCCGAGGCGCTCTCGATCGCCACAGACGGGCCCTTTGTGGGCACAGTCCAGTCCACGACCTATCTCGGCGACACGGCCCAGCATCGCGTTCGCATGGGCGATGGCCTGACGCTCACGGTGTCCCAGTTCGCCCCCGCAGGCGAGATGCCGAGCGGCCAGGTCCGCCTCAGGACAGACGCCGCCGACGTCGTCGTCTTCCCGGGCTAGCCGGCAGGTACCTCGATCGAGAACGTGGAACCCCGATCCGGCGTCGATTCGACCGCTAGGCTGCCCCCCCACAGGTCGCAGAGCTGCCGCGAGATTACCAGCCCGAGGCCGCGCGACCCACGGGGCGGATGGCCGTCCCGGATCGCCCGGACGTCTCTTTCGTCCAGCCCCTTGCCTCGGTCGGCCACACGGATTGTCCATGTGGCCTTCTGCCAGGCGGTTGCGGGTCGATAGGCCGCATCGAGCCGGACGGTGCCATCGGCATTCGATGCCCGCACGGCGTTGAGGATCAGGTTGATCAGCACGTGCTCGAGGGCGGGGGCCGGCACGATCGCGATGCCCTCGTCGTGGAATGCGAGCTCGATTCGCACGCTCGCGGCGCTCGCCGCTTGACGCGTGCACTCGACGGCCGCCCTCATCGCATCGGCCACGTTGCACGTGGAACCGACCCGATCGGCCTCCTTGGACAGATCCAATAGCAGGCCGCAGATCGAGACGGCTCGCTGGCATCGATCGATGGTCTGCTCGAGGAGATCGTCCCGCAGCTGCGAGTCGTCGTCTCGATCTCGCAGCACGTCGGCGAGGCCAACGATCGGCGTCAGCAGGTTGTTGACCTCGTGGGCGATGGCGCCGGCCATCGGTTCGATGCTGGCATCGTCATCGGGCGTGGGCTGGCGGGAAGATGACACGTTGCTGTATCGACGCCCGGTGGGCGGCTCATAAGGCCGATGACCGCCGTTCATGCGCCTTCGCCGCCGCAAGCCGATACGGTACACCATGCCGAATCCTCGACCGCGCAAGCTTGGCAGGGGCCTCACAAGCCTCATCGATCAAAAGCCAAACGAAATACAAACACAGGAACAAGAATTGGATGCGTCACCATCCGAGTTGCGGATGGTCGAGATGCCGATTGATCAGATCGAGCCCAACCCGATGCAGCCCCGCCGCCGCTTCGATGATCGCCGGCTTGCCGAACTGGCGGCCTCGATCAAGCAGGCGGGGGTGATGCAGCCGATCGTCGTCCGGCCCCGGCCCTCGGGCGGCTATCAGATCGTGGCGGGGGAGCGACGCTGGCGGGCGGCTCGGCAGGCGGGCCTGGCGTCGGTGCCCGCGGTGGTCCGCGAGCTGGACGATCGCCGAACGGCGGAGCTGGCGCTCATCGAGAACGTGCAGCGGGCCGACCTGAACCCGATCGAGAAGGCGATCGCGTTCCGGACGCTGATTGCCCGCTTCGAGCTGACGCAGGCGCAGGTGGCCGAGCGGGTCGGGCTCGATCGCTCGAGCGTGACCAACCTGCTGCGGCTGCTCGATCTGCCAGACGACCTGCAGCAGCTGATCGCGGACGGCAGCCTGTCGGCGGGCCACGGCAAGGTGCTGGTGTCGGTTGCGGACGCCGACGCGCGGCGGGAGCTGGCGGAGCGCTGCATCGCCGAGCAGCTCTCGGTCCGACAGGTCGAGAAGCTCGCGCGGGACGCCGGAGAGACGAAGCGCAAGCCCGAGCGAGCCGACTCCAATCACAACGCGAACATCGCGAGGCTCGAAGAGGTGTTAGGCGAACAACTCAAGACCAAGGTCCGCATCGATGCGCGGGGCGATGGGACCTCCGGCCGGCTCGTGCTGGAGTTCTACAGCCTCGAGCACTTCGACGGCCTGCTGCAGCGGCTGGGCTGTTCGTCGAGCTAGCGCGCGTCGTGTTTACTTGAGCAATCGCGCAAGGTAACATCTCTACCTTTCACTTCGCTGGTCGCATCGTTGTACCAAGCGACATTTCTCTGATTCTCTGGAGTTCAAAACATGGCTAAGAAGAAGCGAGCGCGCCGCTCTAAAGCTGTTGACTTGGGTGGCGTCTCCATCGAGCAGCTGCAGGCCGAGCTGGAGCGACGCGAGGCGGAGGCCGAGGAGCTGGAGGCCGAGCGCGCGGAGCTCGTGGACCGCATCGACGAGATCGATGCGCACCTCGCCGAGATCGATGCGCTCGCGGCCGGCGCGGGCACGAGCCAGGGCGGGCGCAGCAAGAAGAAGAGGCGCACGTCGGGCCGCAAGAAGACGACCAAGCGTGGAGCGCGTCGCCGTCCGAAGAACGACATGAATCTCGTGGACGCGCTCGCGCACACGCTCAAGGGCAAGACCATGTCGGTCACCGAGGTCGCCGAGGCGGTGCAGAAGAACGGCTACAAGACGACGTCGCCCAACTTCCGGACGATCGTCAACCAGACGCTCATCAAGCACAAGGGCACGTTCAGCAAGCAGGGCCGCGGGCTGTACACCGCGAAGTAGCGCACGCTTTCGACACCCGACCTCTTGGCCGGTACACCGGGTGCCTCCCCTCCGCAGCTAGAAGCCCGCGGGGGGGCCCTTGGTGGCCGAGAGATCCACGATGCGCCCGGGGTCCAGCGGCAGCACGACTCGGAATGCGGTGCCCTGTCCGTCCTGCGACTCGATGCGGATGTGGCCGCCGTGGTCCTCGATGATCCGCTTGGTGACGGCGAGGCCGAGCCCGGTGCCCCTGGTGCCCTTGGTGGTGTGGAAGGGCTCGAAGACGGCGGCGTGCCGCTCGGGCGGGATGCCCGGGCCGTTGTCGACCACGACGATCTCGGCGGCGCCGGGCGTCCTCGGGCCCCGGCTGTCGGGCTCGTGGTAGTCCACGCGGACGGTGATGCTGCCGGTCTCGTCGGGAACGGCCTCGAGCGCGTTGGTCAGCAGGTTCATGACGGCCTGGTGGATCAGCGACGGATCGATCGGCACGGGGGGGATGTCGTCGCCGGCGTCGACGAGGAGCGCCACGCCGCGTTGCTCGCACGGGGTGGCGAGGAGCTGTGCACAGTCGTCGAGCAGCGTGCCGAGCGAGGTCAGCTCCAGCTCGACCTGCCGCTGGCGGCTGAAGGCGAGCATGTTGGTGGTGAGCTGGACGATGCGGTCGAGGTTGCGGCGGAGGATGTCCCAGCCCTGGCTGGCGATGCCCAGGTCGTCGCGGTTGAGGCCCATCTCGACGAGGTCGGCGCCGCCGCTGAGGCCCTGGAGGATGTTCTTGATCGAGTGGCTCAGGCTCGCGACGGTCTCGCCCATGGCCGCGAGCCGTTCGGCGTGCAGCTTATCGTGGTGCAGGCGGAGGTTGGCCAGTGCGATGCCGGCCTGCTGGCCGACGGCGTTGAGCAGGCGGAGCTGCTCGTCGTCGAAGGTCTGGTCGGCGGCCGAGGTATCAATGTAGATGGCGCCGAAGGTGGTGGTGCGGTGCTGCACGGGCACGCAGATGGCGCTGCGGATGCGGAGCGCCTGTACGGAGTCGCCGGCCGAGAACCGCGGATCGCCCATGGCGTTGGTGGAGAGCACGCCCTCGCCGTGGCGGACGGCGTGCTGGAGGATGGTCTGGCTGACCTGGATGCGGTCGGCGTCGAGGCCGGGCAGCAGCTCGCGCTGCTTGATGGCCGCGGGACGGAGCTCGCCGTCCTGGTCGAGGAGCATGAAGACGCCCCGCTCGGGCTGGAATTCCTGGAAGATGAGATCGAGCAGGCCGTGGAGCATGGCGCCTCGGGTGGCGGCGCGGGCGGTAAGCTCGGTGATCTGGTAGACGACGCGGAGGTGGTCGAGGGCGCCATCCTTGGCGTCGGCGATGCGGCTGCTCGCGGGGTCGTCGGTGCTGGCCTGCACGGAGGATTCGACGCTGGTGGCCATGTCGATGGGGTCGAGCAGGTCGATCATGTCGAGCTCGTCGACGATGCTGGTGCGTCCGAAGGCCAGCACCGTCTCGCCGACGCGGATCTGGTCGCCGCGGCGGAGGCGGACTCGGCCTCGGATGGCCAGGCCGTTGACCAGCGTGCCGTTCTGGCTCTTGAGGTCCCGGAGGTACCACTCGCCGCCGTCGGGGGTGAGCTCGGCGTGGCGTCGGGAGACGGCCTGGTCGGAGAGGGGCAGGGCCTCGCTGGAGCGGCCGAGCAGCTGGGGCTCGTCGGCGGGCAGCTCGAAGCGTTTTCCGGCGTCGGGGCCCTCGATGACGGTGAGCAGCAGCATGGCGTTGGTATACGCGGCCCGCGGGCGGGCGGTCGCGGTCGGGTGCGGTGTGGTGGAGCACAACTCGGCGCGATGCGGCATATCGTGCGGCGATGGCGCGGCGTGCGGCAACCAGGGCCCTGGACGGCGGCGAGCGGGTGGTCGTCCTCAAGGGGCCCGATGCCTTTCTAAGGCAGCACTACTTCGAGCAACTCCAGGAGATGGTGGCCGGGCGGACGGGGCTGGACGTGCAGACCGTGCGGTTCGAGGGGGAGTCGGCCGAGCTGGGCGACGTGCTCGACGAGTGCCGCAGCCTGGGGCTGCTGCCGGTGCACAAGCTGGTGGTGGTGGACGCGGCGGACAGGTTCGTCCGCGAGCGGACGCGGCCGGGCCTGGAGAAGTACGCCGCGGAGCCCGAGGAGCGGACCACGCTGGTGCTGCGGGCCGAGGCGTGGCGGCCGGGGCGGCTGGACAAGGCGGTGGAGAAGGTCGGCGCGGTGGTGGACTGCAAGGCGTCCACGCCCGAGACGGCGGCGCGGTGGGCGACGGGGCGGGCGGAGTCTGCGCACGGCGTGACGCTGCCGGCCCAGGCGGCGTGGCTGCTGGTGGACCTGGTGGGGACCGACCTGGCGCGGCTGGACGGCGAACTGGCGAAGCTGGCGATCGAGTGCGGCGGCGAGGGCTCGATCACGCCGGAGGCTGTGCGGTCGCTGGTGGCGTCGACGCGGGAGGCCGAGAAGCCCTGGCCGCTGCAGGATGAGCTGCTCACGGGCGACCCGGCGCGGGCGCTGGGCTACGTCGAGCTGTGGATGGGGCACGCGCCGCGGGATCGGGCCGTCCCCGCGCTGTGGGCGTGCGTGGACCTGACGCGGGTGCTGGCGACGGCGGCGCGGATGGCCGAGGGTGGTACGCCGGAGGGCGTGATCGCCAAGCACCTCAAGCTCTGGCCCCAGCAGAAGGGGGCGGCCGTGGTGGGGGCGGCGCGGCGGCTGGGTGCGGCGGGGTGTGCTCGGCTGCACGAGCGTGCCTGCGAGGCCGACGCGTCGGCCAAGCGGGGCACGCCCGCGCGGCTGGCGCTCGAGGCGCTGTGCATCGAAATCGCAAGCGCCGTCGGCGGCCGCGCCGATGCACGGTGAGGGGCGGAGCCCCTTCGCGGAACCGGCGTGCGCGCCGGGCGTTGCGCCGCGTTCCCTGTGCGTCGGAGGACGGCCGTGCCGAAGTGTCCGCGTCTATTTGTGCTGTTGGTGGTGCTGCTCGCCGCGGTGAGCGCGGGCCCGCTGCTGGCCGGGTGCGCCGCCAACGGGGGGGCTGGCGTCGGTAATTCCGGCCCGAGCGCCGCGCTCGAGGATCTCGCCGATGAGCCTGCGCGGGTTGCGGCGCCCTCGCCGCCTGCATCGCAACCGCAGGAATCCGCCGCGGGCGACTCCGAAGACTCACTGGCGGCGGCGGCGCGGCGCTCGGCGGACGACCTGGCGGCGCTGTTCGCCGAGGGTTCGCTGGGGTCGCCGCAGCGGGGTAACGACGACGCGGGCGGTGCGACGCCGACACGGTCGGCCATTGATCGCTGGGGCGCCGACGACGACGCCCGGCGGGACGCCGCGGGCGAGACAACGGGCGGCGGCGAGGTGCCGAGCGACATCGCCGCCGTGGAGGCCGAGGTCGCGGACGCTGGCGAAGCCCCCGTGGCGCCCCAGCCGGTCGATGCGGTGCGGGCGATGCTGGACAAGCTGGAGGCCGACGCGGGCGATCCGGAGCTGGCGCTCTCGGCGTGGGTGCTTTCGCAGGCGGTGCGTTCGTACGCGGGCGTGGACGACGGCGCGACGGCCGGACAGTCGATGAACCCCGCCGAGCGTCGGCTGATGGGGGCCCTGGAGCCGGTGATGCACGCGCTCTGGGCGGCGGCGCGTCGGGACGCGCCAGACCGGGTGTCCGAGGCGATCCGCGAGGCGGACGTCGAGCTGGGGCAGGTGCTGTCGGTGCGGATCGCCGACGTGGCGCTCGCCCGCGAGATCCGCGGCTACGGGTCGTACACGCCGATGGCGTCGAACCGGTTCGTCGCCGGTCGGCCCGCGCGGGCGCTGGTGTACACCGAGCCGGCCCGTTTCGTGAATGCGCCGGCGTCGCCCGAAGCGGGCGACGGCGAGCTGGGGGCCTACGAGGTGAAGCTCGGGCTGGAGCTGCGGCTGTTCAACGAGCGGGGCTCGATGCTGGCGTGGCGGCAGCCCGAGGAGATCGTGGTGGATCGCAGCGATCGGCGGCGTCGGGAGATGCACCTGGGCACGCTGATCGAGCTGCCGTCGTCGCTGACGGTGGGGCGGTACCAGTTGAAGGTGATCCTGCGGGACCTGGCCGACGACTCGGTGGACGAGCGAGTGATCCCCATCGAGGTGGTGGCGGACCCTCGGCTGGCGGTCGAGCCGACGCGGGCCCGGTAGGCATCGCTATAGATCTACGTCGTACCGTGCCTCCGGTAGGTCTGGGTTCCGCGATGGCGGGGCCTGCCGGGCTGGCAGGGATGGGGCGTCCTTGGTGGCAGCGGCGCTCTTTTGGAGACGGCCTGGGGCGATCCTGGGTGGTTCTCGGATGGGTCCTGGCCCGTGGGGGCCGCGAGATGAGATTGGGCAATTGGCACGGCGGATGCTGCCGATAGCCCGGAACAGGCCGGTGCGATCGGGGCTTGGTGCTCGGTGAGCGTCGGCGGCCCGTCCGGGTGGAGAGCCGCGGGCGGCGATATGGATTGGGCCCTGGTCGGGTCTGATCCGGCTGGAGGTTCGGCATGTTCGAGCGGTTTACCGACCGAGCCCGCAAGGTGATGGGGCTGGCCAACCAGGAAGCCCAGCGCCTGAATCATGAGTACATCGGGACCGAGCACATCCTGCTCGGGCTCGTGAAGGAGGGCTCCGGCGTCGGGGCCAACGTGCTCAAGAACCTGGACGTGGACCTGCGGAAGGTCCGCCTCGAGGTCGAGAAGCTCGTGAAGGCCGGCCCCGAGATGGTGACGATGGGCAAGCTGCCCCAGACGCCGCGGGCGAAGAAGGTCATCGAGTACGCGATCGAGGAGGCCCGGAGCCTCAACCACAACTACGTGGGCACCGAGCACCTGCTGCTGGGCCTGCTGCGCGAGCAGGACGGCGTGGCGGCGCAGGTGCTGCGGAACCTGGGGCTCAAGCTCGAGGAGGTCCGCGAGGAGGTGCTCAACCTGCTCGGCGCGTCGGGCGAGGGCGGCAGCGAGGAGGGCTACGCCGGCGCGGGCGTCTCGGGTGGCGGACAGGCCGAGGGCGGCCGCCGCGGCAAGAGCCGCACGCCGGCGCTCGACAGCTTCGGCCGCGACTTGACCGAGCTGGCCAAGGAGAGTTCGCTGGATCCGGTGATCGGCCGGGCGAACGAGATCGAGCGCGTGGTGCAGATCCTGTGCCGCCGGACGAAGAACAACCCGGTGCTGCTGGGCGAGGCGGGCGTCGGCAAGACGGCCATCGTCGAGGGCATGGCGCAGCGGATCATCAGCGGCGACGTGCCCGAGATCCTGCACGAGAAGCGGATCGTGGTGCTCGACCTTGCGATGATGGTCGCCGGCACGAAGTACCGCGGGCAGTTCGAGGAGCGGATCAAGGCGGTGATGAACGAGGTTCGCCGCGCCAAGAACGTGATCCTGTTCATCGACGAGCTGCACACGCTGGTGGGTGCGGGCGGGGCCGAGGGCGCCATCGACGCCAGCAACGTGCTCAAGCCGGCGTTGGCTCGCGGCGAGATCCAGTGCATCGGCGCGACCACGTTCGACGAGTACCGCAAGTACATCGAGAAGGACGCGGCGCTCGCGCGACGGTTCCAGTCGATCCCGGTGGACCCGCCCAACGACGAGCAGACCGTCGAGATCATCAAGGGGCTGCGGGATCGCTACGAGCAGCACCACCGCGTGCGGATCACCGACGACGCCGTGCGTTCGGCCGTGGAGCTGAGCGGTCGGTACATCTCGGGGCGGGTGCAGCCCGACAAGTCGATCGACGTGATCGACGAGGCGGGCGCGCGTGTCCGGATCAAGAGCATGAGCAAGCCGCCAGATCTGGCCGAGATCGAGAGCGAGATCGAGCGGTTGGGCGTGGATAAGGACGAGGCCGTCAAGGCCGCGGACTACGAGCGGGCCGCCGAACTCCGCGACCAGGCCGAGCAGCTCCGCAAGAAGAAGGAGGAGATCCAGAAGTCCTGGCGCGAGAAGAGCAAGGAGATCGACGGCACGGTGGACGAGGACATCATCGCCGAGGTGGTGTCGAGCATGACCGGGGTGCCGCTGCAGCGGCTGGAGAGCGAGGAGGCCGACCGCCTGCTCAAGCTCGAGGACGAGCTGCACAAGAAGGTCATCAGCCAGGAGGAGGCCATCAAGGCGGTGTCGCGTGCGATCCGCCGGGCTCGCGCCGGGCTGAAGGATCCGAAGCGGCCGATGGGCTCGTTCATCTTCGTGGGGCCCAGCGGCGTCGGCAAGACGCTGCTGAGCAAGGCCCTTGCGGAGTTCATGTTCGGCGACGAGGAGGCCCTCGTGCACCTGGACATGAGCGAGTACATGGAGAAGCACAACGTCAGCCGGCTGATCGGTGCGCCTCCGGGCTACGTCGGGTACGAGGAGGGCGGCCAGCTCACCGAGCGGATCCGGCGGCGGCCGTACTCGGTCGTGCTGCTGGATGAGGTCGAGAAGGCCCACCCCGACGTGTTCAACATGCTGCTGCAGATCATGGAGGAAGGCCGCCTGACCGACTCGTTCGGCCGCAACGTGGACTTCCGCAACACGGTCATGATCATGACCAGCAATATCGGTGCGGACCTGATCAAGGGCGGCGGCGGCTTCGGCTTCCAGAAGCGGACCGCGGACGTGGACTACGACAACATCAAGGGCATCCTGATGAAGGAAATCGAGCGGTTCTTCCGCCCCGAATTCATCAACCGCCTGGATGACACGATCGTGTTCCGGCCGCTCAATCGCGACGACCTGGTGCAGATCATCGAGTACGAGGTTAAGAAGGTGGCCGACCGGCTCCGCGTGCAGGACATCGTGATGGAGCTGGACCAGCCGGCCAAGGACTTCTTGATCGACAAGGGGTACAACCCCGACTTCGGCGCGCGGCCGCTGCGCCGCGCGATCGGGCAGTACATCGAGGATCCGCTCAGCGAGATGCTGCTCAGCGGCGAGATCTCGGGGCGGACCACCGTGAAGGTGACCCGCAAGGGCGAGGACGAGAACCTGTTCTTTACCGCCGAAGCGCGGCCCGACGAGGGCGGCTCGGACGGCGAGGACGACGGCGACCAGCCGCAGGGCAACGGCGACCAGCCGGTGTCGGCGGGGGTCGAATCGACCTAGGCGTCACGGCGTATTGAGCACGGGGAGCGGCGTAGGCCCGGTCATCTTCGGATGGCCGGGCTGCGTTCGTTGTGGTGTGGCGGGCGTTCGTCGTGGTTACTCGCAGCCGACGTCGAAGAGGTTCTGGAAGCAGAGGAAGTCGAAGAGCGTGAGCTCGCCGTCCTCGTCGCAGTCGGCGGCGGGGTCGCCGGCGTCGAAGGCGTTCTGGAAGCCCAGGAAATCGAAGAGGGTGAGTTCGCCGTCGCGGTCGAAGTTCGCGAAGCAGTCCAGCACGCCGAACGAGATGTTGTCGATGCTGAAGAGCCAGAGCGAGCCGCCGCCGGAGTCGATCTCGATGCGATCGACCGAATCGAGCCCATCGAAGGCGACGCCGCGCTGCCAGTCGTCCCCGGTCTGGGGGAGCAGGTCGTCGTCGACGAGCGTACCACCCGCGTAGAAGCGGATTGGAGAGTCCGAGCCCGGCATGCCCGCCGTGTGCCAGTCGAACTCGATGTGGCTGAGGGGCGGGTCGAACTCCATGATGAGCGTGAGGTCGCGGTCGAGGCCGAGGCCGCCCTGCGTGGCGTTGCAGATCGACAGCGTGCCAAAGTACGTCTGCCAGTTGCTGATCGAGGCGGTGCCGCGGCCGGTGGAGAAGGTGATGCCCAGATCGGCGAACTGGGTATCGATGGGCTCGCCCTCGAGGCGTTCCTCGAAGTCGATCTGGGCGGATGCGGCGCCGCCGGACAGCAACAGGGCGGCGATCGCGATGCTCGTGCTCTTCATGGGGTGGTTCTCATGCGTGGCGGGGTTCTCTCGGGCGGGCTCGGTCCGTTCTGTTCTTTCAAGCGACGGCATGAGCGGCGAACATCAAGGATCATTCTTCGGTGGTGCACGGTGTCCGCATCTGAGGCTTACTCGCAGCCGACGTCGAAGAGGTTCTGGAAGCAGAGGAAGTCGAAGAGCGTGAGCTCGCCGTCCTCGTCGCAGTCGGCGGCGAGGTCGCCGGCGTCGAAGGCGTTCTGGAAGCCCAGGAAGTCGAAGATGGTGAGCTCGCCGTCGCGATCGAAGTCGACGAAGCAGGTGGTGAGGAAGCTGGCGCCGGTGAGGGTGATGGTGTAGCTGCCGCCGGTGCCGAAGGCCGAGCCGTCCCAGTTGACGAGCTCGAGGGTGGAGACGGGCTGTCGCTGGTCGCCCCGGCCCGGCCAGGTGTCGAAGCCGAACATGTCGACCCCCGCCGAGTCGAGGGGGTCGTTGTTGAAGCCGCTGATGGCGAGGTAGTAGACGCCGGCGTCGAGGCCGGCGGCGATGGGGCCGTCGCCGTTGAGGAATGACTGGAGGGTGCCGGTGGTGATGTCGTCGTCGTTCTCGGTGACGCCCAGGCCCTCGTCGTCGAAGAGGAATAGCTGGGTGTCGAAGCTGGCTCCGCCGTCGGTGCTGGCGGAGAAGTCGTCGAGGTCGGTGATGATGAAGGCGTAGAGGTCGACGTCGGTGGCGAGTGTGCCGTTGATGGTGGTCAACGGTCCGGAGCCGTCGGTGGTCTGGGCGTCGCCGATGCCGTCCTGGCCGGCGTCGTCGATCTCGTTCCACTCCTGAGCGTGCGCCAGACCGGCGGCGAGGGTGATGGCGGCGATCGTCGTGGTGGTCTTCATGGCTGTCACTCTCTCTCGTTGCGGAGTCGTGCCGGTGTGCGACCCAGCGGGTGGGCGTATGGCGGAAGCGTACCGGCGTGCTGCGGCGGGGATCGCGGCGTGGCGCACGAAAACACCCCGTTGCCGGGGTGTTTCGTGCATTGCGTGGTGTTGCGCGGTCGCGTTATCGGCGGCGGCGCGAGGCCAGCAGGCCGCCCATGCCCAGGAGGGCGAGCGAGGCCGGCGAGGGGATGGCGAATCCGGCACCGGTGAGGGCGATGGTGTAGTCGCCGCCGGAGCCGAAGCTGGCGCCGTCCCAGGTGTCCAGGGCGAGGGCCGAGACGGGCGAGCGCTGGTCGCCGCTGCCGGGCCAGGTGTCGAAGCCGAACATGTCGATGCCGTCGGCGTCGAGCGGGTCCTGGTTGAACTCGGTGACGGCGACGTAGTAGAGGCCGGGGCCGCTACCGGTGGCGATGAGGCCGTCGCTGTTGAGGACCGACTGGAGCGAGCCACTGATGGAATCGTCGTCGTTCTCGGTGATGCCGGTGCCGTCGGCGGCGAAGAGGAACAGCTGGGTGTCGAAGCCCGCGCTATCGACGGTCGAAGCGGTGAACGCGTCGACGTCGGTGATCATGATGGCGTACAGGTCAACATCGGTGCCGAGTGTGCCGTTGATGGCGGTCAGCGAGCCCACGCCGACGGTCTCCTGGGCGGCGGCGATGCCGTCCTGGCCGGCATCGCCGACTTCATCCCAAACCTGGGCGTTGGCGATGCCCGCCGCGGCGAGCACCGCGACGGCGGTAGCAGTGGTGCGCATGTCTGTCTCCCCTATGAGGAACGAATGGACTCCGCGCGAGCCCTCCCCGGCACGCGGACGGAATGGGCCCAGTATGGGCGGATCCGCGGGCCAATGCAAGCCAGAAGGCTGTGTGCTCGGGAAATTTCCGATGTTTTCCTTGCTGTTCTCGGAATCGTTATGTTCCGAGAACGCGCTGTGACGGGCGGCGGTGTTGAAGGTCTGCGGCGGGTTGTGGCGGGCCTTCCTCGCGGGCCTGGAGGGCCGTTATGATGCCGCCATGCCCGTTTTTCTGCGGTGGCTGCTGCGGCTCGGCCCCCTCAACCCGATCGCGGTGCGGCTGGTGGAGAATGGCTCCCGGCGGTCGCGGCACATGTACGTGCGGTCGGCCTACCTCGCGCTGCTTGTCCTGGTGATGCTGTGGACGCTGCTGGTGCAGACCGGCGGGGGCGGTTCGGCAAGTTTTCGGGAGCTGGCCGAGGCGGGGGCGTCGACGTTCTCGTACGTGGCCTACCTGCAGATCCTTCTGATCTGCGTGCTGGCGCCGGTGTTCATGGCCGGTGCGATCGCCCAGGAGGCCAGCCCTCGGACGTGGGAGGTGCTGCTGACCACGCCGCTGGGCAAGCTCCAGATCGTGCTTGGCAACCTGCTGGGGCGGCTGTTCTTCGTGCTGGCGCTGCTGTTCGCGAGCCTGCCGCTGTTCGCGCTGACGCAGTACTTCGGGGGCGTGCCGGGGTCGAGCATCCTGGCGAGCTACGTGGTGGCGGGGGCGGCGGCGGTGCTGGTAGGGACCATCGCGATCGCACTGGCGGTCAGCCGGGTGGCGGGCCGGCGGGCGGTGTTCGCGTTCTACGTCGCGGTGGTGACCTACCTGGGGGTGACCGCGGGCATCGACGCGTGGCTACGGCAGCGGGGCTGGGGCGCGGGCGGCGGCGACGGCGTGACCTGGATGACGGGCATCAACCCGTTCCTGGCGCTGCGATCGCTGCTGAATCCGACGACCTATCCACGGGCGCCCGAGGGCACGCTGGGCGGGCTGGCGGCGTTCTTCCTCGAGTCGCCGGTGACGGCCTGGGTCTCCCTGTCGGTGGGGCTGAGCCTGGTGCTAGTGGTGGCTTCGACGGCGACGGTCCGCAGCGGCGGGCTCGTGGGGGCTCGGGCCGTCGGCGGCACGCCGTGGTACCGGCGGATGCTGGGCCTGGGCGGCGGTGGTGGTGGTAGCGAAGATACGAGGCCCTCGCGGCTGGTGTGGCACAACCCGATCGCGTGGCGGGAGGCCGCGGCGCGGAACGCGACGCTGGGGCGGATCGTGGCGCGGTGGGCGTTCATCGTGCTGGGCATCGGACTGGGCGCGACGCTGGTGGGGCTGTTCGCCGCGGGATCGATGGGAGCGGCGGACTACCAGCTCGCGCTGCTGGTGCTGGTGCTGGTCGAGCTGGCGGTGACGATGCTGATCGCGATCAACATGTCGGCGACGGCGATCAGCCGCGAGCGGGAGGACGGCACGCTCGATCTGCTGCTGACCACGCCGATCACGCCGGGCGAGTACTTGGGCGGGAAGCTGCGGGGGCTCGTGGCGTACCTGCTGCCGATGCTGTCGGTGCCGGTGGTCACGCTGCTGCTGGCGGGGTTGCACTCGCTGGCGGCGGGCTCGACGGTGCCGACGGGGGCGGCGCTGGGCTTCCCGGTGCCGGTGGTGCTGCACGAGGCGGGGCTGCTGCTGGCGTTGACGGCCGGGCCCTTCCTGGCGCTGTGCGTGATGATCGGGCTGCACTGGTCGTTGAAGAGCAAGGGCGCGATCGCGTCGGTGGTGGGCGCGGTGATCGTGGTGTTCCTGGTGGCGGCGATCGCGGGTGGCTGCGGGCTGAACGCGGGCGCGGAGATTCCGGTGGTCGGGCCGGTGCTGGCGGGGCTGAGCCCGTACGCGGCGGTGTTCGCGATGATCGAGGTCGAGCCGGGGATGTTCGAGACGCTGGACGCGGGCGGGCAATCGCCGCTGACGACGGCACGGGTGGCGTTGCTCTCGGGCACGGCGTTGTCGGCCATCGCGCACCTGCTGGCGGTGTGGAGCATCCACGCGCAGATGGTCAAGCGATTCGACATGACCGTGCGGAAGCTGGCTGGCACGAACTAGCGCGGCGGGCGCGCCGGTGGGCGGCGCGGAGGGTTGCATCGAGCCATGCCGACGGTGGCCGAGAACAAGCGGCGATGGGCGAGCCACGCGTGGCGCGAGGGCGGCGACGAGTGGTCGACGCTAGCGGGCGGCAGCGCGCGGTGGTGGCACGGCATCCTGCTGCCGCGGCTGATGCCGATCCTTGCGGCACTGCCCGAGCGGGCGCACGTGCTGGAGATCGGCCCCGGACACGGCCGGTGGACGCGATTCCTGCTGGACCACGCTCGGGAGGCGACGCTGCTGGACCTGGACGAGGGCTGCCTCGACGCGTGCGTTGCGCGCTTCGGGCAGCGGGTGCGGCCGGTGCTGGGTGATGGCTGGACGTTCTCGGGCGACGCGGCACGGGTGCGCGGGCCGGTGGACTTCGTCTTCAGCTACGACAGCCTGGTGCACGCCGAGATCGAGGCGCTCGGCTCCTACCTGCGAGAGATGGCGCGGGTGCTGCGGCCCGGCGGCTTTGCGTTCCTGCATCACAGCAACCTGGGGGCGTTCGTGGGACGTGAGGGCAAGCCGGCGGTGTCGCCGACGCACTGGCGGGCGACGAGCGCGGACGCGGCGGGGGTTCGATCTCGCGCGGTGGCGGCGGGCCTGGGGGTGCCGCTGCAGGAGCTGTGCACCAAGGGCGGACCGAACGATCGGGCAATGATCGACTGCATCACGCTGCTGAGGAAGCCGGAAGTGGGCGATCCGACGAGCACGCCCGGCGGGGCGACGATGGTGCTCGAGAATCTCGATTTCTGGCAGGAGATCCAGGCGCTGGGCCGCGCGGGGCGGGCCTACGACGCAGCGGTGGACCCGCTGCACCGCCCGGCGCACCTCCCACCGCTGCTCGAGGGCGAGCGGGCGACGCTCCGCGCGCGGGCGCTCCGCGGCTGAGCTAGGTGAGCAAGCCGGCGAGGGCGGCGCGGATCTGCGCGGGCGGATCGCCGGCGTGGTCGACGTGGACGGCCTGCCAGCCCAGCGCGCGGGCGGCGTCGACGTTCTCGGCGGTGTCGTCGAAGAAGGCGATCTGGTCTCCGGAGGCGTCGGTCGTGCGTTCCAGGGCGCGGTAGATGGCCTCGTCGGGCTTGGCGACGCCCAGAAGGTGGCTGGCGACCTGGTGGCGGAGCATGCCGGCGGCGGCGAACTCGTCGCGGCGGGCCCAGTGGCGGTGGTTGGTGTTGCTCAGCAGCGCGGTGGTGATGCCCGGGGCGGCTCGGAGGTCCTCGACGAGCGCCCGCGCGCCGTCGTACTCGCCGAGCAGCCAGGCATCGTGGATGCGGGTGATCTCGCTGGCGTCGTAGCCCGGGGTGGCCTCGGCGACGCGGGCGAAGAAGTCGCCGCAGCTCAGCTCGCCGGCGTGGTAGCGGAGTGCGAGTGCGTGTCGCTGTGCGCGGAGGTGGTCGTCGGCGCTGCCGCCGCGCACCTCGATGCCGGCGGCGGCGCAGCCCTCCTCCCAGCCGCGGCAGATGCGGAGCAGCACGCCGCCCCAGTCGAGGCACACCACGCGGACGCGGTCTGCGTCGATCGGGGTCACGGCGATGGATCCGGCTCGGGCTTGATGATCTCGCGAATGACCTCGGTGGCGAAGGCGCCGCGGGGCAGCTCGAAGGCGCAGCGGACGTAGACACCGTGCTCGTCGGCGCCGCCCTCGGCGTCGGGGTTGCGCAGCGGGACGCGGAGGGGCCGCCGTGCGCCGTCGATGAGCCGGGGGTTGCGGGCGGCGAAGGCGTCGAGCTGCTCGAGGGTGATGCCGGCGTCGTGCAGGGCGGCGCGTTCCATTTCGCCGGTGGCGCCGGTGGCGCGGCGCATGGCGGGTCCCCACATCGGTCCGGTGGGGCTGACCTCGACGCGATCGAGACGGGCCTCGAGCTCGGGCTTGGCGAGCTCGTCGGCGTCGGCGACGAAGGTGGTCTGCCGCGCGGCGTGCACGGCCGCGACGTCGCCCTCGCGGAGAGTGTCGAGGCTGCCCTCGGCCAGTCGCCGGCGGAGCACGGCGTTGAAGACCCAGGACTGCAGCGCGCTGCACAGGAAGGCCAGCTCGGTCTTGCCGAGGGACCAGATTGCCCGCGGCGGCGGCGAGCCCTGGGCGAGCGCATTGAGCACGCGGCGTTCGCCGTCGGCGGAGGCGGGCAGCGCGTGCAGGGCGTCGCGGAGGTTGCCCTGGGCGTAGAGGGTGCGGGATTCGTCGGGCTCGTGGCCCTCGACCGGACCCAGCAGCAGGTCGCAGGCGGCCTGAAGATCGCCGGTGACCAGGGCGCGGCCCACGAGGTGGTTGGCGCCCAGCGTGCCGAAGCGCTGCGGGCCGAAGGCGTTGGCGGCGCCGCGGCGGGCGAGGATGGCCAGGGCCTTGTGGGCGTGCAGGGCGTGCTGCATCTGTGTCTGGCGGATGCGGATGGAGAAGCCGTTGCCCTCGAGGTGGCCTCGGCGGATCTTGCTGGCGTGGCGATCGATCCAGAGGATCGTGACGCGGTCGTGGCGGAGGGACGGGAAGTCCTCGGGCCGCCTGCCGGGCACGTGCACGGTGGCGTGCTGGCGGGTGATGGCGCGCTTGTCCTTGAGGCCGGCGTAGCCGACGTCCCGGGGGCGGACGCCGAAGTGGTTGGCGAGCACGCGGGCCATCTGGAGGGTGGACATGTCCCGCTTCTCGACGAGCATCATGAGGTGCTCGCCCTCGCCGGTGGGTGCGTAGAGGGGCAGCTCCTCGACGAGGAAGTCCTCGGGGCGCTGCTTGATGACGCCGCCGACGGGGGTGACGCCCGCGGTGCGATACGTCGCGGCGATTCCTGCTGCGGTCGGGCTGGCGGGGCCTTGCGGCGGGTCGTCCTGCATCAGAACGGCGGCTGGGGTTCGTCGTCGTCCTCGTCGTCGAGTTCGAACTCCTGGCCCATGTCCATGGTGGGGGGCTCGGTGGCCGAGGCGAGGACGTGCTCGGCGACCTCGATGGGTACGCCGGTGGCGACGCCGAGCGCGATGGCGTCGCTGGGGCGGGCGTCGATGGCGACCAGGTCGCCCGACTCGTCGCGGACGTTGAGGACCGCGAAGAAGGTGTGGTCGGCCAGGTCGGTGATGGCGACCGACTCGAGGGCGGCGCCGAGGTGCTCGAGGACCGAGGCGAGCAGGTCGTGGGTCTGCGGCCGCTTGACGGGCACGCCGCTGAGGCGGCGCTCGATGGCCTGGGCCTCGGGCAGGCCGATGACGATGGGGAAGCTGCGGAGGTCGTCGTCCGCGGCGCCGTTGTCGGCGACCTCGCGGAGCTCGATGACCTGGTAATCGGTGAGCTCGCGGATGAGGATCCGGGCGAGTTCCATGCGCACCGCCATTGCCGCCTCCTGCCCGCGGGGTGCGGGCCCGTGGGGGATCGAAGGCCGCCGGCGCGGGGGGGTCAACGGCGGCCGTACCATCCCGCGTGCTGCGCGTCCGACGCACGAGCGGCGAGCCCCGGGTGGAGATGGCGCCGCTCATCGACGTGGTGTTCCTGCTGCTGACGTTCTTCGTGTTCTCGATCGTGCTGCTGACGCGCGTGAGCGTGGTGGAGCTGGACCTGCCGGTCCTGGGCGCGGGCGGGGGCGACGCGCCGCCGCGGGCGGTGATCGTGGCGGTCGACCGTGCGGGGATGGTCTTCGTGGCGGGGCGGGAGGTCGGCCCGTCGGGCGAGGCGGGCAATCCGCTGCCGCAGTCCACGCGGGGGGCCCTGGCCGGGGCCGTGCGGGAAGAGCGGGACGCGATCGTCGGGGCCGGTGGGGGCGACCCGCCCATCCGGTTGGAAGTCGACGAATCGGGGGCTTCGGGGGCCATGCTGCGGGTGCTGGACGCGATCCGTGCCGAGGGCTTCGGGGCGGTCGAACTCGTGGGTCGGCCGTCGGCGTCCACCGGCGAGCGGGCCGGCGACCCCGGCGGCGAACAGCCCGGCGGGCCCGGTTCGTAGCATTGGGCATGGCCAGGGGTGCCAACAGGGGTGCCGAGCGGGGTGCGGCCGCCGGCCGGTGGGCGGTGGCGGTGCCCGTGAGCGTGCTGGCGCACGTGGCCCTGGCGGTGCTCGTGTGGCAGCGGGCCGACGCAGCGGCGATGGCCGCCAGCGCGAACGCGAGCGGGCCGGAGATCCCCATCAAGCTGGGCATCGATCGCAGCGAGGCTGTGACGCCGACGTGGCTGGGCTTCGAGACGCCCACGCCGCACTCGGCTCGGCTCTCGACGACCGAGCAGTCGCCGCTGACCAGGGCCGAGGGGGAGGCACGGGACGACGAGGCGAGCGCGGCAGCGGCATCGGAGCCGCAGCCGCCGGCGTTCAGCGAGGCCGAAGTCGCCGAAGCGATGTCGCGGATGGTGGGCGACGCGGGCGAGCTCATCGCGCAGCTGCGTGGCCGGTTCGCGGCGGCGCGGGCGGAGGCTGCGGAGCGCGCCCGGGACGCGGCGCGGGAGGCCGCCCGCGAGGCGGAGGCCGCCGAATCGACGCCGCGGCCCGAGTCGACGTCCCAGACCGGGGATGACGGCGAGGGCGAGGGCAGCCCGGGCATCGAGGATGACCGCGAGGCCGACGCGACGAGCCGCACGGTGGAGATCGAGCGGGCGCAGCTGGGGCGGGTGGTCGCCGCCGAGGGGCTCCGCATCAACACGTCGCGGCTGGAGCTGACCGATCTGCAGCGGTTCATCGGCCGTCCTCCGAGCCCGCTGGTGGAGCTGTTCTTCGATTACCGTGGTCGGGTGATCTCGGCGCGGATCCCGCCGGGGCGGGGCACGGGGCGGAGCGACATCGACGCGTCGCTGACCAACGCGATGTACGAATGGACGGCGATGGGTGCGCGGATCGAGGCGATGGTCGAGGGCGACGAGCCGCTGCTCGTGCGGATGAGGATTCGGTTCTGATGATTCATGGCGCAACGGTCTTCGTGTTGGTCGCGCTGCATGCCCTGCAGCAGGGGCCGATTGCGCCCGAGCCGATCGGGCCGCTGCCGCCGCCCGCGCCCGATGTCCTGCCGCTGGAGCCGCAGTGGTTCGGCGTGCGCGAGGCCGAGGCGGACGAGGATGGCGACGGGCGGCGTCCCGAGTCGCGGCTGAGGCTCACCGCGGAGAACGCGCGGACCGAGGCACCGCCGGCGCGGGTGCTCTCGGTGTTCACCGACGAGGCGTACCGCGCCGCGCGGGTGCGGGCGTTGCTCGAGCGATCGGCCGGGCTCGCCGGCTGACCGCATCCTCTAGTGCTCGTCCCACCAGCGTTCGAGTAGGTTCGTGGCGGCGCCGTTGTAGAGCGTGCGCAGCTCGTCGGCGGGCATCGCGGATCCGGGCAGCGGGGGCGAGGCCATCTCGTCGTATCGATCCGGATCGACCATCGCCAGGTCGGGGTCGGCGATGGGGCTGGGGCCGTCGTGCTCGAACTCGAAGAGCGTGCGGAGGGCGTAGTAGCGGCTGGCGTAGAGGTCGAAGGCCTCGCGCTCGCTGGCCGCCTGGTGGGCGCCGAACTTTTGGTTCTGCTCGTCGCTGGCCTCGAGGTGGTCGTCGAGGGTGACGATGTCCGAGCCGAAGACGATGCGGCCGGCCCACCTGGCAAAGAAGGCGACGAGTTCGTCGCGGGGGTGGGCGCCCAGCTCGCGAACCATCCACTTGGTGGCCGAGGTGTCGAGGTAGTAGTTGTCGTGCCGCGAGAGCAGGCCATCGAGGAAGGCGAGATCCTCGGGCGAGCCGCCCATGTGGGCGCCGATCCAGGGCACCGGGAAGTCGTCGAGCATCCGCTCGAGGGGCTCGTACTGGTCGAGCTTGGTGCCGTACTTGCTGCTGTCGGCGTACTTGGTGGCGAACCAGGTGTCGGGGTCGGCCACGTGGGTCTTGAACATGTAGCCCATCTCGACGGCGGCGGCGGCGAGTTCCCGGCGGAGGGGGCTATCGAGGCGGATGATGTCGGCGTCCTTCTCGGGGTCGAGGAAGTCGCGGAGGCGGGGAGCGACCCAGAACTTGAGCAGGCGGGCACCAAAGTCCTCGTGGAAGATCCGCATGTTCTCGAAGAAGCCCTCCCGCATGGCGCGGCTGCGGTTGTCGCTCATGTAGTCCGGTATGGCGACGAATCGGGCCCGATCTCCGAGCACGCTGCGAACATCGGCGGCCTGGGCGAGCTGCGTCTGCGTGTAAACCCGCACGACTCCATAGGCGTCCATGGCCTGGCGGTAAATCTCGGTGGCCCTTCTGCCATTGATATGGGCGTGCGCGTCGATGATCGGGGCGGGGGGCGATCCCATGCGCCCGGCCTCGGCGCGATAATCCAGGCCATGCAGGTTCGCGGGTGTGGGGCGTGCGTGGGTTGCCTGGGAGGACGGGGCGGTAGGCCGTGGCATCCACGATGATAAACCGCGTGCACGCTCCACCCGCCCCGCGGCGGCGAACCCCAAGGCCCCGGTCGCACATCGTGCTGGCGCACGACTGGCTGTGCGGGCTGCGGGGGGGCGAGCGGGTGCTCGACCGCATCGCGTCGGTCGCCGGCGAGATCGGCGAGGTTCGCGACGTGCTGGCGATGTTCGACGATGGCCGGCCGCTGACGCCCGCCATCGACGGACTCCGGCACCACGTCGCCTCGCTCGGGCGGATGCCCGGGGCGCAGCGGCTGCGCCGGTGGATGCTGCCGCTGTACCCGGCGGCGGTCTCGCAGCTGGGCGAGATTCTGGCGCGGCTGCACAAGGATCGGCCGATCGACCTGGTGATCTCGACCAGCTCGGCGGCGATCAAGGGGCTTCGGACGCCCGCGGGCGTGCCGCACCTGTGCTATTGCCACTCGCCCGCCCGGTACCTGTGGTCGAGGCAGGAGGACTACGGCGGGGGGATGGCCGGCCGGCTTCGGCTGGCGGGGCTGGCGGCGTTCGGTCCGCCGCTGCGCGCCTGGGATCGCCGCAGCGCGGACAACGTCACGCGGTTCGTGGCCAACTCGACGCACGTGGCCGAGCAGATCCAGGAGTTCTACGACCGCGATGCGACGGTGGTGCATCCGCCGGTGCGGACCGAGGTGTTCACGCCCGATCCGTTGCGCGGGCGGGGTGGCCACTGGCTGGCGGTGGGTGCGCTCGAGCCGTACAAGCGGTTTGATCGCGCGATCGAGGCCGCACGGGCGGCGGGACGGGAGCTGCGGATCATCGGCGGTGGCTCGCAACGCGAGCGGCTGGAGCGACTCGCGCCGGAGGGCGTGCGGTTCCTCGGGCACGTTGACGAGGCGCAGCTCGTCGACGAGATGCGGGCGGCGGGCGTGCTGCTGTTCCCGCAGATCGAGGACTTCGGCATCGTGGCCGTGGAGGCGCAGGCGTGCGGGCTGCCGGTGGCGGCGACGGCGCGGGGCGGCGCGACCGACATCGTGATCGACGGCGTGACGGGCGCGCTCTGCGATGGCACGCCCGACGAGCTTGCGCGGGCCGCGGAGCGGGCCGAAGCGTGCGATCCTCGGCTGTGCTGGGCGAACGCGCAGGACTACCGCCAGTCGCACTTCGACGAGGCGATGCGCGAGGAGATCCGCAAGACGCTGCGGGCGAGCTAGTGGTCCAGCGGCTCGATGTCGGCTGCGCGGAGCGGCGCCGGCGCGTCGCCTTCCGCGTAGACCGCAAGCACGCGGCCGATGTACAACTCGTGGTCGGCCTCGAGGTCGACGTGACGGACGACCTCGCAGTCGAAGCCCAGCGGCGCATCGCGGAGGATGGGGGCGCGGGAGACCAGCGTGCGGACGGCGACGGCGTCGAAGGGATCGAAGAGTCGGTCGGCGGGGGGCTGGCCGCCGAAGCGGCGGCGAGCGACGCGGTCGTCGGGCCGCAGCGCGGTGATCGCGAAGCTGCGGGAGTCGCGGATGAGCGGCTCGATGGGGTGGCCCTTGTGCATGGGCACGGCCAGCAGGACGGGCTCGGCGGCGCACTGGTGCACGCCGGCGGTCAGCGTGGCGGCACGGCTGGCGTCGTGGCAGCTGGAGATCAGGAAGACGCCCGACGAGAGGCGGCCGCAGGCGTCTCGGATGTGTTCGGGATTGGTCGCGTCCATGCGGCGGAGTTTATGGCGGCGCGGACGGATCGAGCCAAACCGAGGCGTGATCGGCAGTTGGCTCGCGGGGATCGGCGGATCGCGGTGAAGTTTGTGGTCCGGAGTGTCGAAACAGTGTTGCAAAGTGGGGTAGGGTGGGGCATAATCCCACTCCATGACCCCGAGCGTGCAGCACGATGCTCTTCACCGGATACGCCGAGCACACGATCGATGCGAAGCAGCGCCTGGCGCTGCCCAAGAAGCATCGCGCCCAGTGGGATGCCGAATCCCAGGGCGAGACGTGGTACTGCGTGCCGTGGCCGAGCGGGGTGCTGCGGCTGTACCCCAAGAAGGTCTTCGAGCGTCTCGCCGAGCAGTCGGCCGAATCCCTGACGCCCAACGAGGACGAGGGGGAGCTGGAGGCGACGCTGTTCGGCCTGGCCGAGGAGCTGAGTGTCGACGGCCAGGGCCGGATCGTGGTGCCCAAGGACCATCTGGAGATGGCGGGGTTGGGCAAGGCGGTCGTGGTCGTGGGCGTTCGGAACCGGCTGGAGGTCCACGACCAGGACGAGTGGCGTTCGGCGCGGCGGGATCGGTTCGCGGCGTTGCCCAAGCTCGTGCGGAAGGTGGACGGCAAGTGATCGGCGTGCTGGCCACGAGCCGCGGAGCGGAGGGGTGCGTGCGGGCGTCGGAGGAGGCCGCCCCCGCCCCCGGCCGCTCGGCGGGCCGGGGGTGGCGTTCCAGCGGAGGGGTTCTGATGGAGAGGGGTATGAGGCGGAGAGGTCTGAAAGAGAGAGGCGTGAGCTCCGGCTGACGCGTGGCGCGGGCCGCCCGACGGCGGCTCGACGCTCTTGGTCCGCATGGCGGCGGACTTGCGTACGAGGCAGAGACCGGGGCTCATGGATGGGCCCCGCCCTGCCGCCTTGATCGGGGGCTTTGCACCGAGCCTTTCGCGACGAACCACCATCGGCCCCGCGGCATGTTCCCACCACCCACCCCCCTCTTCGGAGGGCGCTGCGGGCCACACCACCCAGCCCGCTCCGGTCTTGCCGGGGCGGGTTGTTGTTTCGGAGCCACCGGGCACCGGGCTCGGGCATGGGGCATGAGGCGTAGGCAACGGGCACGAAGCGGCAAGAGCGGGGTGTGGAGCGATCGTGCCATCCGACCCATCGCCGATAGCCCTTGGTCCGGGGTCCGCGTGCTCACGTACGCGGCTCGGGAAGGAGTCGGGCGGCCCGGGTGGGTTACTCGGTGCCCTCGTGCTCGAGCGCGACGGAGTTGATGCAGTAGCGTTGGCCGGTGGGGGCGGGGCCGTCGTCGAAGACGTGGCCCAGGTGGGCGTCGCAGCGGGCGCAGCGGACCTCGACGCGGCGCATGCCGTGGCTGGTGTCGAGGTGCTCGGTGACGTGGCGGCCGACGGCGGGGGAACTGAAGGCGGGCCAGCCGCAGCCCGAATCGAACTTGGCGTCCGAGGCGAAGAGCGGCAGGCCGCAGCAGACGCACTTGTAGACGCCCGGCTCCTTGTGGTCGTTGTAGACGCCGGTGAAGGGGGCCTCGGTGCCCGCCTGGCGTGTGACGCGGTACTGCTCGGGGGTGAGCCGCGCGCGCCACTCGGCGTCGGGCTTCTCGACGTGGTTGATGGGGGTCTCGGGGGTGGTCACGCCTCGACCTCGACGCCCCGCCAGAAGGCGATGTAGCCCTCGAAGTCCTTGGCCTGGTCCTTGGCGTCGGGGTAGTACCAGGCGGCGTGCTCGGCGGTCTTGCCGTCGACGACGACGTCGTAGTAGCGGGCCTCGCCCTTCCACGGGCAGGTGGTGCGGACGTCGCTGTCCTGGACGAAGTCCTTGTTGAGCGACTCGGGCGGGAAATAGTGGTTGCCCTCGACGATCTTGGTGTCGCTGGATTCGGCGATGACCTGGCCGTTGAAGATGGCTCGTGCCATGGAGATTCCTCCCGGAGTTGGGTAACGGATTGGGGGGTCTGCTAGCCTCGCAGCCTATGAGCGATCCCTCTGTGCTGCCCTACCGGCTTGCGTGCCTGTGCGACCTTCGGGACGCCTCGGGGCGTGTCCTTCTTATTGAGAGGACGAAGTCGCCGAATCTGGGATTGTGTTCCCCGATAGGTGGAAAGCTGGAGATGGATCGGGGGGAGTCCCCGCACCAGTGTGCGCGGCGAGAGATCCAGGAGGAGGCCGGGATCGACGTGCCCACCGAGCGGCTGCGGCTGCTCGGGCTGGTCAGCGAGCGGGCCTTCGAGGGCACGGGCCACTGGCTGATGTTCTACTTCCGGGTGCTGGGGCCGGTGGAGGTGCCCGAGCGGGACATCTCGGAGGGGCGGCTGCGGTGGTTCGAGCGGTCGCGGGTGGCCGGATTGCCGCTGCCCGAGACCGATCGGCGGGTGATCTGGCCCCTGGTCGATCGGCACACGCTGGCGGATCACGGCGAGGCGGCGGCGGACGCGGCGTCGCTGCCGGGGTTGTTCTCGGTGCACATCGACTGCAGCGGGCCGGCGATGCGGTGGGAGGTGGAGCAGGTGGGGCGTGCCGACGCCGATGGGGGCGATGCTCCGGCCGCGGATGCCCGTTCCTCGGATGCCCGGCCTGCGGATTCCCAAGACGCGGGTAGGGCGGCCTCGGGCGAGGGGGATTGAACCGGCGCTCCGATGGGCCGAAGTATATCTTGTGGCACGCATGACTTGGTTGGCGACATGACCCGGCTGGCGAGGCATCTGGTGTCGAGCAGGCTGCGGCCCGCGCGGGTGGCGGCCGTGCTGCTGTCGATGGTCGCGCTGGTCGTCTCGACGGGGCTGCAGCAGGCCGGGCCCGATGGGGCGGGTGCGGCGGGCGCCGTTGGCGCCGTGCCGGCGTCGCGGCAGGCCGAGAAGATCCACGTGCTGCCGCTGCGGGGGCCGATCGACAAGTTCAGCATGTTCGGGCTCAAGCAGCGGCTGGAGCGAGCGGCCGACGAGGGCGCGACGGCGGTGGTGATCGAGATCGACACGCCGGGGGGCGAGGTCGGCGCGGTGCTCGAGATCAGCGACCTGATCAAGAAGTCGGCGCCGCCGAACACGGTGGCGTGGATCAACAACGAGGCGTTCAGCGGCGGGGCGATCGTGGCGCTGGCGTGCCCGGGCATCGTGACGAGTGACCCGGCCAAGCTGGGCGATGCGTTGCCCGTGCAGGTCGCGCCGGTAGTCGGGCTGATCCCGCTGCCGCAGGAAGAGCGGCAGAAGATCCTGGCGCCGCTGCTGGTAGACCTGATCGATTCGGCGCGGCGGAACGGGTACGACGAGAAGCTGGTGCAGGGCTTCGTGTCGCTGGGCGTCGAGCTGTGGTTGATCGAGCGAACCACGCCGGGCCCGCAGGGCGAGCCGGTGGGCGAGCTGCTGTTCATCGATCTGGCGGAGTACGAGTTCCTCTTCGGCGAGCCTCCGATGGTGCGGACGCCGGCGATCCCTTCGGCGCGTACGGCGGCCGACGCCGAAGCGGGTGGAGGAGACGCGGCGGTAAGCGAAGCGATCGGCACGCAGGCGACCGACGGGCCTTCGGGCGTGCAGGGCGCTCCGGGGCCGGACGATCCGACGCGCTTCCAGCCGGCGGCTCCCGGGCTGGAGGGCCTCGACGATCGTGGGAACCTGTCGCTGGGTCTGGAGGTTGCGACACGGCGGCCCGTGCTGAGCGAGGCCGACCGGGGCGGCTGGCGCGTGGTCGAGTACGTCGCCGACGGGCGCGCGCCGGTGACGATGACGGCCGACCAGCTGGTGCGATTCGGGCTGGCGACGCAGGTGATCGAGACGGATGAGGAGCTGAAGGCCTACTTCGGGGCGTCCGAGCTGGTGCGGTGGGAGGAGAGCGCGTGGATGGCGCTGGCCCGCTTCATGGCGAGCATCTACGTGCGGGCGATCCTGCTGGTCGTGGCGGTGGTGGCGTTCTTCATCGAGATGGCCAGCCCGGGGCTCGGCGTGCCGGCGGTTGTTGGCGTGGTGGCGATCGCGCTGTTCATGGCGCCGCCGGCGATGGTGGGCATGGCGGGGTGGTGGGAGTTCGCGGCCATGGGCCTCGGGCTCGTGCTGCTGCTGGTGGAGATCTTCCTGATCCCGGGCGTGGGCGTCGTGGGCGTGATCGGCGCGGGGCTGATGTTCGTCGGGCTGGTGGGCACGTTCACCGGCGGCGGGCGCTTCACGAGCACGGCGGAGATCCTGGCGGGGCTGGCGGCGGTGACGCTCTCTCTGGCGACGGCGGGCGTGGTGCTCTTCTTCGTGCTGAGGAACTTCTCGAGCATCCCGGTGTTCAACCGGCTGGTGCTCGCCAACGCACCGGCGGAGGAGCCGAGCGGCATGCTGGGCGCGATGGCGACGCCCGCCGCGGTCGGACCAGCGGTGGGCGACGAGGGCGTGGTCATCAGCGAGCTGCGGCCGTCGGGGCGTGCTCGCTTCGGCGACGACGTGGTGGACGTGGTGTCGGTCGGTCCGATCGTGCCGCCCAACGCGCGGGTCCGCGTGCTGGAATCCGACGCGTTCCGCGTCGTGGTCGAGCCCCTGGGCGGGGTGGAGCGGGCCTGATAAGCGGCCCGCGGGGAGGCGGCGGTTGGATCAATTGCTGTTCTGGGGCTTCCTGCTGCTGGGGGCGGCCGCCTTGCTGGGCGTGATGGAGCTCCTGATTCCCTCGGCCGGGGTCATCGGCATCGTCGCGGTGGCCGTCGCGGTGGCGGGGGTGGTGTGCCTGTTCATCGCGGATACGGCGTGGGGCGTGGTGGGCACGGCGATCGTGCTGGTCGCGGGCCCGGTGGGCACGTGGTACGGCTTCAAGATCCTGCCGTACACGCCGATGGGCCGCGGGCTGATCCTGTCGGACCGCGACCCGGAGGACGACGAGGAGGGACCGCCCGAGTCGCCCGTTGCGGCTCGGCTGGCGCTGGTGGGGCAGGAGGGCGAGGTGCTGACCGACCTGCGGCCGGTGGGCGTGGTGCTGCTGGAGGGCACGCGTCTGGATGCGGTGGCCGAGACGGGGTACATCCCGGCGGGCTCGCGGGTGCGGGTGGTGGCGGCGGATGGGCTGCAGCTGACGGTCCGGCTGGCCGACTCGGGCGGGTCGCGGCCATCCCGGGCGTGATGGCGTAGGGCGCGGCGGCGCTTATAGTCGTGGCGAACCGCCGGCGTGGCGTCGGCGGTGGGCTTGGAGGTGTAGCGATGCCAAACTGGGTCTGGTTCGCCGGCGGCGGCGTGCTTCTCGTCGTCCTGCTGATCATCGTGGCGATCATGGGCCGGTTCATCAAGATCTGGATCCAGGCGTTGGTGTCGGGCGCCCGGGTGAGCTTCTCGGCGCTGATCGGCATGTGGCTGCGGAAGGTGGACATGAACATCATCGTCTTCAGCCGCATCCGCGCGGTGAAGGCGAACCTGAACATCTCGACGGACCAGCTCGAGCAGCACTACTTGGCGGGTGGTCGCGTGCCCAACGTCATCAGCGCGATGATCGCGGCGAGCAACGCACGGATCGACCTGCCGTGGAACGTGGCGACGGCGATCGACCTGGCGGGCCGCGACATCCTCGACGCGGTGAACACCAGCGTGAACCCCAAGGTCATCGACTGCCCGGGCCCGAACCAGCCGCGGCCGACGATCGATGCCGTCGCCCAGGACGGCATCCAGCTCAAGGCCAAGGCCCGCGTGACGGTGCGGACGAATCTGGCGCGCCTGGTCGGTGGTGCGACCGAGGAGACGATCATCGCCCGCGTGGGCGAGGGCATCGTGACGACCATCGGCTCGGCGCAGGACCACAAGGCCGTGCTCCAGGATCCCGACAACATCTCCAAGGTGGTGATGGAGAAGGGGCTGGATGCGGGGACGGCCTTCGAGATCCTGTCGATCGACATCGCCGACATCGACGTGGGCGACAACATCGGCGCCAAGCTTCAGACGGACCAGGCCGAGGCGGACAAGAAGCGGGCCCAGGCCGAGGCCGAGAAGCGGCGTGCGATGGCCGTGGCGGCCGAGCAGGAGTACAGCGCCGAGGCGCAGAAGAACAAGGCACTCGTGGTGCTGGCCGAGGCGGAGGTGCCCAAGGCGATGGCCGAGGCCTTCCGCAGCGGCAACCTGGGCATCATGGACTACTACCGGATGCGGAACATCCAGGCCGACACGGCGATGCGCGGCTCGATCGCGGGCGAGGACAACGGCGAGCGCAGGGAGAGCGACCCGACGCGGTAGATCGCGCGGCCGCTGTGGCTCGCGTCGCCGCGGCCTAGCCGGGCCCCGCGGCGTTCCCATCTTCTTGCAGATCTAGGTCGATCGGCGTCGTCGTCTCGAGGATCTGCTCGAGGCGGGCGGCCATCAGCCGGGCGAGGCCCTCGTCGAGCGGGGCGGTCATTGCAAGGTCGATGCGGGCGGTGCCGAGGCGATCCTGGACGGCGTCCGATGCGCGGGTGAGGCGGACGGTGCCGGCGTCGAGCGTGCCGGGCAGCGGGTCGCGTCCGGGGCGGCCGCGTGGGCGGAACAGGCCCGCGCCGCCGTAGACGGCGATCGAGCCCCGATTGACCACGACGTGCTGGACGACCGCGTTGGCGGCGCGGCTGGACTGGGGCGTGCGGCCCCGGATGGGGCGGGTGAACATCCGCACGCGGGTGATCTGGCCCGTGATTTCGTCCAGCGGCGTCGCGGGATCGAGCTGGGCGATGCCGAAGTCGGTCGCGAAAAGCTCGGCGGAGCTCTCGTCGCCGTGGCGGTAGGCGAGCAACGCTGGGGCGTACTCGAGGGTCTGCCGCTGGCTGTCGTCGCGGCTGGGGCCGTCGGTGGCGAGGCGGATGCGATCGGGCCCGATGCTGCAGCCCGTGAGCGCGAGGCAGGCGGCGAGCACTAGGAGGCAGCCGCCGAGCGGGCGACGATACGTGTTTGCACGTTGATAGGTCATGGGTGCATCCGTGCGGCTGGGTCGCTCCTTGGATGTGCGTGCGGGGGCGTGTGTCGGTGGTTGCGGGCCAAATGCTGGTGCGGGTGCGGTTTGTCGAAGCCCGAGCGGCATGCGATGGTATAGATACCCATGCGAATCGCGATCCTGTCGTTGGTGGTGCTCGCGTTGGCGGCTCCGGCGGTTGCGCAGTCGGGCGTTCGGGCAAAGGCGCCCGGCTTCTCGCGCGGCGGGGTGGCCCAGAAGCTCGGCTCGCCGGGCTTCGTGGGCCGTGGGTCCTTCAACGGGGGCGTGCGGAGCCGGTCGTCCGGCGCGTCGTTCCGCACGCCGATTCGGACGAGCATCGGCGGCACGGTGGTGCGTTCGTCGGGATTCGATGGCTTCGGCCGGCGGGGCTTCACGGTGGGCGGGTCGGGGCTGCGGCTCGATGCCGATTTCGGCGACGTGGATGCCCGGCTGAGCTTCGGGGCGGGGTTGCTCGTCGGCAGCCGGCTGACCCGGAACCGTTTTATCGTGTTCCCGCGGCTCGTTGGCTTCGGCTTTGGCTCGTCCTTTGGCTATTGCGGCAGCGGCCACTTCGGCGACGGCTTCCACGAGCGTCGGCCGGTGGTCCAGGGGCCCACGGTCATCGTGATCGACCGGACCGGCGTGACGACGAACCAGCTGCCGCCGAACGACGTGGTGACGCCGCAGGCCGAGCCCGAGCCGATCCCGGATCGGGAGCTGGGCACGCTGGCGCTGCGGGCGGGGGAGTGGGCCATCGCGGCCGACGCCCTGGCGCGGCACGTGCTGGTGGAGGACGGCGACCACGCCGCCCGGCGTCTGCTGGCGGTGGCGCTGGTGCTCGACGGGCAAGTCGAGCTGGGCGTGGCGGTGCTGGCGGCGGCCTACCGCGGCGATCCGGGTCTGGCGGCCCGGCCGTTGGGCCGGGAGCTGGTGGGGTCGCTCTCGACCTGGCGGCGGGCGCAGCGGAGCGTGCAGCGATGGGCGATGTCGAAGCGGACGGCCTCGGGCTGGCTGGCGGCGATCGCGTTCACGCAGGCCGAGCTGGGGGCCCGCACGCAGCTCGACCGGCTGGAGCGGGCGCGGCGGCTGGGGCTCGACGTCGACGTGGCCGACGGGATCGAGCAGTACTACGAGGGTCTTCGGGGATCCGCGCCGAGCGGGCGGCCGGTGTCCGAGGTCGTCGCGGCGGCCGTTGGGGCTTCCGGGGGCGATTGATCGCGTCTGCCGGCTTGTCGTTCGTCTCCTTCCAGTCCTAGCATCTCGACCCTTTCGGGGTGGTGGCCCCGGAGGAACGTTGCGGGTTCTGGCTCGCGACGCACATCGCAACGCCGTACGCACCACCGCGTCGCGTGCCGCCGATTGGCCGGCGGGCGCCCCGCGGGGCTCCGGATTCGGGGCCCCGGGCGAGGGTGGGAGGTGAGGATCCATGGCCAAGCGCGAAGTCATCGACACGTTCAAGATCATGGCCCCGGGTGGCTCGGCCACTCCGGCTCCGCCGTTGGGCCCGGTGCTGGGCGCCAAGGGCGTGAATCCCGGGCAGTTCATCCAGCAGTTCAACGCGGCCACGGCGCAGCTCAACGGCAAGGTCGTGGGCTGCGTGGTGACGGTGTACAGCGATCGCTCGTTCGAGTTCGAGGTCAAGAGCTCGCCGGCGTCGGTGTTGATCAAGGAGGCCGCGGGCCTGGACAAGGGCGCCGGCACGCCGCAGACGCCGATCGGTTCGATCACCGGCGACCAGTGCCGCAAGATCGCGGAAGAGAAGATGGCGGACCTGAACGCGACGTCGATCGAGGCGGCGATGAACATCGTCGCCGGCACCGCCCGCTCCATGGGCGTGACGGTGGAGGGCTGATCGGATGGCACGAGTGAGCAAGCGTCGCCGTGGCAACCTCGAGAAGGCGCCGACCGACGAGCTGGAGCCGAAGACCGCGATCACGACGGTCAAGGGCTTCAAGGGCCCGCGGTTCGACCAGTCGGTGGAGGTGTGCATGCACCTGAACATCGACACGCGGCAGGCCGACCAGGCGCTGCGCGGCTCGGTGAGCCTGCCCAAGGGCATCGGCCAGACCAAGCGGGTGATCGCGTTCTGTCAGGAGGACGTGAAGGATGCGGCCATCGAGGCGGGCGCGATGAAGGCCGGCGGCGAGGAGCTCGTCGCCGAGATCGAGGGCGGCTGGATGGACTTCGACGTCGCGGTGGCCAGCCCCGACATGATGCGCGTTATCAGCAAGCTGGGCCGGGTGCTGGGCCCCAAGGGGCTGATGCCCAGCCCCAAGGCGGGCACGGTGACGCCCGACGTGCCGACGGCGGTCCAGGAGTACGCCGCGGGCAAGGTGGAGTACCGGGCCGATTCGGGCGGCAACATCCACGGCGTGATCGGCAAGATGAGCTTCGCCGAGGGCGACCTGCTGGAGAACTACGAGTACTTCGTGCAGGCCATCGAGAAGATCCGGCCATCGGCTGTCAAGGGCGAGTACATCAAGAAGATCACCATCAGCGGCACGATGACGCCCGGCGTCCGCGTGAAGCACGAGACGGCCGAGGCGAGCTGAGCGGCGTAGGCGACCGGGTGCCGAGCGCATCCGCCCCGCGGGAACCGAGGTGCAGATATGTCCAAGCCCGTGAAAGAGATGATGATGGCCGACTACTCGGCCAAGGTGGGCGATTACTCCGACGCGATGCTGGTGAGCATCCGCGGCTTGAGCGCCAACGACACCAACGCGCTGCGGAAGGAGCTGGCCAAGGCCGACATCTCCATCACGGTGCTGCGGAACAACGTGGCGCGGAAGGCCTTCGAGGGCACGGGGCTCGAGCCGCTAGGCGAGCTGCTGACCGGGCCCAACGCGCTGGCGTACGGGGCCGAGACGGTGGTCGAGGTCGCCCGCAAGCTGGTGGACATCGCCAAGGACCTGCCCGAGGTCGAACTGCGGGGCGCGGTGCTCGACGGCGAGCTGTTCGCGGGCGACGAGGGCTGCACGCGGCTGAGCAAGTTCCCCACGCGGGACGAGGCCATCGCCCAGGCGGTGGGGGCCATCCTGTCGGCGGGCGGCAACCTGGCGGGCGCCCTGAAGGGCCCGGCGGGCCAGATCGCCGGATGCCTGAAGGCCCTCGAGGACAAGCTGGAGAAGGGCGAGGCGATCGAGAAGATCGCCGGCTGACGAAGCGGATCATGGCCCGGGCCGCGGGAACGCGGCGGCGGGCGATTCTGGAGCTGTCGGAGGCAGCGACACCCAACTGGCCCCGGGCGTGCGTGCCGTGGGGTTAAAGCGCCGAGCGGTTCGGCCCCTCTTGGGTGCGTGGGCTTCGACCAAGACCGAATGGACGTGCGACGATGAGCGACGAAGGCGGCACCGCGACCAAGACGTTCGACGACAAGATCACCAAGATGGGCGACGAGATCGTCGGCCTGAGCCTGAAGGAGGCCGTCGACCTGGCGGACTACCTGAAGGAGACCTACGGCATCGAGCCGGCGGCGGGCGGCGCGGTCGTGATGGCCGGCCCGGCCGACGGCGGCGGCGGCGCAGCCGAGGAAGAGAAGACCGAGTTCGACGTCGTGCTCAAGAGCGACGGCGGCAACAAGATCCCGGTCATCAAGGTCGTCCGCGAGGCCACGGGCCTGGGCCTGAAGGAGGCCAAGGGCATGGTCGACACCCTGCCGGCCAAGGTGAAGGAGGGCCTTCCCAAGGAGGAGGCCGAGGCCCTGGCCGAGAAGCTCAAGGAAGCCGGCGCCGAGGTCGAGGTCGCCTGATTCCGCGTCGGGCTCCCGCGTTGGTTGGGGGCCCGGCCGGGGCGTGGTCCTGGGGCGCGGTCCTGGGTGGTGGAGCGGGCCGGGATCGCCGGCCTGCGGGCCGGTGGCGGAGCCCGATTCCTGGGCGGCGGCCGGCTTATTGGGAAGACTGGGTCAATTGGCTAGCGAGTCGGGCCGGGGTTGTCAAGCAAAATCCGCCGGACTACAGTATCAATTGCGTCATGGAACGAGACGGGCTGGCGGCGATCCGAACAGCACGAGGTAGGCTCTGAGGACCCCCGCGGCCGCAACGGCGGGCGGGCGCGGTCCCTTCACCATCGCGAGGTGATCGATGGCGGCGATGAGCGTGCGCAGCTTTGCAAAACGAGGCGATCTTGCACCGGTGGGCGATCTGACGATCGTGCAGCGGCTGGCCTACGAGCGATTCCTGCAGCTCGACAAGGGGCCGGATGACCGCGACCCGACCATCGGCCTCGAGGCGTTGATGCGCGAGGTGCTGCCGATCGAGAGCTACGACGGCACGATGCGGCTGATCTACGTCAACTACGACCTCGACGAGGCGCGATACACCGTCGACGAGTGCCAGGAGTTGCGGCTGACGTACGGCATGCCCTTCAAGATCCGCGTGCGGCTGGAGCGCGAGGGCCGGCCCGACATGCCCGAGGAGGACATCTACCTCGGCGAGTTCCCGATCATGATCGGCGGCGGCGAGTTCATCGTGAACGGGGCAGAGCGGGTCATCGTCAGCCAGCTGCACCGCTCGCCGGGCGTGGACTTCTCCAAGAGCGAGGAGGAGACCGATCGCCCGCTGCACAGCGCTCGGATCGTGCCCGAGCGTGGTTCGTGGATCGAGATCTCGGTCAACAAGAAGGACCAGCTCGAGATGCGGATCGACCAGTCGCCCAAGATGGCGGCGACGACGTTCCTGCGGTGCCTCGATCCGTCGGTCGCCAAGACCGAGGATCTGCTGAGCCTGTTCTACGAGATCAGCGACGTCAAGACGAACGCGCTGCACGAGGAGGACTTCGCGGCGGCGCCGATCGTCGATACCGAGTCGGGCGAGATCCTGGTCGATACGGGCTTCGCGATCGGTGCGGAGAACCTCGAGAAGATCCAGGCGTCGAGCCTCAAGACCGCCCGGGTGATCCAGAATCCGTCGGATGCGCTGATCCTCAACACGGTGGCGGCGGAGAACCTGCGTCGGATCGCCGAGGACTTCGGCATCGAGGATCCCCACGAGCAGGCGATGCTCAAGCTGTACACCAAGCTGCGTCCGGGCAACCCGCCGCAGGTCGAGAAGGCCCGGCAGCTGTTCGTCGAGAAGTTCTTCGACGACAGCCGGTACCGCATCGGCCGAGTGGGCCGCTTCCGCATCAACCGCAAGTTCGGCTTCGAGGATTCGGTCGATAGCAACTTCATCCGCGCCCAGGACCTGCTGCGGATCATCCAGTACCTGCTGGACCTGCGGAGCAACCGGCTGGACCCCGAGACCGAGCAGCCCGTCGCCGTCACCGACGACATCGATCACCTGGGCAACCGCCGGCTTCGGACGATGGACGAGCTGGCGGTCGACGAGATCCGCAAGGGCTTCCTGAAGCTGAAGCGGACCGTCCAGGAGCGGATGAGCGTCAAGGATCCCGACGAGCTGACCAAGATTGCCGATCTGGTCAACAGCAAGAGCATCAGCAGCGCGATCGACTTCTTCTTTGGTCGCAGCGAGCTGAGCCAGGTGGTCGACCAGACCAACCCGGTCTCGACGCTGGTGCACGAGCGGTGCCTCAGTGCGCTGGGCCCGGGCGGCCTGAACCGCAAGCGGGCGGGCTTCGAGGTCCGCGACGTGCACATCAGCCACTACGGGCGGATCTGTCCGATCGAGACGCCCGAGGGCACGAACATCGGTCTGATCGCCCGCATGGCGATCTACTCGTCGATCGACGACTACGGCTTCTTGAGGACGGCCTACCGCGTCGCCAAGAACGGCAAGTCGACCGAGGAGGTCGTGCACCTGCGGGCCGACGAGGAGATGCGGGCGGTGCTGGCGCCGGCGGACGCGCTCGATCCCTCGGGTGCGTTCAAGGGCGGGACGGTGCTGGCCCGCGTCGGCGGCGAGCTGGCCGAAGTCGGCGCGGACACGGTCGAGTACATCGACATCTCGCCCAAGCAGATCGTGGGCATCTCGGCGGCGTTGATCCCGTTCCTCGAGCACGACGACGCCAACCGGGCGTTGATGGGCTCGAACATGCAGCGGCAGGCGGTGCCGCTGATCAAGCTGGATCCGCCGTGCGTGGCAACGGGCATGGAGAAGCCCGTCGGCTACAACTCGGGCATGACGATCAAGGCGCGGCAGGGCGGCGTGGTGACGCACGTCGACGCCGAGCGGATCATCATCGACAACAGCGACGAGTACGAGCTCCGCAAGTTCCGCGGCATGAACGAGCGGACGTGCATGAACCAGAAGCCGGTGGTCCGCCCGGGCGACGTGGTGGAGCAGGGGCAGGTCATCGCCGATGGGCCGGCGATCAAGGACGGCCAGCTGGCGATCGGCAAGAACGCGCTCGTGGCGTTCAACACCTTCGACGGGTACAACTTCGAGGACGCGATCGTCATCAGCGAGCGGATCGTGAAGGACGACGTGTTCACGTCGATCCACATCGACAGCTTCGACGTGGAGATCCGCGACACCAAGCTTGGCCGCGAGGAGTTCACCCGCGATATTCCGAACGTCAGCGAGAAGGCGCTGCGGAACCTCGACGAGGACGGCATCATCCGCGTGGGTGCGCGGGTGGGCCCGGGCGACATCCTGGTCGGCAAGGTCAGCCCGAAGAGCAAGACCGAGCTGACGCCCGAGGAGAAGCTGCTGCACGCGATCTTCGGCCGCGCGGGCGAGGACGTAAAGAACGACTCGCTCGAGGTGCCCAGCGGCGTCGACGGCATGGTCATCGGCGCCAAGAAGTTCAGCCGCCGGCTGCACATGAACGAGGAGCAGAAGAAGCAGCTCAAGCAGCAGATCGCCGAGTACGAGGCGGCGCAGGACGCCAAGGCGATCGAGATCTTCGGCGAGATGATCGAGGCGATCAACGACGCGACCGGCACGGAGCTGGTCGATCCCAACACGCGGCAGAAGGTGGCGGCCAGCGACATCCCGGAGGTCGTGCTCGAGCAGATCAAGACCTTCGAGCTGGGCTGGGTGAAGGGCAACAAGGAGGCCCGCGAAGAGGCCGAGATCAGCTACAAGCAGTTCTGGCCGCGGATCGAGGCCATCGAGAAGGAGAAGCAGCGTCGCGTCGCGCACATGAAGCGGGGCGACGAGCTGCCGGCGGGCGTGCTGGAGATGGTCAAGGTCTACGTGGCGACCAAGCGGCCGCTGAGCGTGGGCGACAAGATGGCCGGCCGGCACGGCAACAAGGGCGTGATCGCCCGCATCGTGCCCGTCGAGGAGATGCCGTTCATGGAGGACGGCACGCCGGTGGACGTGATGCTCAACCCGCTGGGCGTGCCCAGCCGGATGAACGTGGGCCAGATCCTCGAGCTGCACCTGGGCTGGGCGGCGCAGGTGCTGGGCTTCCAGGCGGTGACGCCGGTGTTCGATGGCGCGACCGAGGACGAGATCCACGCGGCCATCGAGGAGGCCAACACCTACGTCGAGGACCGCTGGGCGAAGCTCGAGGAGGAGGGCGGCCACCCGCACCACCGCGAGCTGCTCGCGCGGATGCCCAAGGGCGGCAAGATCCAGCTCTACGACGGCCGCACGGGCGAGCCGTTCCAGCAGCGGACATCGGTGGGCTTCATGTACATGCTGAAGCTGCACCACCTGGTGGACGACAAGATCCACGCCCGGGCGACGGGACCGTACTCGCTGATCACCCAGCAGCCGCTGGGCGGCAAGAGCCGCACGGGCGGCCAGCGTTTCGGCGAGATGGAGGTGTGGGCGCTCGAGGCGTACGGCGCCAGCTACATCCTGCAGGAGCTTCTGACGGTGAAGTCCGACGACGTGGAGGGCCGCACCAAGATCTACGAGAGCATGGTCAAGGGCACGCACAAGCTCGAGGCCGGCATGCCGATCGCGTTCGACGTGCTGTGCAACGAGCTGCGGGGCCTGGGCATGAACATCACGCTGGAGAAGCGGCAGACGGAGCTCGGCAGCCTGCTGTAGCTCGTCGATTGCGCGGCAGGGTCGTCGAATGGGATTGGCCAGGATATTGCAGCACATCTGGAACCATCCGATGAACGAGGGCGGCCGCGTGGCGGCGGTGGGCCGCTTTGCGCGATGGCAGCTGGGCTCGCGGCTGCTCGGCCAGCCGTGCCTGCTGCCCTTCGCAACCGACGGCGTGCTGGTCACCAGCCGCGGGGATACCGGCGCAACGGGCAACTACTACTGCGGCGTGCACGAGTACCCGGACATGCCCTTCGTGGCGCACGCCCTGGAGCCGGGCGACCTGTTCGTGGACGCGGGCGCCAACGTCGGGGCGTACACGGTGCTGGCGGGTGCGGTGGCGGGTGCGGACGTCGTGTCGTGCGAGCCCGTGCCGTCGACGTTCTCGAAGCTGCAGCGGAACGTGGCGGCCAACATGCTGCAGGATCGCGTGACCGCGTGCCACACGGCCGTGGGCCGCAAGCCGGGCGAGTGCCGGATGACGTCGGGCCGCGACGCGATGAACCACGTCGTTGCGGAGGGCGAGGCGGCGTCGGACGTGGTGACGGTGCCGGTCTCGCGCATCGACGACCTGGTGCCGGCGGGCCGCGCACGCATGATGAAGATGGACGTCGAGGGCTTCGAGAGGGAGGCCCTCGCGGGCGCCGAGCGGCTGCTGTCCGAGGCGTCGCTGCTCGCGGTGCTCATCGAGATGAACGGCGCAGGTCGTCGGTACGGCGTGGAAGATGCCGAGCTGGATGAGACGCTGCGGAAGGCGGGGCTCGCCCCCGCCACGTACGACCCGGTGGAGCGGGCGTTGACGCCGGCGTCGACGTTCGGCAGCCGGGGCAACACGCTGTACGTGCGCGAGTCGGAGGAACTGGCCGAGCGGCTCCGTCGCTCGGAGCCGCTGCGGGCCTTCGGGCGTGCGGTGTAGCGGGCTTGCCGGAGGAGCATGGAGCGTGCCACGCCGTGGGTGAATCCGCCGCCGCCAGCTTCGACCGGGCGGTCCTCGAGGCCGCCGACGCCTGGCTGAAGGATCGCCGGCCGCGGATGCCGCGGGGCGTGGGCGTGACGAAGGTCACGCGGCCGCAGGGTGGCGGCCCGATCACGGTGGTGGTCGGCTGGACGTGGGGCCTGGGCGGGCCGGTGGACATCGGGGCCGAGCTGGATGGGCTCGGCCGACATCTGAGCGACGCGTTCCGCGATTCTGGGTGCTTCACGGGCATCCGCGTCGCGGTGGACGAGGGCCTGCTCGCGCGCGAGCGGGCGGCAGACGGGGCCCGGCAGCGGGCCGACGACATCGACACTGCAGCCGCACGCGGCTGAGGGGGTCCGAGCATGGCCGAAACCGTGTACGACCGCATCAACGACTTCACGGCCGTCAAGGTGACGCTGGCGTCGCCCAACGACATCCGGGCGTGGTCCTACGGCGAGGTGAAGAAGCCCGAGACGATCAACTACCGCACGTACCGGCCCGAGAAGGACGGCCTGTTCTGCGAGCGGATCTTCGGCCCGGAGCGCGATTACGAGTGCGCGTGCGGCAAGTACCGGGGCGTGAAGTACAAGGGCATCATCTGCGATCGCTGCGGCGTGAAGGTGACGCACAGCCGTGTTCGCCGCAAGCGGATGGGGCACATCAACCTCGCGTCGCCGGTGGTGCACATCTGGTTCTTCAAGAGCATGCCCAGCCGGCTGGGCACGCTGCTCGGGCTGAAGACGACCGAGCTCGAGCGGGTGATCTATTACCAGGACTACGTGATCATCGAGGCCGAGCCCGGGCTGGAGCTCGAGGACGGCACGAAGATCGAGCCCCGCACCATCATCACCGAGGAGAAGTACCGGGCGGCGGCGAGCCAGTTCGGCAACGCCTTCCGGGCGATGATGGGCGCCGAGGCGATGCGGGAGCTGATCGATCGGCTGGACCTCGACGAGATCGCCGGGCAGCTTCGGCAGGAGCTCCGCGAGACGCGGAGCAAGCAGAAGATCAAGGACCTGGCCAAGCGGCTCAAGCTCGTCGAGAACATCCGCAAGAGCGAGAACGATCCGTCGTGGCTGGTGATGGACGTGATCCCGGTGATCCCGCCGGACCTGCGTCCGCTGGTGCTGCTGGAGAGCGGCAACTTCGCGACCAGCGACCTGAACGACCTGTACCGGCGGATCATCAACCGCAACAACCGCCTCAAGAAGCTGATGGACCTCAACGCGCCGGAGGTCATCATCCGCAACGAGAAGCGGATGCTGCAGCAGGCGGTGGACAACCTGTTCGACAATGCCCGCTGCCGGCGGCCGGTCGTGGGTTCGAGCAACCGCACGCTCAAGTCGCTCACCGACATGATCAAGGGCAAGCAGGGCCGCTTCCGCGAGAACCTGCTGGGCAAGCGTGTCGACTACTCGGCCCGGTCGGTCATCGTCGTGGGTCCGGAGCTGAAGCTGTGGCAGTGCGGCCTGCCCAAGAAGATCGCGCTGGAGCTGTACCAGCCGTTCATCATCCGCAAGCTGCGGGAGCACGGCTACGCCGACACGATCAAGAGCGCCAAGCGGATGCTCGAGCGTCGCGACGCCGAGGTGTGGGACATCCTCGAGGAGGTCATCGACCAGCACCCGGTGCTGCTGAATCGCGCCCCGACGCTGCACCGCATGGGCATCCAGGCCTTCGAGCCGGTGCTCGTGGAGGGCAACGCCATCAAGGTGCATCCGCTGGTGTGCACGGGGTTCAACGCCGACTTCGACGGCGACCAGATGGCGGTGCACCTGCCGCTGAGCGTGGAGGCGCAGGCCGAGGCGCACGTGCTGATGCTCAGCACGCACAACATCTTCAGCCCGGCGAACGGCGACCCGATCATCTCGCCCAGCCAGGACATCGTGCTGGGCGTGTACTTCATCACGCTGATCGATCCGGCGCCTGTGACCGACGAGACCGAGCTGCCGGTCTTCAAGGACCGCAAGGAGGCGATCCTCGCCTACGAGCACGGCAAGATCGGGCTGCACACGCGGATCAAGGTCCGGCTGGATGGCTTCGACGCGGTCGTCAACCAGGAGAAGGGCGCCGTCGAGAAGCTGCCCGAGAACAAGCGTGCGGTGACGACGGTCGGCCGCTGCCTGTTCAGCGAGATCCTCGAGCCGGGCATGGCGTTCTACAACTGCTCGCTGGGCAAGAAGGGCTGCGCCCGCGTGGTCGATGACGTGTTCGGCGTGGCCGGCAAGCCCGCGACGATCGACCTGCTGGATCGGCTGAAGGAGATCGGCTTCAAGCGGTCGACGATCGCGGGGCTGAGCTTCGGCGTGACCGACCTGCGGGTGCCGGCGGCGAAGGTGGACCACCTGGCCGAGGCGCAGAAGAAGGTCGATCGCGTCGAGAAGAACTACGACCGGGGCATCATCACCGAGCGCGAGCGGTACAACCAGCTGCTGGACATCTGGGCCAACTGCCGCGAGAAGGTGACCAAGAGCCTGATCGAGACGCTCAAGAACGATCGGCGGACCGACGACGGCGAGTACCTGCCGATCGACGACAAGGACGCGCAGCGGTACATGAACCCCGTGTACCTGATGAGCGATTCGGGCGCCCGCGGCAACGTGAGCCAGATGATGCAGCTGGCGGGCATGCGTGGCCTGATGGCCAAGCCCAGCGGCGAGATCATCGAGACGCCCATCCGCGCCAACTTCCGCGAGGGGCTGAGCGTGCTGGAGTACTTCAGCTCCACGCACGGTGCCCGCAAGGGCCTGGCCGACACCGCGCTCAAGACCGCCGACTCGGGCTACCTGACCCGCAAGCTGTGCGACGTGGCGCAGTCGGTGATCATCGGCGAGAAGGACTGCGGCAGCCGCCGCGGCATCCCGAAGCGTGCCATCTACAAGGGCGAGCAGGTCGACGTGCACCTGAGCGAGCAGATCGTCGGCCGCGTGAGCGTGCACACGATCAACGACCCGGTGACTGACGAGCCGATCGTTCGGACCAACGAGATGATCAGCGAGGAGGCGGCCCAGCGGGTCGAGGACCTGGGCATCAACGAGGTGATGGTCCGCAGCCCGCTGACCAGCGAGAGCCGCAGTGGCTGCTCGGCGCTGGATTACGGCATGGACATGTCGACGGGCAAGATGGTCGAGGACGGCATGGCGGTGGGCATCATCGCCGCCCAGTCGATCGGCGAGCCCGGCACGCAGCTGACGATGCGGACGTTCCACACGGGCGGCATCGGCACGCGTGACGTCGCCGAGAGCGAGATCCGTGCCGCGGCCGGCGGTGTGGTGGAGCTGCGGGATTGCGCCGAGGTGGAGGGCGAGGACGAGGACGGCAACACCGCGCTCATCTCGCTGAAGCGCAACGGTGAGATCGCGATTCTCGATGCCAGCGGCAAGGAGCTGGACAAGAGCAAGGTGCCCTACGGCGCGCACATCTACGTCAAGTCCGGCGAGCAGGTGAAGAAGGGCACGCCGCTGGTGCGGTGGGACCCGCACCGCACGCCGATCCTGGCCGAGAAGGGCGGCGCGGTGCAGTTCGTAGACATCGAGATCGGCCAGACGGTCCGCGAGGACGATGCCGGCTCGGGCAAGAAGGCGCTGGTGGTCATCGAGCACAAGGGCAGCCGCAGCCCGCAGATCAACGTGGTGGACGAGAGCGGGCAGATCCTCGACTTTCACTACCTACCGGCGAAGGCCCGCATCGAGGTGGAGGACGGCCAGCAGATCAAGGCCGGCCAGATGATCGCCCGCCAGCCGCGGCAGGCCGAGCGGAGCCAGGACATCGTCGGCGGCCTGCCCCGCGTGACGGAGATCTTCGAGGCCCGCAAGCCCAAGGACCCGGCGTTCATGGCCGAGATCTCGGGCCGGGTGGAGATCTACTCCGACAAGCGGAAGGGCAAGATCACGATCCGCGTGGTGAGCGACTCGGGCATCGAGAAGGACCACCACGTGCCCCGCGACAAGCAGCTCCGCGTGCACACGGGCGACACCGTGACGGCGGGCGACCAGCTGACCGAGGGGCCGCTGGATCCGAAGGACATCCTGCGGATCAAGGGCGAGGAAGCGGTCTGGCTCTACATGATCGAGGAGGTCCAGAACGTCTACCGGGCGCAGGGCGTGAAGATCAACGACAAGCACATCGAGCTGATCCTCAGCCAGATGATGCGCAAGGTGCAGGTGCAGAACGCCGGCGACACCGAGCTGCTGCCGCAGGAGGTCGTCGATCGGTTCATCTTCCGCCAGCAGAACAACGAGATCCTGAACATGGGCCGCGTGGTGGAGGCGGGCGACACCGACCTCCGCGTCGGGCAGATGTACCACAAGGACGAGATCCGCGAGGCGAACGCGCGGGCCGAGGCCGAGGGCAAGGAGGCCGCCAAGGCCAAGAAGCCCAAGCCCGCGGTCGGCCGGACGCTGCTCCTGGGCATCACCAAGGCCAGCCTGCAGAGCGAGAGCTTCCTGTCGGGCGCCTCGTTCCAGGAGACGACCAAGGTGCTGACCGAGGCGGCCCTCAAGGGCGCGCAGGACCACCTGGTGGGCCTCAAGGAGAACGTGCTGCTGGGCCACCTGATCCCGGCGGGCACGGGCTTCCGCCCCTACCAGGACATCCGCGTGAAGCCGCTGGTGCAGCTGGCGCCCGTGGGCGTCGACGAGGCGGAGTTCGAGGATGGCGACGCCGCCCCGCCGGAGCTGGCCAACGGCGACGCCGGCGTCGACGTGATCCCGCAGGTCGAGGTCAAGGACTTCGTGATCGGCGAGGCGGCCGAGCAGGGCTCGCGCGAGTAGGTCGACGCGACGAGTCGGAGCACGAACTCTCATGCACCCGGCGACGCACGCGACGTCGCCGGGTGCTTTCTTTCTGGCTCCGTCGCGTGGAATTAGCCGGCGTCTAGTCGCGGGAGCGGTCGTAGGACTCGGACGCAGTCTCGGCCACGCTGTCGGCGTGCCGTTGCTCGGCGGCCTGGGCGATCTGATTCAGGGTGCGGCCGTTGAGCAGCGGGATGGACGTGCGGCCCGTGGAGAGCACGACGCGGACGTAGGGCTTGCACATGCCGCAGCCGCGGCAGCAATTGGTCCGCTCGCTGAGCTGGTCGAGCGATAGGTCCTCGGTGCGCGCAACGTCGCGGAGTTCTTCGAAGGACCGATCGAAGCACACGCAGCGATCGACGCGCACGCGCTGACCCGAGGCATCCAGCTTGAGCATAGCCGCGTCGTAATCCATATCGATGTCGAGTATATCGGAGGGCGCGAGATGATGCCCCATCACCACGCCGACCAGTCGGGGACATACCGAGGATCGTTATGGATGCCGACAGATCCGATACCCTGATCGGGCTGCGTTAGCCACTCTGCCCGCGCCACGTGGCCCCTGGCGCTGCCGTCGGCGTGGACGGCGGCGCATCGGCCGCCGATGCCGCGTCCGCCGTGGCGGAAGCAGCTGGTCGGGAATTCGTTCTTGCTCCAATAACCGGGGCGCTGGTAGAGCATGGGCGGATCGAGCAGCGCGTTGTTGGTCGGCTGGATGCCCGGCCCGCGGGACAGCAGCGTGTCGGCGAAGACCATGACGCTGGAGGGTCGCTCGATGTTGCCGAGGCTGCGCCAGGGCCTGTGGCCGATGTTGAGACCCCATCCGGGCGTGTGCGAGGGGCTGAGGTAGTAGCCGTTGTAGCCGTAGGTGGGGGAGAACTCGCCGGTGCGTCCCTGCGGGGTGAACGAGCCGCGGGGCTGCTCGGCGCACTGGTAGATGCCGCCGTCGCGGAGCGGTGCATCGAGGTAGCCGGTCAGCAGGCCCCGCGCCGGATCGATGCGGCCGGTGGTGCTGCCGTCGCTGCCGAACCAGAAGATGTTGTCGCCGCCGCCGGTGAGTTCGCGATCGGTGTAGGCGAGCGGCAGCACGCGCTCGGCGGCGTCGTTGGCGTAGAGGAACCACGCCGACCCGAGCTGGCGGAGGTTCGAGAGGCACTGCGTCTCGCGGGCGAGCGACCGCACGCCGCCCAGGGCGGGCAGCAGCAGGCCCATGAGCACCGCGATGACGGCGATGGCGACGAGCAGCTCGACGAGCGTGAACGCCGGCCTGGTGCGGACGCCGCGGGTCATGGGCAGCCACCCTCGAAGGCGACCTGGAAGCACAGGATGTCGAAGACGTCCAGCGAGCCCGAGCCGTCGCAGTCGGCCGCGAGGTTGCCGGCATCGAAGGTGTTCTGGAAGCACAGGTAGTCGAAGACGTCGACGGTGCCCGAGTCGTCGCAGTCGGCTAGGCAGTCGCCGCCTGCGTCGAATGCGGTGACGCCGCTGCGACCGATGCTGATCGCCATGCCCTCGCCGACGGCGGGCGAGCCGCCGCCGAAGGGCGATGCGCCGAGCACGAAGCCCGGGGCGCCGGGATGCGCGTCGAGATCGAGGAGCACGAGCCCGTTGCCCCCGCCGAAGGGATCGCTCGCGTCGGCGGGCACGCCGACGAGCAGTGCAGTGCGGCCGGCGGCCGTGATCACGGCGGGCTGGTGATCCCAGCCGCCCAGGCGGATGTACTCGCCCGGATCGATCTTGCCGTTGCCGTCGGCGTCGTGCCACGTGTCGTCGACGAGGTCCCAGATGCGCTCGGCGGCGGAGCCGAGATCCTGGAAGAGCTGCACGGTGGCCAGCGAGCCGAAGCCGTCGAGCCCGCCGCTGAGCACGATGCGGCCGTCGGGGAGGGGGATGGGCGTCGAACTCGAGCGGGCGGCCGGCGTCGACCAGCGTGGCAAGCCCGTCGATGCGGCGAGCTTGACCAGGTTGCTGTTGCTCCGCCCGCCGAAGAAGTTGTAGCTCGCGGCGAACAGGCCGCCGGCGCTGGTGCTCACGCCGCCGAAGAAGCCGATCTCTTCGGCGTTGGGCGTGGACCACAGCGGGGGCGACACGGGCGCGCCCTGGGCGCCCCGCACGAAGGCGGAGATGGCGCCGCGGGGATCAATGAAGTCGGGCGAGACGAGGGCCGCGAAGACGACGAGGCCGTCGACGGCGGGCGTCGCGCCCGAGGCCGACCCGATGGAGACGCGGCCCACGACCTCGCCGGGGTCGAAGGGGTTGGCGTTCGCATCGAAGGGGTCGGCGTTGATGCTTACGAGCTCGGCCAGGCCGCCGAAGGGGTCGTAGGTGGTGATGAAGACGCGGGCGGGCTGGCCCAGGATCGCGGGCGAGGCGTTGACGACGCGGCCGCCGAGCTGCGTCCGCCAGCGTTCGTGGCCGGTGAGCAGGTCGAGGCCGAGCAGTTCGCGGTCCGAGGCGACGACGACGAGGTCGTCGAGGATCGCGGGGCTGGACCAGGAGTCGAGCGCGGGCGGGGGCACGGGCGTGTGCCAGCGTTCGTTGCCACTCGCAACGTCGAGGGCGATCGCGTGGGCCTCTCCTCCAAGAGTGCCCACGACGATCGCAACCCCGACGCGCGAGATCACTGGGGATCCCTGGCCGAGGGACGCGAACGCGCCCCCGGCGTCGTACCGCCAAGCGGGATCGCCCAGACTGGGGAGTTCGGACACGGCCGCCCGCGCGACGCGCTGCGGCGTGCGGGCCGCGTGCGTCCACGAGTCCTGCGCGTGCGCCGAAGCGCACGCGGCCGAGAGCAAGAGTGTGGCCATCCTCACGGGCAGCCAACTCCGAAGTCGTTGATGAAGCACAGGAAGTCGAAGACGTTGAGCACGCCGTCGCCCGTGCAGTCCGCGCGGGCGTCGCTCGCGGCGAATCGACTCTGGAACGCCAGGAAGTCGAAGACCGTGAGTTCGCCGTCGCCGTCGGTGTCCGCGGGGCAGGTTGCGCGGACGTCGGCGAAGCCGTCGACCTCGGGCGTGGCGCCGACCGTCGGCGTGATGCGGACGAAGCTGACCTCGACCAGGCCGACCGAGGCGATGTCGATGCCGACGCCGCCGCCCGAGCCGTCGTAGGCGGCGACGACCTCGGCGAAGGTGAATCCGTCGGGGTCGAGCGCGGGATCGACGGGCTTGGTGAAGTCGCTCTCGACGATGCCGGCGGTGGGTGAGAAGGGATCGGTGAGGTCGAGATAGCCCAGGGTGGGGAAGGCGCCGTCGGCCTGCAGGCCGGGCACGGGGACGAAGGTGACGCCGTCGTCGGAGAGCTCGATCAGGCCGCCATCGGCGAAGATGCCGCCGACGATGCCGTCGGGGAAGGCCGCGTCGATGTAGCCGGCGTTGCCGAAGACCAGCAGATCGATGCCGAAGGGGTTGGTCGCGTCGTCGGTCACGGGCTCGTCGAAGGCGACGGTGAGGCTGCCGCCGTCGCCGATGCTGACGATCTCATCCATGCCGAAGGGCGGGTTGAAGACGGTGACGGCGCCGGGGAAGACGCCCTCGCCCGTGAAGCGCTCGGGCTCGCCGAGTGCGGTGGTGGGGTCGTCGAAGCCGACGGGCACGCCGTCGCCTGGGGTGTACTCGACGACGCGGTCGGCCCAGGGCGTGAAGGCCTGGGCGGCCGCAAGCGGGGCGGTGAGCGCGAGCGGCGCGCCGGCAACGAGACAGAACGCATCGGCGCGCATTATGCACGCTCCCTCCGGCGAGTGCCGGCACGTCGCCCCGGATCGCGCGGGGCGGCCTCGCACCATGGCCCGATAAACGGCGGGCCTGCCGGTCGTTCTCGCGGGGCTTTTTCCGGCGCAGTTGCGCGAACGCACGAGGCGGACGCACGCACACCGCGCCACCCATTACGCGAGGGCGACACCGTCGTGCTGGTGGCAGGTCTTCCGGCTCCGGGCCCGATTCGGCTGGCCTTCCCGCCGGGCGTTTGACGCCGGCAGTGGCCTTGCTGCCCTCACCCGTTGCGGGGAGGGGAGCCGATCGGATGCGTGCCCGTTACGGCGGCGCGTCCGCGGTGGCTTTTCACCACGCTTCCCTTTTCACCCCGGCGGCCATCCGCCGGAGAACCACTAGCGTTACCAGACTAACCCGGATCCGAGGGCGAATCAAGGATTTCTTTCGCGGCGGGGCGCTCGAACACGCCGCGGGCCTGCACGAGCCGCTCGCCGGCGTCGTCGGATATCGCCATGGTGTGGCCCGAATAGACCGCGGCCGACCCGAACGCGCCATCGGCCCGAACGGCGTACATCGTGACGTTGAATCGCGGCCGGCCGTTGGGCCGCAGCAGGTCGGCCCTCGTGGTGTGCCGCACGATGCGTTCGACGGCGGCGAGGCAGGCGTCGCTTGGGTCCTCGCCCCGCTCCATGCGGGCGACGGCGTCGAAGGACGCGCAGGCCATGAGCGTGCTCTCGCCGCGGCCCGTGCTGCCGGCGCTGCCGGCGTCGCTCGAGTAGAGACCCGCACCGATGCATGGGCTATCGCCCACGCGGCCGGGTGGCTTGTAGCTCAGGCCGCTGGTGGACGTGCAGCCGCAGCAGCGGCCCGACGCGTCGACGGCCGACGCGTGCACGGTGCCGAAGGTTCGGGGCGGGCCGGCGGGGGGCTCGTCGCCCAGCTCCTTGGCCCAGTCCCAGTGTTCGGCTCGGAGCCAGGCGTCGGGGTCGCCGCCCTCGGTCTTCCATTGCTCCCAGGCTTCGCGGGAGGCGTCGGTGAGGAGGTCCTCGTCGGCGAAGCCACGGGCCAGCGCGAAGCGGCGGGCGCCCTCGCCGGCCAGGAACGACCAGTGCGGCTCGCGGAGCACGTGCAGGGCCACGCGTGCCGCGTGCCGTACGCCCCGCATGGCCGCGACTGCGCCCGCCTCGTGCGTCCGCCCGTCCATGATGGCGGCGTCGAGCTCGACGACGCCGTCGGCGTTGGGCAGGCCGCCGAAGCCCACGGTGTTCTCGGCGGGGTCGTCCTCGACGGTGGCGATGCCGTCGGCGAGCGCATCGAGGACGTCGGCGCCGCCGAGCATGCGGCGGCGGACGACGCCGACTGCCTCGAGCGCGTTGCCGGAGCCGACGACGACGGGGAGGGGGCCGCTCACGCGCGGTCAGGCCGGCTGCGGCGTGGTGCGGAGGTAGGGCTTGATCTCGGTGTAGCCCTTCGGGAAGGCCCTGTCGGCCTCGTCGTTGGAGACCGCGGGCACGATGATGCAGTCCTCGCCATGCCGCCAGTTGGCGGGCGTCGCGACCTTGTGGTTGGCGGTGAGCTGCAGCGAGTCGATGACACGGAGGAGCTCATCGAAGTTGCGGCCCGTGCTGGCCGGGTAGGTCAGCGTGAGCTTGACCTTCTTGTCGGGGCCGATGATGAACACGTTGCGGACGGTCATGGTGTCCTGGGCGGCGGGCGGGATCATGCCGTAGAGGTCGGCCACGGTGCGGTCCGGGTCGCCGATCATCGGGAAGTTGGGGGCGATGCCCTGGGTCTCCTCGATGTCCCTGGACCACCTCTCGTGGTCCTCGACGCTGTCGCAACTGAGGCCGATGACCTTGCAGTTGCGCTTGTCGAACTCGCCTTTCAGCTTGGCGACGGTGCCGAGCTCGGTGGTGCAGACGGGCGTGAAGTCCTTGGGGTGGCTGAAGAGCACGCCCCAGGAGTCGCCCAGCCAATCGTGGAAGTGGATCTCGCCCTGCGTGGTGGGTGCGGTGAAGTCCGGGGCGGCATCGCCCAGATGCACGGTGTTGGTCATCGTTGTCCCCTTGTGTGGATTGAAAAACCGAGCAGCGTCGCTCGGCGTGGGGGACTGTACCTAGGTCGCTCGGGATTGGATGCACCGCATCGCGGAGTGTGGGCGCCTCCGATGCTCGGATGCCGCGATCTGGGGGGCAAATAGGAGGCGGCTAGGGATTGGAGATCGCAGGGGCGACCGGCGCCGGGTCGACGCGGGGCAGCCTGTCCGACACGTGGGCCCGGAAGCGGGCGACATCGGTGAAGAGGGCCTCGGCTTCCTGGCGGCCGAGGTCGCGGTAGGCGTCGCTCTGGCGTTCCTGCGCCGGCAGCACGGCGAAGGTGGGCGAGGTTTGCGTGGGCCGGGTTGGGGCGGCGATGTCCGCGGTCGGGGCCCAGGAATCCCAGGCTTGGAGGCCGCCCATGGCGTAGATGGCGGCCGACACGATTACTGCAATGGCGGCAGCGGCCGCCAGCGGCGGACGCAGCGAGAACATCAGCCTGCGGCGGGGCCAGCCGGTGCCGGCCCGGTAGAGCGTCACGCGGGCGGGGCCGGGCCGGGGATCGGCCTGGCGGCGCTCGGCCAGGCGGGACATGACGCGGGCCCGCACGCTGAGCGGCGCGGTCTCGTCGGGCCAGCTCCGGTCATCCGAGAGCATGGCTTCCACCTGGCGGCCCGTGATCGGACCGAGGCCGTTTCGATGTTGTCCACCAGCACCCATGGTTACACCGTGAGTGTATTCGCTCCGAGGGGGTCGGGCGTAACGCCGCGGGCGTCAGAAGATGCAGCATCTTCGGCCCCGGCGAAGGCGATGTCGCTGGCGCGCTCGCGGATGGCCTCGGCCAGCGTGTTGCGGGCCCGCAGCAGCATAACGCGGACCGCGACGCCGGATTTGTCCATAACGCGGGCGATCTGGGCCGGACTGAGGCCCTCGACGTAGCGGAGCCAGACGGCCGTCAACTGCTCACGATTGAGAGCGACCTCGGCGATGGACCAGATTCTGGATCGTTCGCCCAGGGCGTCGAGGTCGGGCGTGCCGGCGGGGGTTGCCGCGGCATCGGCGAAGCCCACGCTGGCCTCGGACACGATGTGCACGCGGGCTCGCTGGCGGGCGGCGGATGCCGCCAGCCTTGCGGCGATGGTCAACAGCCAGGGGGCCAGGGGACGGCCCGACTCGAAGGTGTGCAGCTTCTGCCAGGCCCGCAGGAAGGTCTCCTGGGCCACGTCCTCGGCCTCGGCGGAGGAACCGGTGCGGCGGAGCAGGAAGCGATATACGCGATCCTGATATCTCACCACCAATTCATTATAAGCCGCGACCGAGCCGTCCTTGGCGAGATCCGCCAGGGCGTGGTCGGACTGGCCCTGGACGGGCGTTTCGCCGGGTGTGGCGGGCAGGCCCGTCAGGGCGTGGTGAGGGATAGCCGAAACCGACATTGGCATCAAGATACCCGGTCCGCTGGCCGCCCCCAAGCGGATCCACCCGTATTCCTGAGAATGCGGGGATTCGGGGAAGTGGTTATAGCTCCCGGTCTCGGTCTGGCGAGGCGGGGGGCCTGGCCGGCAAGCGCGGTGGATCGGCGGCGATGGTGGGGCTCAGGCGGCGTTCGAGTTCGAGCTCGACGGTCCGGCCTTGCCGGGTGATGCGGCAGGACTTGACGAGCGTGAGCAGGCGGAGCATCGAGGCGTCGCCGTCGGCGAGGTCGGCGGTGCGGGTGGCGGCAAAGTCGACCGCGCGGTTGAGGCTCTCCATGACCCGGGCACCCTCGGACTCGCTGCCGGCGACGATCCGCAGGCCGGCCTCGAAGACGGTGTCGCTGCGAGCGGCGCGGTAGCCCAGGAAGGCGGTCGCCTCTCGGGAGAGGCCCAGCAGGTCCGAGCTGGGGGGCGGCTGGGCGTCCCATAGGCCGGTCGCGCGGGCGTACACGACGGCACCCTCCGGCGGATCGAGTGGCAGGAGGTGGGGCGTGTTCATGCCCATCAGCGGCTCGCCGGTCTCGTGCTCGGCGGTGGCGTCCCGGTCGGCGTGCAGCGGCTGAGGCTCGAGCACCGGTGTTGCGGGGCTCAGGACGGCGTCGAGGGCTGCCTGGAGGGTGTCCAGGCGGTCGGTGAGGAGGGCGACGTGCGTCGGGCCTTCCGAATCCTGGGCCAATGGCACGAGGCCCACGTGGACGTCCAGGGCATCGACCGCCCACGCGCCGGGCGAGGTCCTGGCGTCGTCGCCGTCGTCTTCGGACGGATCGAGGGTGACCGGATAGCCGCTGTGGGCGTCGACGTAGCCGGTGATCGCATCGCGAAGGGTGTCGCCGCCGACGAGCAGCGTGGTGGTGTGGCGGTCGCCGGTGTCCCGGGCCAGGGTGCCGAAGATCGTGAGCGATCGGACGTCCATGGTGGCATCGATGCCCATGTCGGCGAGCGAGGCGCCCCAGGCGCTGGACGCAATGAGGTCGAAGACCGGCCGCAACTCGCTGGAGGCGGTGGCCCGCTCGACGTCGACGTGGAGCACCCAATCGCTGCCCGGGGTCACCCACTGCGGGCGCAGCGGATCGGCCCACGCCGTTGCGGCGATGGTCGCGAGGGCTGCAACTGCGATTCGGGTTCGGGCGAGTCCGTCCAGCAACACTGGCACCCCCGGAGCATGGATAGCGGTGGCGGACGGGTGCCGTTTCGCGGACGGTGCAGATCGGAGACGTGGGCGAGGGCGAGGGCCGTGCGGGACCCCGATAGCATGGCCGCACGGCCGGTGGAGGTGGTGGGCGTGCTGGTTCTGTTTGCTATCGCCATCTTCTGCGGCGCGGCCCTGCTGTTCTGCGTGCAGCCCATGCTGGCGCGGATGATCCTGCCGGGCTTCGGCGGCAGCCCGGCGGTGTGGACGGCGTCGATGCTGTTCTTCCAGGCGGCGCTGCTGGCGGGCTACGCGCTGGCGCACGGGCTTGGGGCGGCGGGGCGACGGCGGCCGAGGCTGGCCGCCGGAGCGCACGCGCTCGTCGCGGCGGGGTCGCTGCTGGTGCTGCCGGTGGCGATTCCGGCGCTCTCGGGCGGGGTGGCGGGCGCGTGGCCTCCGGCGATGCGGGTGATCGGCGTGCTGGTGCTGGCGGTGGGCGGGCCCTACTTGGTGCTGGCGACGCTGTCGCCGATGTTGCAGCGGTGGATCGCGGCGAGCGAGCACCGGCTGGCGACAAATCCGTACCCGCTATACGCCGCGAGCAACGCGGGCAGCTTGCTTGGGTTGCTCGCGTATCCGTTCGTGATCGAGCCGCTGCTGCCGCTGGACGCGCAGCGGCGGTGGTGGTCGATCGCGTACGCGGCCGTCGTGGCGCTCGCGTTGGTGTCGGCGGTGGTCGCGATGGTGCGGTCGCGCGGCGCACGAGCGGAAGAGAAGGTCGACGCGGGCGACACGCTCACGCTGCGTTCGGCCGCGGGGTGGGCGCTGCTTGCGTTCGTTCCGTCGAGCCTGCTGCTGGGCGTGACGCAGCACGTCACGACCGACGTAGCGGCGGCGCCGCTCTTGTGGGTGGTGCCGCTGGCGATCTACCTGCTGACGTTCGTGATCGCGTTCGGCACGACGCGGCCCGGGCTGCTGCGGTGGACGGCGCGGCTGGCGCCGATCGGCGTCGCGGCGCTCGCGGTGGCGATGCTGCTTCGTGCGCGGGAGCCGCTGGCGGCGGTGGTCGTCGCGCATCTGGCGGGCTTCGGGCTGTGCGCGATGCTGTGCCACGCGCGGCTGGCCGCGCTGCGCCCGCCCGCGTCGGGGCTGACGGCGTTCTACCTGCTCGTGGCCACGGGCGGTGCGATGGGGGGCGTGTTCAACGCGCTCGTGGCGCCGCGGCTGTTCGATGGCGTGCTCGAGTACCCGCTGATGATCGGGGCGGCGATGCTGGCGCTGCCGATCGTGGGCGTCGTATCGCGGCGGTTGCTCGTGCGGGATGCCGTGGTGGGCGTGGTGGTCGCGGGCGGCTTCCTGGTGCTGCTGCTCGCGTTGCTGCTGGCGGGCGGCTCGCCGCTGGCGGCGTCGTCGGCGTTGTGGGAGCGTGCGGTGGTTGTCGGGCTGCCGGTGATCGGGTTGTATTTGTTGCACCAGCGGCCCGCGGCGTTCGGTGTCTCGGTGGCGGGCGTGCTGGTGGTGGCGCAGCTGTGGCCCGGCTCGCGGGAGGTGCTGCACGCCGAGCGGACGTTCTTCGGCGTGCACGTGGTCGAGCGGCGGCGGGTGCCGCTGGACGGCGGCGGCGTTGCGACCTTCCACGAGCTGCGGCACGGATCGACGACGCACGGCGTGCAGCGGGTGGACGCGGGCGGCGTGGCCGAGCCGCTGGCCTACTACCACGACCGCAGCCCGATCGCGGAGGTGTTCGCGCTCATCGACGGGCAGGCGACGGCCGACCCGCACACGCCGCTGGACCGCGTGGCGCTCGTCGGCCTGGGGACGGGTGCGGTGGCGGCGTACGGGCGGCGCGGGATGCGCATCGTGGGCTACGAGATCGATCCCGAGGTCGTGGCGATCGCGCGCGATCCGCGGTACTTCACCTTCGTGAGCGGCACGCGGGCGGACTTCGAGGCCGTCGTGGGGGACGGGCGGTTGTCGCTGGCGGCGTACACGGGCGAGCCGTTCGATCTCATCGTGCTGGATGCGTTCAGCTCGGATGCGATCCCGGTACACCTGTTGACCGTCGAGGCGTTCGAGCTGTATCTGGATCGGCTGTCCGCGGACGGCGTGCTGGCGGTGCACATCTCGAACGTGTATCTGGATCTGGAGCCGGTGGTGGCGGCGGCCGCAGAACGGTTGGGGCTGGCCGCGACGATGCGGGTGGACCCGTGGGACGAGGCCCAGAGTGCCCGCACGGGGCGGTACACGTCGACGTGGGTGGTGCTGGGGCGGCGCGAGGCGGCGATTGGGCCGCTGGTCGGGCGGCCTCGGTGGCGCGAGCCGGTCGCGCCCGAGGGCTTCCGCGCATGGACGGACGACTACAGCAACCTGCTGTCGGTGTTGGGTCGGCCGGCGGGCCAGTAGGGGAGCAGTCGTCGGGGGAGGCGCGGCGTCGCTCTATCATCCTGGATGCCGACACTCGACTACCAGACGGCCGGCGAGAGCCATGGCCCGGGCATGCTCGCGATCGTGACGGGCCTGCCCGCCGGGCTGGCAGTCGATGAAGACGAGATCAACCGTGAGCTGGCGCGGCGGCAGGGCGGGTACGGCCGCGGCGGGCGGCAGCGGATCGAGACCGATCGCGTCGAGTTTCTCAGCGGCGTGCGGATGGGCGTGACGCTGGGCTCGCCGGTCGCGATGCGTGTGGTCAACAAGGACAGCCGGCTGGACGACGCGGAGCGGACGCCACCGGTGTACAGGCCGCGCCCGGGGCACGCCGACCTCGCGGGCAGCCTCAAGTGGCTGACGACCGACTGCCGCGGCACGCTCGAGCGTGCGAGTGCGCGGGAGACGGCGGCGCGGGTGGCGGCCGGCGCGCTCACGCGGGCGCTGCTGCGGGCCTTCGGCATCGAGGTGTTCGGATTCGTGCGGCGGATCGGGACGGCGGCGAGCGAGGTGAAGCTGACCCCCGAGTCCTGGCGGGAGCTGCGGGATGTCCGTGATGCGAGCGAGACCTACACGCTCGATCCCGCGGCGACGGAGGAGCAGAAGGACATCATCCGGCGGGCCAAGGTCGACAAGGACACCGCGGGCGGCCTGTGCGAGGCGCACGTATTCGGGTGCCCGCCCGGGCTGGGCTCGTGCGTGGATTGGCGGCTGAAGCTCGATGCGCGGCTGGGCTACGCGGTGCTGGGCATCCAGGCGTTCAAGAGCGTGGAGATCGGGCTGGGGCGGCGGGTGGCGGAGCTGCCGGGCAGCCAGGTGCACGACCCCATCGAGTACGACCGTGCGCAGAACGCGGGCTCGACGCTGGGCTTCGTGCGTCCGACGAACAACGCGGGCGGGCTGGAGGGCGGCATGACCAACGGCCAGCCCGTGGTCGTGACCGGGGCGATGAAGCCGATCTCGACGCTGCTGCGCGGGTTGCCCTCGGTCGATCTGAACACCAAGGAAGCGGAGCGGAGCGACTACGAGCGGAGCGACGTGTGCGCGGTGTCGGCTGCGAGCGTGGTGATGGAGAACGTGGTGGGTTTCGAGATCGCGCGGGCGCTGGTCGACAAGGTGGGCGGCGATTCGCTCACCGAGATGGAGGCGCACCACGCGGCGTACCAGGAGCTGGTGCGTTCGCTGCCGCTGGATCCGCCGATGATGACGCTGGCGTGAGGTCGGGGCGTGGCACGTCGCCGCACTCGGGGCAGGGCGCGTCCGGGGCGAGGCCGGCGCGGGGGTATCGGCAGCGTGTGCACTGGCCCTTCTTGGCCCGACGCTGCGCCCGGATGCCCCGGACCACGAGCCACCCGCCGGCGGCGACCATGGCGAAGAGCAGCGTGTTCGCCGCGAAGCCCGGCCACACTGGGGTCAGGGGCAGCGCACGGGGATTGAAGTTCGCGTCCCGCGGTAGCTGCAGGCCGCCGCGCACGGTGTAGGTCACGTTGCTGTTGGAGATCTGGCGGCGCCAGTGCACGCTGCACGCCAGCGCGGGCGCGGGCCAGCCGACCTCGTGGTACCAGGCCTGCATGCGGAGTTCGTCGATGTCGCCCGGGCGGAGATGCCCGGGGAGCGTGGCGAGATCGATCTCGCCGGCGCGGAAGTCGGCCTCGGGCATCGAGAGGGATAGGCCCGAGACCTGCATGTGCCAGTAGGAGACGACGCGATGCCAGGCATTCTCGCCCCGCGAGAGCTGGAAGGTGCGTTCGCCGTCGGCGGTGCGCGTCAGGCCGATCTGCGTGGCGGCAAAGGGGCCGTACCACGCGTTGCCGGTGGGCAGCCGCATGGCGAGCCAGGCGACGGTGACGTTGGCGAGCAGGCCGACGGCGAGCGCGAGGGCGGCCGCTCGGGCGATGCGTCGGAGGCTGCGACGCTTGGAGGGCATGTCCGAAGGGTACATGCGATGGGCGTCCGCCGCGGGCCGCGATGGGCGATGCCCGAGGAGATGTTCGCGCGGTGCGCGAGAAATTCGCCCTGTGCTGGAAAGTGGTGGCGGGCCGCAGGGTGGCGTGCGTCGCGGGTAGGCATCCCCGCGTTGCGGGCGGCCGGGGCATGTCGAACGACGCGACCGGCGAGGGGCATGTCGTGGCGTCGGCGGGGATGCCCCTGCGGGAACGGGGCTCGTGCACGCTGGTTGGTCCGCCCCGGGTGATCCCGGTCGTACTAGCGGGCCTTGCCGCGGCGGGCGATGTGACAAACGGCTGCGTGCTTGCTGTGGCGTTGCATTGCGATGGTGGAGACGCCGGCGGGGTGTCGGCCCCGCCCGGGAGCAATTCGATGCACACACTTGTGGGACTTTCTGACACCTCGATGGCCCTCAACGCGGGGCTCTCCATCGAGGGCATCACGATGTACCTCTTCTGGATCGGCACCGTCGCGATGGGTGCGGGCACGGCCTACTTCTGGCTCATGGCCGGCAGCGTGCCCAGGGCGTATCGCTCGGTCATGGTCGTGGCGGGCATCATCACCGCGGTGGCCTGCTTCCACTACTTCCGGATGTCGGGCATCTACCTCGAGCAGGTCGCGGGCTTGTTTAACGCCGACGGCACGCGGATCGAGGGCGCCGAGATCGGCCAGTTCCCCACGGCCTACCGCTACATCGACTGGCTCATCACGGTGCCGCTGCTCGTGCTCGAGATTCCGCTGCTCCTGCGGCTGAAGGGCCGCGGCGGCTCGTTGTTCCAGACGCTGGTGGGCGCGAGCATCGTGATGCTGGTGCTGGCCTGGGTGGCCGAGGAATCTCCGGTCGGCGGTGGCACGTGGTGGATCACCTACCTGCTGTCCTGCGCCGCGTGGCTGTACATCGTGTTCGTGCTGTATACGAAGGTGTCGACGGAGATGCAGAACTCGCCGTCGTCGATCCAGAAGTCGCTCAAGACGCTGCGGCTGTTCATTCTGGTCGGCTGGACGATCTATCCGGTGGGCTTCCTGATGGCGCTGGCCGGCCCGGACGGCGAGTCGATCCGCGAGATGTGCTACAACGTCGCGGACGTCATCAACAAGGTGTTCTTCGGCCTGGTGTGCTACCAGGGCGTCAAGGTACTGACGGACACCGAGCACGACACCGTCGGTGACGATGTGCTGACGCGGGCGGCCTAGGGCCGGGTTCGCAGCAGGCATGCCGGTCGTTCTGGCCCAACTCGCTCTCCTTCCCGGCCACGCCAGCGGCGCAGGACGCCCGCTGGCGTGGCCGCGTGGTGCGGCGTACGCCGTCGCGGTGCTCGCCGCGGTGGTGCTCGGGGTCGCTGGCGTCGGCGTGTCGGGAGCGCTGGCCGGCTCGTGGGTATGGGTGATGGCGCTCGTTGTGGCCGGCATGCCGCACGGGGCGTACGACCTCGCGGAGATGCAGCGGCGATGGGGGTTGCGTGGGGCGATGCGATCGTTCGTGCCCTACGCGGCCGCATTCGTGTCGTGCGGGCTGGCGTTCGTCGTTGCTCCCGTTGTCGTTCTGCTGGCGTTCCTTGTGCTGACGATGGTGCACTTCGGGCTCTCGGACACGAGGCATCTGCGCATCCGGGCCAGCGGTCTAGATGGAGGGTTGCTCGGGCGAGCGCTGGCGTTTGCGCACGGCGGAGTGGTGATCGCGGCCGTATTCGCGTTCCAGCCAGGGGTGAGCTGGCGGCCGTTCGCGGAGATCGCCGGCCTGGTCGGCGGCGCCGCGGGCCCGATGGGCGTGCCCATCGCGGCGCTGCAGGCGGCGGCGGTGCTGGTGATGGCCGTCGGCGGGCTCGTGGTCGCCGCGTCGGCGGTGATCGCCTGGCGGCACGACACGCGCATGGCGGCGGCGGAGATCATCGGCGTGCCGTTGCTCGCGGTGGCATCGGCGTCGGCGCTGCCGCCCCTACTGGCGGTGGGGATGTACTTCGTGTGTGTGCATGCGACGCGGCACTGCGTTCGCGTCGGCGATCGCGGCGATGGGGCGCTGCGGGCGTTTGCTCGGACGCACGCGCTGTCGGTGCCGTTGCTGGTGCCGTCGCTGGCGATCGTCGGGTTGCTGGCGCTGCCATTCGCCGAGCTCGGCTGGGTGCCCGCGTTCGCGCTCGCCTTCCTGCTCTTCTGCGTCGTGGCGACGCTGCCGCACCACGCGCTGTGGTTTGGCCGGGCGTGTGGTGGGTGGTGCAGCAAGCGGTCCGCCGGCGGATTGGCTTAGGTCGGCGTAGTTCGGCAGAAGATCGCCCGAGGCCGCCACGCCGGCGGCGCTCGGGCTAGCCCAGCGGCTCGTCGCCCGTGATTTCGGCCCCGATGGCAACGGCGAAGATCTGCAGGCGGTGGCCCTTGGGTTCCAGGCCCATCTCGCGGCAGATCCGCTCGCGGATGGCCACGAGCTCGGGCACGTCGATGGCGACCGCCTCGCGGGTATCCAGGCGGACGAGGGTGTCGCTGGGGCTCTCGCCGTAGGCCAGCTGGTAGCGGGCCTGGTCGCCCTCGGTTAGCACCCGCTGGATGATGCCGGCATCCTGGAGCAGGTGGATGGTGCGGTAGACGGTGGCCTTGCTGACGCGATGCCCGAGCGTGCGGAGTTGGTCGATGACCTCTTCGGCCTCGAAGATGCGATCGAGCAGGATGATCGCATCGAGCACGCGAGCCCGCTCGGTGGTGTACTTCTGGCCCTCGGCCTTGAGCTGGCGGCGGAAGACCGCGCAGAGCGGCTCGGTGATCCGCAGGTTGTCGCCGGCGGTCTGTGGTGCGTTGGGCTGCAGGGCCATGCCGGAGTGTACGGACGGAAGAAGTTGGTGGCATCCGCCCGAAGAATGGGGCGTGGTACGGGTTTCTGCGATCGGATTGCTGCTCGCGCACTGGCTGCTGCTGGCGTCCTGTGCGGCGCGGATCGACGAGCCGTGGCGGTGGCCCTCGGTGGATCCGCCCGCCGGCGCGGCGCCCGGAGTTGGGCTGGTGCCCGTCCGCGTCGCGGTGGCCCCGTCGCTCGTGCCGCTGATGGAGCGGCTCGAGCCCTACTACGAGGCCGCCCGCCCGGGCGTGGACCTGGTGATCCACGCGGGTCCGAAGACCGGCGAGGTCGATCCCGCGCGGTGGCTGGCGCTGCGGCTGGAGCGGGGGGCGGAGGCCGACGCCTTCCTGGCCGAGTCGATGGGCCAGGTCGACGCGCTGGAGCGCGAGGTTCAGGGCTCGATGGCCTGGCTGGGCAACACGCTGGCGGTGGTGGTGCCGCGGGGCTCGACGCTCGATCGCCGGGAGCTGGCTCTGGGGCGTGCACCGGTGCACATCGCGCTGCAGCGGAGCGAGCTGGGCCGCTGGACGCGGGCGTCGCTCCGCGAGAGCGAGCTGTGGGGCGACGTCTCGCTGGCGGCGGGCGTGTTCGATGATGGGTCGGCGATCATCGAGCGGGTGCGGTACTTCTACGAGCAGACCACGCCGCAGCGGGGCCGGCAGGAGAGCTTCGGCATCGTGTTCGGCAGCGATGCGCACGCCGCGCAGGACCGCGTGCGGGTCGTGGGCTACCTCGACCAGCCCCGGGGCGATCCGTTGGTGCACGCGATAGCGTGGTTCACCGACGAGGGCGCGGCGCTCGCGTCGTGGCTGGCCGAGAGCGAGGACGCCCGCGTGGCGGCGGCCCGCGGGGGATTCATCGTCGGCGGGCCGAGGTGAACGCCGGCGGCGTGTCGCGGTTGCTGGGCGTGGCCGGCGTGGCCGGGCTCGTCGGCGGCGTGGCGGCGCTGGCGGCGATCGGCGGGACGCTCGGCTACCAGCAGACGCTCGTTGCGATCCTGATGGAGTGGGCCCGGGGCGGCGCGCTCGCCGGCGCATACGTGGCGGCGGCGTGGGGACTGGGTGCGTGGCTTACGCCGTATCTGCTGAAGACCGAGGATGCGCCCTGGGTGGCGCCGGCCGTGGGTCTGGGCTTGATGCTCGCGATCAGCCATGCGATGGGCGTGCTGGGCATGTTCGACGTTGGCGGGCGGGTCGCGGCGGCGGCACCCCTTGCCGCGGGGCTGGGGCTGCTGGCCTGGCGGCTGCTGCAGCGGCGGGACGAGGGCCTCGCGCTGCATCCGGCGGCGCTGTGCGTCGTGCCGGGCGCCGCGGTGCTGATCGTGGCGGCGGCGAGCCCGCCCGGCTGGCTCTGGGCGAGCGAGGGCTTCGGGTACGACACGCTGGGCTACCACCTGCAGCTGCCCGGCGAGTGGGCCCGGGACGGCCGGCTGTGGCCGGTCGAGCACAACGTGTACTCGCACCTGCCGGGCTACGTCGAGGCGGCGTTCCTGCACATGGCGTCCGTGCTGGGCGTCGGGCCGGGAGTGCCGATCGCGTCGGGCGGGGGCACGGCGATCCTGGCGGCCCAGATGCTCAGCGCGTGGACGGCGCTGCTGGCGGCGGTGCTCCTCGCGCGGGTGTGCTACGCGGCGTGCCGGGCCGTCGAGACGGAGCACGCAGCCGGCATCGCGACGGCGTGCGCTGCGGTGGCGCTCGGCACCCCGTGGATGCTCGTGACGGGCACCCTGGCGTACAACGAGCCCGCGGTGCTGGCACTCGGCGCGGGGGCGATGCTGGGGGCGATGGACGGGGGCGCCCGGCCTCTCGTGCGGTGGGGCGTGGCGGCGTTCCTTGTCGGGTCGGCGTGCGGCGCGAAGCCGACGGCGCTGTTCATGGTGACGCCGGTGGTCGGCCTGTTGCTGCTATGGCGGACGCCCGCGCGGTGGTGGCTCGCGTTTGGCGGCGTCGCGGTCGTGGTGGGCACGCTCACGCTCGTGCCCTGGCTTGCGCGCAACTGGGCGGCGGCGGGCAACCCGGTGTTCCCGGCCCTCGACGGCGTGTTCGGCCTGGGGCACTGGACGGCCGAGCAGCATGGACGGTGGAAGTCGGGCCATGCGTTCGACGGATCGCTGGGAGATCGGCTGGCGATGCTCGCCTCGGGGGACCGCGGCCTGCTGCACCCGCAGTGGGGCGTGCTGGGCGTTCTCATGGTGCTTGGCGTCGCGGCGTGCGGGGTGCTGCGCGGCGGGGTGCGGCTGGTGCTCGTCGCGGGCTTCGTGCTGCAGCTGGCGGCGTGGTACGCGCTCACGCACCTGCAGTCGCGGTTCTTGATGCCGCTGATGCTCACGGGCGTGCCGGCGATTGCGGTGGCCCTGTCTGCGCTGCGGCGGCCGGCGGCGGCGGTCATCGCCGCGTCCGTGCTGGCGACCGTGCAGGCTGGCTTCGCGGTGGCGTTGTACGCCGGGGAGCGGAACGGCAGCCCGAACGCGGCCATCGCGACGGGCGTGGCGCCGTTCACGACGCCGCCGGCGGACGCGTCGCGTGCCGGCCCGGTGCCCCTGCTCAACAACCTGTTGCCCCGCGATGCCCGCGTGCTGCTGGTGTTCGACGCGCGACCGCTATACCTCACGCGGCCCGTGCTGTACTCGACGACGTGGGACGCCTCGTCGCTGGCCAAGGCGATCGCTGCGTCGCCCGATGATCCGGCGTCGTGGGTGGCGGCGCTGCAAGGACGAGGGGTGCGCTGGATGCTGGTGCACACGGGTGAGTTCGATCGGCTGGGGCGGTCGGGCTGGCTCGACCCGGCGTTGACCACGGAGAACCTCGAGCGGCTGCTCGGGCAGGGCCGAGTCGTGCGGGCGTGGGACGGCGGGGTGCTGCTGGTCGATCTCGGCGCGGCGGCGACGCCATAGGCTGCAGGCCGATGGACGAGGTGGACACACCCGGGAGCGCGTCACGGAGCAGGGCACGGCTGCTCGCGAAGCTCGCGGCGCAGACGCTGGGCTTCCTGATCGGCATCGCCATGCTGGGCTACTGCGTGCAGCTGGCGCTGTCGGGCGAGAACCGGCGGGCGCTGCAATCGCTGAGCGAGGCCAGCCCGGCGGCGCTGCTTGCCCTGGTGGGGCTGTCGGCGATCAGCGTTATGGCCAACGGATTGATCTTCTGGGCGACGCTCGCGCCCGTGCGGCGGCTGGCGGCGATCGACGTCGTGGCGACCAACTTCCTCTCGACCTTCCTGGCCAATCTGCCCTTCAAGATCGGCCTACTCGTGCGGATCGCGATCCACACGCGGCGGGATCGCGTGCCGCTGGCAACGGTGATGGCGTGGATGGCGGCGGTATCGGCGACGCTCGTGATGGCCTCGGGCGCACTGCTGGTAGCGGCGCTGGTGCGGGATGCGACCGGGCCGCTCACGGCGCCCCTTGCGGTCGTGCTGATGGCGGCCGGCTGCGCGGCGATGGTCTTCGTCGCGCGGCGGCTGTCGGGCGAGGCGGGCCACCGCCGGCTGTCGCGGCTGATCGCGCGGTTCGGCGGCCGGCGGGCGATGCGGATGGCGCGGGGCGACGTCGCCCGGCAGCTGCACGCGGGCATCGACATGCTCGCCGACGGTCGCTGGATCGCCGTCGTGATGCTGGCCCGCGTGCTGGACTTCGCGGCCCAGTCGCTGCGGATGATCGTCGCCGGGGATCTCGTGGACGTCGCCGTCCGTCCGACGAACGGCATGATCATCGCGGGGGGGCACTACGTCGTGGGCGCGGTGTCGCCCTTCGGCATGCTGGGGTTCCGCGAGGGCGGGGCGGTCGGCATCGCGGTGCTGCTAGGCTATGACAAGGACGGCTTCGCGCCCGTCTCGTTGCTGGCCAGCGGCTCGGAGATCATCGCGACGATCACCGGCGCAGGTCTCGCCATCGCGTGGTTGCGGCTGGACCGCATCCTGCGCGGGAAGACCGCGGGCAAGCGGCGGGCACCGGCGGCGTAGCCTCGCCCATGCGCATCGCCCTGGCGCCCATCAACCCAACGGTCGGCGACGTCGCCCGCAACGCCGACCTGGTGCGGGCGGCCTACTCGGCCACGCGGGACCGCGTCGACGTGGTGGTGCTGCCCGAGTTGGCGATCAGTGGGTATCCGCCGCGGGACCTATTGCTGGAGCCGGGCTTCCTGTCGGCCTGCCGGGCGCACGCATGGGCGCTCGCCGAGGCAACGGCGAACGGGCCGGTGCTGGTCGTGGGCTGCCCGACGCACGAGGGCGCGGTGGTCCGCAACAGCGTGCTGGTGCTGCGGGACGGCGGCGTGCAGTGCGTGTACCACAAGCGGCTGCTGCCGACGTACGACGTATTCGACGAGGATCGCTACTTCGAGCCCGGCGGCGAGCCGTGTGTGATCGACGTGGGTGGACGGAGGCTGGGCCTGGCGATCTGCGAGGACCTGTGGATGGGCGAGGACGCGGGCTTCGCGTCCCGCTACGAGGGCGCGGCCGATCCGGTCGCGGAGCTGGTGGCCGCCGGCGCGTCGGTGGTGGTGGCGCCGTCGGCCAGCCCGTTCGTCGAGGGCAAGCACGCGCGGCACGAGGGCATCGTGCGTGCGCACGCGGAGCGGCACGGCGTGTGGGTGCTGGGCGTCAACCAGGCGGGTGGCAACGACGACCTGATCTTCGACGGGCACGCCATCGCGGTCGACCCCGCCGGTGCGCTGCGGTACGCCGGGGCCCGCTTCGGCGGCACGCTGGAGAAGGCCGAGACCACGATCGTCGACGTCGACGACCCCGGGGCGGCGGTGGGCGATCCGTTCCTGGATGCGGGCGACGATCGCACACTGGTGGAGGCGCTGGTCGTCGGCGTGCGGGACTACTGCCGCAAGACCGGCTTCGCCCGCGCGATCATCGGGCTCTCGGGCGGCATCGATTCGGCGGTGACGGCGGCGATCGCGGTGCTGGCGCTCGGTCCCGAGAACGTGCTGGGCGTGGCGATGCCCGGGCCGTACTCGTCGGCGCATTCGATGGACGATGCGCTCGCGCTGGCCCAAAGCCTGGGCGTGCGCTGCCCGGTCGCGCCGATCGCGCCGCCGATGGAGGGCTTCCGCGGGACGCTCGACGAGCTGTTCGCGGAGTTCGATCATGCGAGGCTGGGCGAGCGGCTGCCGGACGTGACCGAGGAGAACCTCCAGAGCCGGCTGCGGGGCACGATGCTGATGTCGATCTCGAACCGCACCGGCGCCATCGTGCTGACGACGGGCAACAAGAGCGAGCTGGCGGTGGGCTACTGCACGCTCTACGGCGACATGAACGGCGGGCTCGCGGTGCTGGCCGACGTGCCCAAGACGCGGGTGTACGCGATTGCGCGGCACGTGAACGTGGCGTGGAGCGAGCTCGGCTTTGCCGGCCCGCCGATCCCGCGGAACACGATCGACAAGCCGCCGAGCGCCGAGCTGGCGCCCGACCAGCGGGACGACGACACGCTGCCTCCCTACGACGTGCTCGACCGGATCGTCGAGATGCGGGTGGAGCGCAGGATGACCGTCCGCGAGATCGCCGGAGAGGGCTTCGATCGCGAGCAGGTCGACCGGATTGCCGGGCTCATCGCCCGCAACGAGTACAAGCGTCGGCAGGCGGCGATCGCCCTCAAGGTGACGTCGGTGGCGTTCGGTCCGGGGCGGCGGATGCCGATTGCGCAGGCGTGGCTCGGGTGAGCCATTGCCGCGTTGCGTGGCGCCCCTAGCATGCCGCGTGGGCACGGTGGGCTCCGCATCGGGGAATGGCAGCACGGGCGGGCGGCGCAGGCCGCACACGCTGGCGTCGCTGGCCAAGATGGCCGATCGAGGCGAGCCCTTCGCCTGCCTGACGTGCTACGACGCGTCGACGGCACGGCTGCTCGAGGCCGCGGGCGTGCATGTGCTGCTCGTGGGCGATACCGCGGCCGAGGTCATCCTCGGGCTCGACCGGACCATCGAGATGCCGCTGGACGTGCTCATCGCGCTCACCGCGGCGGTGAAGCGTGGCGCACCCAGCGTGGTCGTCATGGGCGACATGCCGTTCATGTCCTACCAGGCGTCGGCGGACGAGGCGGTCCGCAACGCGGGGCGCTTCCTGGTGGAGGGCAAGGCCGACATCGTGAAGCTCGAGGTGGACGCGAGCTTCGCGCCGCTGGTGGCGCGGCTGGCGGCGGCGGGCGTGCCGGTGTGCGCACACGTGGGAAGCAAGCCCCAGCACGTGAAGCGGACGAGCGGGTACAAGGCCGAAGGTCGCACGCCCGCGGCGGCGGCGCGGGTGCTGGCCGATGCGCGGGCGCTCGGGGACGCGGGTGCGGCCATGCTGCTGGTCGAGGCGGTGCCGAGCGAGGTGGCCGACGAACTGGTGGCGTCTGCGGGCGTACCCGTTATCGGGATCGGTGCGGGCACGGCGTGCCACGGGCAGGTGGTCGTCCTGCACGACGTTATGGGTCTCCTGGATCACTCCCCGGGGTTGGCCCAGCCCGTCGCGAACCTGGGGCCGCAGATCCGCGAAGCGGCTATGGAATGGGTGCGCCGCGTTGCCGAACGAAGCTTCGGCGGCAAGGAGTTCTCGATGCAGCGCCCGGCCGCCGGCGGCGGTGGTGGAGGCGACGGGGAGCCGGCGGCGACGCATCCCGGCTAGCGTGCCGCCGGCGGGACCGGCCCAGCACGGAGGCAACGCATGCGACGATTCATGAGCTTCGGACCGGCCGCCGTCGTGCTGCTCACCGTCATCGCGGCGCTGGTAGCGGCGCCCGAGGTCGTCCGCCGCGTGGAGCACGCGCAGGCGGGCGTGCAGGTGCGATTGGCCCGCCAGGAGCTGCGGCAGGACGACATCCTCGAGCGGATCAACCGCGCGACGCGGGCCATCGCCCAGTCGGTCGAGCCGGGCGTGGTCCACCTGATGACCGGTGGTCGCTGGGGCGGCGGGGCCGCGGGGTCGGGATGGGTGTACGACGACGCGGGCCACATCGTCACCAACGCGCACGTCGTCGGCGGGTCGGACTCGGTCAGCGTGCAGCTGCACACCGGGCGGACGCTGCGGGCCGAGGTGCTGGGCGTCGACGTGTTCACCGACATCGCGGTGCTGCGGGCCGACGAGATGCTCGGCGGCGTGCCGCTGCTGCGCGCCAGCGGCGAATTGCCCCAGCAGGGCGATCGCGTGTTCGCGTTCGGGTCGCCGTTCAACTTCAAATTCTCGATGAGCGAGGGCATCGTGTCCGGGCTGGGGCGGGACCCCAACACGGGCGGCGGCAGCGCCTTTACGAACTTCATCCAGACCGATGCCGCGGTGAACCCCGGCAACTCGGGCGGGCCGCTGGTGGACGTTCGCGGGCGGGTCATCGGCATGAATGTGGCGATCGCCACCGGCCGCAGCGGCAACGGCGAGGCGACGGCCGACGAGGGCCAGTCGGCGGGCATCAGCTTCGCCATCCCGCTGCCGACCATCGAATCGGTGGTCGACCAGCTCATCGAGAACGGCCGCGTGGCCCGCGGGCGGCTCGGCATCGCGTTCGATCCGAGGCGGAGCCGCAGGCCGATCATCGACGGCGGCGAGTTCCGCGGTCTGGGCGTGCTGGTGGGCGACATCACCCAGGGTGGCCCCGCGGAGAAGGCCGGCCTGATGCAGAACGACGTCATCGAGTCGATCGGCGGCCAGGCGGTGCCGAGCCGGCAGCTGCTGCGGGCCGTGGTCAACACGATGCGGCCGGGCGAGGAGCTGGAGGTCGTGGCGTGGCGCGACGGCGCGGCGATCCGCACGCTGGTGGTGCTCGACGAGCTGGACCCGGTGAACGCCGTGGGGCCGGCGACGGCGAACATCCTCAGCCGCGAGGTGGGCCTCGTGGTCAACCTGGGCGACGACTCGGTGACCGTGCTGCGTGTTGCGGCCGATTCGCCCGCCGACCGTGCGGGCATCGAGGCCGGCCAGCGGATCCTGGAGGTCAACGGCCGCCGCATCGATGGAATCTCGGGCTTCATCGAGGCCGTGGCGTCCTCCCGCATCGGCCTGGGTCGCGCGACCGAGTTCGTCGTGCGGGGCCCGGGCGAAGACGATGAGCCGCGGAGCGTGACCGTCCGCGTGCGGCTCTAGCCCCACTCGACGAACGCAGCGGGGCTACTGGTCCACGGCCAGGCGGATCGTGACGCTTGCGCCGAACTGGGGCGTGCGCTCCGGGTGGGCGATCCACTCGGGCTCGTCGATCCACGAATCCGGGCTGAGTGTCGTCGTGAGGGCGACCACCTCGGAGCCGAAGGTGTGCAGGCCGACGAGTAGGCCCGTGGCGTCCGCGACGTAGCGGGTGTCGTCGTCCTGCAGCAGCGAGCCCGCAAAGACCCACCGCGGATCGCCGCCGCCGGGGCGGAAGGGCGTCGCGTCGTCGGCGTGCGTGATGAACTGTTCGATCGGCTCGCCCGGCGGTGGTGCTTCGCTCGGTCGCAGGGTTACGGCAACGCGCGGGCCGTCGGCGGCCGAGGTGATCGCGAAGCGGCCGTCCCAGGCGACGCGTCCCGGCGTGCCGGGCTCGAGACCCAGCGCGAGGAGTGCGGCGTGGACGTGGGCGGGGCGTGCGCTCGTCAGGACGAGGGCCTCGTGGTCCTTGCCGCTGGCGGGCGTGACGGCGACGGCCTCGAGGTAGCGGATCAGGACGAAGCCGGTGCGGTCCCGCTCGCGGACGTCGATGGGCACGATGCCGTCGAACTCGATCCAGCGCTCACCGACGTGCAGGCGGACGCCGGGGAAGGCCTCGACGGCCGGCGGGGCCGGTGCTGACTCCGCTGGCACGGGCGCCCGCGCGGTGGCGTTCGCCGCGGCGGGCGGTTCTGTGTCCGAGGTCTGCGTGGACGGCTGGGGGAGGGGCGGATCGGCCAGCGGCCTAGGCGTGCCGCAGGCCGCCAGCGCCAGCAGCACGAGCGGCAGCGAAGCGGTGCGCCAGCGTGCGGAACGCGTCGCCCCGCTGCTCGAAGTGGTCGAACTGGTCCCAGGACGCGCAGCCGGGGCTGAGCAGCACCGCGCCGCCGGCAACGTCGGCGTGTGCCGTTGCCGCCTCGAAGGCTCGCTCGAGCGTGCCATGGTGCTGCGCCCTCCCGCCCGCGGCCCGCGCCTCGTCCACGATGCGCGGGCCCGTTGCACCAATGGTACAGAGGGCGACGCCGCGGGTGGCGAGGCGGGCGATGGCCGCGAGGTCGACGCCCTTGTCCGCGCCGCCGGCGATGAGCGCGATGCGGTCGGGCGGCGTGCGCTCGGCGACGGCGTCGACGGCGAGCGCCGCGGCCTCGGGCGTGGTGCTCTTGCTGTCGTTGTAGAACGCGACGGTGCCGCCGGCGGCCGCGGCATCCACCACGTGCTCGAGGCGGTGCGGCAGGCCCGGGAAGCCGGCGATGGCGTCGCTGGCGGCCGCGGGCATCGCGATTCCGAATCGGCCGAGGGCGGTCCGGGCGGCGGAAAGTGCGCAGGCCGCGTTGTCGCGGTTGTGCGCCCCGGGCACCCGGAGCGGCGGCGGGTGCTCGGTGCGGGGGTCGATCCGCGTCGGCGTGTTGAGGTCGGGCCACAGGTCGGCGGGCGCCACGAGCGCGTCGCCGGCGTGCTGGTGGCGGGCGATGTGCCGCTTGCTGGCCTGGTAGTGCTCGAAGGTGCGGTGCCAGTCGAGGTGGTTGGGGCGGATGTTGGTGACCACGGCGGTGCCGGGCGACCAGGCATCGCGGCCGAGCCAGTGCAGCATGAAGCTCGAGAGTTCGAGCACGACGAAGGCGCCGGCCAGGGTGTCTGCCGGTGCGTCGTCGATGGCTTCGAGGATCGAGCCGCCGATGTTGCCGCCGAGCAGGCATTGCTGGCCAGCGGCCTCGATGGCGCGGGCGATCATCGTGCTGGTGGTGCTCTTGCCGGCGGTGCCCGTGACGCCGATGGTCCTCGCGCGGTCGGGCAGCCGCTGGATGGCTAGGCCGATCTCGGTGGTGACGGACACGCCGGCGTCGTCGGCGGCGGCGAGGAACTCGTTGTCCCACGGTGCGGGCACCGCCGGGCTGGCGACCACGAGGTCCGCGTCGCGGAAATCGGCAGCGTCGTGGCCGCCCAGTCGCAGCTGCACGCGGCCGTCGCCGATGAACGGATCAAGAGCGTGCAGCGGTTCGCTGAGGCTCGCGGCGTCGGCTCGATCGGTCAGCAGCACGCGGGCGCCGTGTCGTGCGAGCCACCGGGTGACGCCCAGCCCCCCGCCGAAGCGGCCCAGGCCCATCACCGTGACTCGTGCGCCGGCGGGATCGAACACGGCGTATGCCTAGGCGACGGACGCGGGGGTGGGAGCAGCGGTGGTGGCGGAGGCAGTGGCCACGCCGGTGATCTGCGCGCGGCAGTCCTGGAGGACGCGGTCCAGCAGCCGCCGGGCGACGGGGCCCGGCGTGCCGTCGCCGACCGTGCGGCCGTCCAGGCTCACCGCGGCGGTCACGATCGACGTCGTGCCCACCAGGATGATCTCGCTGGCGTCGGCGATCGCCTCGATGGGCACGGGGCGTTCCTCGATCGCCGCGTCCAGTTCGAGGCAGCGGGCCCGCGTCACGCCGTGCAGGATGGAGACGCCGTCGAGGGCCGGGGTCACGGGCCGGCCGCCGAGCACGAGGATGAGGTTGGACGCGCAGGCCTCGGTGACGAAGCCGTCGCGGTGCATGAGCACCTCGTCGCCGCCGGCGTCCCGGGCGTCGTAGGCCGCCAGCACGTTGCCCAGCAGCGAGATCGACTTGAGGTGCCCGCGGGCCCAGCGGGTGTCGGCCGCGGAGGCGAGGCGGATCGTCGGCGGGGCGGCGTAGGTCTCGAGGGGCGGCTGCTCGGTGGCGAAGGCGAACACCGTGGGTGCGGCGGCCTCGCGGAGCGTGCGGGCGCGGACGGGCTCGCCCGGACCGGGCTCGCCGCGGGTGACCTGCACGTACATGAAGGCGTCGCGGAGGCCGTTGGCGCGGCACAGGTCCTCGGCGATCCCGGGCAGCCTGCTCGCGTCCCAGGGGATGCGGGCCTCGGCTAGGCCCTCGGCCATGCGGCGGACGTGGCGATCGACGGCCATCGGCACGCCGTCGAAGACGCGGACGCCCTCGTAAACGCCGTCGCCGAAGAGGAAGCCGCGGTCGAACACGCCCACGCGGGCGGCGGGTGCGGGCAGCAATTCGTCGTTGAGGTGCACGATCACGGGGGAGAGTATCGGAGGGCGGCGCCGGGTCGCGACACAGAAGCCCGATGGGCTTCTCGATCGCGCCGGGGTTGCTCGAAGCCGGCCGCCGCGGCGCTACCAGATGGCGACCGGATCGACATCGATCGCAACGTGCGCATCGCTCACCAGGCCGTGCTCGGCGCGGAGCCGCTGCAGGCCGGCCCGCAGGTCGCCGGCGCTGCGGGCGTAGACCTCGACGCCCACGCGGTGCTCGTCGTGCGTCCGCTCGAGCGGCGCGGGCGCGGGGCCCTCAACGCGGGCGCCGCTGCCGAAGCACGCCCGCAGGCGGTCGGCCAGGACCATCGCGTCGGCCTCGGCTCGTTCGTAGGAGCGATCGCGGACGACGATCCAGGCGGCCCGGGTGAACGGCGGCAGGCCCGCCCGCTCGCGGATGGCAAGCTCGCCGGCGGCGAAGCCCTCGTAGTCGTGGGCGGCGGCCGCAACGATCGCCGGCAGTCTCGGGTTGAGCGTCTGGACGATGACCCGGCCCGGGTGGTCGCCGCGGCCCGCCCGGCCGGCGACCTGGCTGATGAGCTGGTAGGTCCGCTCGTGGCTCCGCCAGTCGGCGATGCCCAGGGCGGTGTCGGCATCCACGACGCCCACGAGGCGGATGTTGGGGAAGTCGAGGCCCTTGGCGATCATCTGCGTGCCGAACAGCACCCGGGCCGACCCGTCGGCGACGCGCCGCAGCACGGCGGCGTAGTCGGCCGGCCGGGCCATGGTGTCGGCGTCCATGCGGGCGATGGCGTCGGGCGGCAGGTCCAGCCTGAGGGCCAGCTCGTCCTCGAGCCGCTGGGTGCCGTGGCCCAGGCGGATCGTGCCCCTGCCGCACACAGGGCATGCACGTGGCAGCAGTTGCTCGGCGTGGCAGTGGTGGCAGCGGACCAGGCCCCTCGAGCTCGCGACGCCCTTGCGGTGGAAGACCATGGCCGACGAGCATGAGTCGCAGGACAGCGCCCAGCCGCAATCCGCGTCCGGGCAGGCGACGACGCGGGCGAATCCCCGGCGGTTGAGCAGCAGCACGGCCTGGCCGCCGCCGTCGAGCGTGTCGCGGAGCGCCGACCGCAGGCACGGGCCGAGGAGTTGCATGCGGTCGCCGGCGTCGCGGGCCAGCTTCCGCTGCTCGGCGATGTCGACGACCTCGACGGTGGGCAGGCCGGCGGCTCCGGGCGGTCGCGTGGCCAGGCGGTGCAGGGCGTACCGGCCCGTCTGGGCATTCCGCCAGCTCTCGAGGCTGGGCGTGGCCGACCCGAGCACGACCGGGCAGCCCTCGACCTGGGCCCGCTTGATGGCGGTGTCCCGGCCGTGGTAGCGGGGGGCCTGGTCCTGCTTGTAATCGCCGGCGTGTTCCTCGTCGACGACGATGAGGCCGACGTTCTCCAGCGGCGCGAACAAGGCCGACCTGGGGCCGACGGCGATGCGTGCCCGGCCCCGCGCGAGCAGATCCCAGGCGTGGTGCCGCTGGCCGGCGTTGAGCCCCGAGTGCATCACCGCGACGCCGTCCTCGCCGAGCATCGGCACGAAGCGGGCCCGGAATCGCGCCGCGAGTTGGGGCGTGAGGGCGATCTCGGGCACGAGCACGATGCCGGTGCGGCCCGCGTCGATCACGCGCTGGAGCAGCCGCAGGTAGACCTCGGTCTTGCCCGAGCCCGTGACGCCGAACAGCAGGTGCACGCCGAAGGCACCGAGGGGCACGCCCTCGATGGCGGCGGCCTGTTCGTTCGTCGGCGTGGGCGGCGGGCCGGACTCGTCGAGCGTCGCGGCCATGTCCCCGCGCGTTCGAACCTCCGAGAGCGTCTCGGGCGCCAGCAGCCCCTCGCGGATAAGGCGGCGCACGGGAGCGGCGTTCTTCGCGCCGACGCGTCGGGCGAGAACGCGCTCGTCGAGCGGCCAATCCGCCTCGTCGATTGCGCCGAGGGCCTCCCAGGCGCGGCGGGCGGCGGGCGGCAGCGGCTGCTGCGGCGAGGCGCTGGTGGGCCGCAGCGCCACGCGGGTCCGGCGGCCCACGGCCTTCTTGACGGCCGCCGGCAGCATCGCCGCCAGCGCGATGCCCAGCGGGCAGGCGTAGTAGTCCGCGATCCAGCGGCCCAGCTCGACCACCGCGGGCGGCAGCCTCGCGTCGCCGATGGCATGCAGCCGGCGGAGCTTCGCGGGGTCGAGGCCGTCGAGCAGCTCGGCGTGGCCCGCGGCGATGATGACCCCGCGGGCGCGTGTCCGGCCCAGCGGCGCCGTGCATGCCCGCCCGACGAGGGCAGCGGGCTCGGCCGCGGCGTCCTCGGGCAGCGCGTAGGTCAGCGTGGCGGCGCGGCCGTCGATCGCCCGCTCGAGCGCGACGCGGACGAGCGGGCCGGCGTCGTCGTGTCCGAACAGTCCGGGCGGCACGGGCGTGAGTGTACCGCGGCTCGGCTCGACCTAGCCGGCTCGACCGACTTGCTTCGATCTACTCGGCTCGCCCTACGGGCACCCGTCCTGGAATGCGTTCTGGAAGCAGAGCAGGTCGAAGAGGTCGAGGCTTCCCGAGCCGTCGCAGTCGGCGGCAGGGTCACCGTCGTGGAAGGCGTTCTGGAAGCACAGGAAGTCGAAGAGCTCGAGTTCGCCGTTGCCGTCGCAGTCGGCGTAGCAGAGGGCTTCGCACTCATCGGGCACGCCGTTGGCGTTGCGATCGGTGCTGCGGCCGCCGGCGATGTCGCAGGAATCGGGGATGCGGTTGAGGTTGCAGTCCGTCGCGTCGCCCGGCACGAAGTCGAAGCCCCTGGGATGATCGAGCCGTGCGTCGACGCCCTGCACGTAGGTGAACATCAACTTGCCGTTGCGGTCGTCGTAGCGGAGCAGGTGCGGGAAGGTCAGGTGCAGGCCGCTGGTCGGACCGCCCGGCATCCGCCCGTGCATGCGGTTGATGCTCACGTACACGTCGCCGTCGGGTCCGCGGCGGAGCCCCCAGGGATGCACGAGCCAGCGATCGCCGCCGTCGTGCCAGAGCCCCAGGAACGCGCCGGTATCGCCGTCGAATGCGAGGATGGCGTTGGCCTCGTTCTCGGCGACCAGCAGCAGGTGCGTGCCGTTGCCCTGGGGCAGGAAGAGCATGCCGCGGCCGTGGTGGAGGTCGCCCGAGCCGTGTTCGACGAACTGGCCGACGAATGCGCCGGTGCCGCCGTCGAACTCCATGACGCCGATGTGCTCGCCCGTCACGAAGAGGTTGCCGTCGGGCCCGGTGGCCATGCCGTGGGGCATGTGCAGGCCGGCGGCGTTGGGCGGCACGAAGTCGCCGAGTGGTACTCCGGTCGCCGGGTCGTATCGGCGGATGGCGTTGGCCTCACGGTCGGCGACGAGCAGCGAGCCGTCGCGTGCCAGGTGGAGCGCCGTGGGGTAGGCCAGTCCGCCCGCGCCGCCGGCGACGAGCTCGCCGACGAGCCCGCCGGCGGCATCGAACTCCACGACGCGGGCGTCGCCCGCGCTGGCGACGAGCACGCGGCCATCGGACGTAATGAGCACGTCGGTGGGATCGTCCAGGATGCCGCCGCCGGCCTCGGCGCGCAGCACGCCCGTCTGGTACTGGTATTGCTTGATGAGCCCGTCGCCCGAGCCGGCGACCCACGCGTTGTGGGCAAAGCCGAGCGCGTCGATGTCGATGATGCCGTCGCCGTCGCAGTCCTGGCACTCGTCCAGCACACCGTCACGATCGATGTCCAGCGCCATGTTCTGGTTGATCTCGGCGTGGTCCGCGGCGCCATTGGCGTTGCAGTCGGCGTCGCACTCGTCGGGGATGGCATTGCCATTCTCGTCGCGACTAAAGGCGAAGCGGATGTCCATCTCGTCCGGCACGCCGTTGGCGTTGCAGTCGGGCTCGCACTCGTCGGGCACGCCATTGGTATTGAGATCGAGGCTCGTGCCCGCCGCGATGTCGGCATCGTCGAGGGTGCCGTTGGCGTTGCAATCCTCGCACTCATCGGGCACGCCGTTGGCGTTGGCGTCCGCGCTGGTGCCCGCGGCGATGTCGTCTGCATCGGGCACGAAGTTGTTGTTGCAATCGAGCGAGAGGCGCAGGGGGTTGCAGTCGAAGACCCGTTGCCGCACGCCGGTGTGGAAGTAGCCCTGCGTGAGGGCGCTCCCGCCGCTGAAGGTCTGCGAGCAGTAGCTCATCAGCGTGCCGCGGCGCGGCGTGCTGAGCGGATCGTCGCAGGCGTCGACGCCCTCGTCGTGCGTGTGCCGGGCGCCGAGGTTGTGGCCGACCTCGTGGGCGGCGATGCGGAAGTCCTGGTTGAACGCGGTGGGGTTGGTCGGGTCGGGCAGGATGCCGAGGCCGTAGGCTACCCACGAATCGCGGCCGCAGAGCCGTGCCGCGCCGCCCGCGCGGGCGTTCTTGTCGCCCGACATGAGCTGTCCGATGTCGTAGTCCACGCCCGGGAAGTCGCGGGGCATGCCGGCGCCCCCGGAGTACGGATCGTCCGGCGTCGTCCACACCCGGAGGTAGACCAAGTCCAGCCGCACGCCGAGGTCGCGGCTGGTGACGTCGGTCACCATGCCGTACACCTGGATGAGGTACACGGCGGTCTCGCGGGCGTCGCCGAAGAGCTCGAAGAAGCGGAAGTCGCACTCGACCGCCAGCCGAGCGCGGTGCAGGCCCCGCACCGGCGGGGGTGGCGGCGGCGGGGGTGTGGGCCCGTTGGCGGCGGCGGCATCCCGGAGGCCGAGCCGCGGGAAGGCGGCTCCGCAGAGCGTGGGCGTCGCCAGCCCGCCGGCGACGCGGGTGCGGAACACCGCGACCTCGCCCGCCGCAAGCGCCACGCCGCCGGCCTTCGGGTCTCCGCCGACGGACGAGACTGCGTACGCCGGCCGGCCCGCGCCCAGCTCGATGCGGCCGACGGTCGAGCCATCGGCGATCGACAGGAAGACGTGCGAGCCGGGGACGCCCTCGACGCGGCCGCGCCAGATCGCGACCTCGCCGATGTCGATCGGCGCCTCGTGGCCGGCCGGGCCGGCGGCCACGACCACGGCGTCCGGGGCGAGCAGCGGCATCCGCTCCAGCACGAGGTCGAGCGACTGGCCCCCGATCCAGACGCCCGGCACCGCGAAGGCCTCGTCGGGTGGCATGTTGCGGGCGGTACGCAGCGCGTCGGCGTCGATGCGGATGACCCCGAGATTCGCCGCCTGATCCGCGGTACGCAGGAGGCGGATCTGCGGCGTGGCGAGGCCGCTGGTCGCAGCCAGCAGCAACATAACAAGGCAGAGCGTCGCGTGCATCCTCGGCATCGAGATCCTCCGGCGATCCTCCGTGCAGGTTACCGCAGATCGGGGCGGCGTTCGAGGGGATCTCGCCGCGGATGCCTGGGAATGTGGGCTCGAACTCCCGGGTACCATCTCTTCGATGACCGAGACCGGCCCCAGCGTTCGCCCCGCCGCCCGGCCCGTCGCTCGCCTTGCGCTCGCGGACGGATCGATATTCGCGGGCGCCGCGTTCGGCGCGGTGGATGCCGCCCCGGTCGCGGCCGAGGTGGTCTTCAACACCGCCATGTCGGGCTACCAAGAAAGCCTGACCGACCCGAGCTACCGCGGCCAGATCCTGGTGCAGACCTTCCCGATGGTCGGCATCGTGGGTGCCAATGAGCGGGACATGGAGAGCGGCCGCGTGCAGGCCTCGGGCCTGGTCGTGCGGGAGCTGGCCGGCCGGCACAGCAATTACCGCGCGAGCATGAGCCTGCCCGAATTTCTCGAGCGGTACGGCGTGATGGGCCTGGCCGGCGTCGACACGCGGGCGCTCACGCGGCGGATCCGATCGGCGGGCGCGATGATGGGCGTGCTGAGCGCCGACGCGCGGGCGAGCGACCTGGACCTCATCCGCATCGCGCAGGACGCCGGCGGCATGACGGGGCGCAACCTCGCCGGTGAGGTCAGCCCCGCCGAGGCGACGCGGCCGGCCGCCGATCGGCTGTGGCGGCTATCCCCGCCGGCACGAATCGCGCAGGACGAGAAGCTCGTCGTGGTCGCCCTGGATTGCGGCGCCAAGCGGGCGATCTACGACCACCTCCTCGCGCGCGGCTGCGAGGTCGTCGCCGTCCCTTGGGATACGCCGCCCGATCGGCTGCTGGCGATCCTGGAGGAGGAGGACGCCGCCGGCCTGTTCATCAGCAACGGCCCGGGCGACCCGGCCGCGGTGGAGGCGACCATCGAGGCGCTGCGGTCGATCCTGGCGCGGCGCGAGGCTCTGCCGACCTTCGGCATCTGCCTGGGCAACCAGCTGCTGGCGCTCGCGGCCGGTGCGTCGACCTACAAGCTCAAGTTCGGCCACCGTGGCGCGAATCAGCCCGTGCTGCACGCCGCCACGGGCCGGGTCGAGATCACCAGCCAGAACCACGGCTTCGCGGTGGATCGCGCATCGGTCGAGGCCGCCGGCGGCGAGGTGACGCACGTGCACCTCAACGACGACACGGTCGCGGGCTTCCGCCTCAAGGGCCGGCCCGTATTCGCGGTGCAGCACCACCCCGAGGCCAGTCCTGGCCCGCACGAGGCTGGTTACCTATTCGACGAGTTCGTGGCGGCGATGCGAGCGGCCCGCGGCGCGTCCTAGGCGCCCTGCGGCGATCCGGCGGGCACGACCTGGCACTGCGCGCCATCGCGGGTGTACCGCGGCACGCTGGTGTCGACGCCCATGGACCAGACGTCGATGCCGCCGGCGATGGAGTGGCTGTCGTCCATGCCGCAGCCGCGGAGGGCGAGCGCCGCCTTGATCGACCGGATGCCGTGGTGGCAGAAGGTCAGGATGGTGCGGCCGCGGGCCAGGTCCTCGATGTCGTCCAGGTGGTCGTTCAGCTCGTGCAGCGGGGCGTGGATCTCGTCGTGTCCGCCCGGCAGCGTGGCGATCTCCCGCTCCTCGGCCAGGCGGACATCGACGAGGATGGCCTGGCCATCGGCGAGCATGGTTCGTGCCGACGATGGGCACACCTCGTAGGCGGGCTTGAAGGGATAGCCCGCCGGCAGCCCACGATCGTCGATGTCGGGACAGGCGGGCTTGCTGGTGGTGGCGTCGTGGTTGCTCATGCCGCATTCGCTCCGGGGGTCTGGTCCCAGTGGGTCCGGCCTGATGGGGCGTCTAGCCGAGGTCGCCCGGGCGCGGTTCGTAGGGCACGCCGCGGGGCCGGTTGGGCTCGCCCACGGGCTGGCCCGTGCGGGGCAGCGGGTCGGCCCACCGATGCGGCGCCCGCTCGTACTCGGGGCTCGGCGAGGCGTCCAGGTTCCATGGAGCGATGTCCACCATCGCCCGCACGGGGATCATCGCCAGATCGAACGTCGTGATCCAGGGCCAGGTGATCAGCGACTTGAACTGGTGCCAGTTGCCCGAGCCGTAGTCGTGCACGCCCAGCAGCATGGGCATGTCTCCGTGGTACCGCCGATCACCCGTGACCGGCAGCCGGGGCGGCAGGTAGTGCGGGGGGTGCAACACGAGGTCGCTGGGCACGACGACGGCCGTCGGGCTCCACCCGCGGCGGTCCATCACGTCGATGGGCTCGGCGGGCGTGATTGCGAGATCGGCGTCGCCGTCTTCCGCCGCCCGCAGCGTCGGCAGCGACGCGATGCCGCCGACCGTTCCGTACTCGGCGGTGTAATCGGCGTTGGCGTCGGGGTCGCCGAGGCGGGCCGCGTAGCAGCCGCTCATCAGCACCGAGGCGGCCAGCACGCACGCGAGGGGCAGGGTCCTCATGGGGCGATGGTAGGGGCGGCGGAATCGGTGCACGCGCGGCTCGGTTCGGGACGGGATGCGGGCGCGGCCGATCCGCGCCGGAGCTCATTCCGGATCATCGGCCATCCCGACGAGCCGCTCGATCGCGTCGGCCGCGAGCTCGGGCTCGAAGCCCCGGCGGGCGAGGGCCGCGAACAGCCGCCGACGGGTCGCCTCGGGCGTTAGGTTGAGGCCCGCGAGCCGGCGGAGCTGGGCCTCGGCGACGGCCAGGGCCCGATCGGCCTCGTGCTCCTCGGGTGCGTGCTCGTCCAGGGCCTCGTGGATGAGCGGATCGCCGATGCGGAAGCGCTCCAGCCGCTCGCGGATGGCCTCGCGGGCGTGGGGGCGTTGGTCGGCCATCTGCTCGGCGAGCGTGCCGGCCAGCCGCTCGTCGTCGATGACCCCCGCGGTCCGCATCGCCTCGATCACCCGCTCGACTGCGGCGGCGGGATAGCGCGTGGCGAGGCGTTCGCGGAGTTCGGCCTCGGAGCGGGGGCGGACCCGCAGCAGCCGGTGCGCCGCCAGCCGCGCGCCCGCCTCGCCGATGGCCCGGCCGACGCGCTCCTGCACCGCGAGCGTCCAGGGGTCGCCGTGCACGAGGTTGTGGTCGGCCAGCGCCGCGTTGTCGAGGGTGGCCCGGGTGCCGTCGGGCGTGGCCAGCCGCCAGCGGTCGGGTCCGCTGGGCTTGATCTCGATGTGGCCCTCGGTGTCCATGCCGGTGTGTCCGTCACGCCATCTCATCGAGCAGGGCCGCGATCTCGCCCGCGGCCTTGGCGTTGCCGTCCCGCTCGGCGAGCGCCAGTCCCCGCCGCAGCGTCTCGACCGCCTCGTCGCCCCGGCCCAGCTCGCCCAGCGATCGCGCCATGTGGAAGTAGGCGTAGTGCTCGTGCGCGTCGCTCTCGATGCACCGCGCGTACCAGCCGACGGCCTCGCCGTGGTCGCCCGCCTTGGCGTGCTCCTGGGCGAGCGCGTAGAGGGCGAAGGGGTCGCCCGGTTCGGCTTGCAGGATCTTCTGGAGCTGGGCGATTCGGTCCATGGGCGGGGGCGTCTCGGCTAGTGTTGCCGCTCAGGGTGACCGGTACTGGATCTGTTCGAGGAGTGTAGCGATGGCGATCGACAAGGTGGGCGTGGTCGGAGCGGGGCAGATGGGCGGGGGCATCGCCCAGGTGGCCGCCGTCGCGGGGCTGGACGTGCTGGTCTACGACGCGGCGGCCGAGCAGATCGAGAAGTGCCGGGCCACCCACCAGAAGCTGCTGGCCCGCGCGGTCGAGAAGGGCCGCATGGAGCAGGCCGACGCGGACGCCGCGCTCGCCCGCATCAGCTATGCCAGCGACGTGGCCGCCATGGCCGACCGCGACATCGCCATCGAGGCCGTGGTCGAGAACGAGGACGTCAAGCGGAGCGTCTTCGCCGACCTCGACGGCGCCTGCAAGGACGGCTGCATCCTGGCCACGAACACCAGCAGCATCTCGATCACCGCCATCGCCGCGGCCACCACGCGGCCGCAGCACGTCATCGGCATGCACTTCTTCTATCCCGTGCCGGTGATGAAGCTGGTGGAGGTCATCAATGGGCTGGCGACCGAGGAGGGCGTGACCAAGGCCGTGCTGGAGCTATCCGAGCGGATGGGCAAGACGGCCGTCCCCGCCAACGACCGCGCGGGCTTCGTCTCCAATCGCATCCTGATGCCGATGATCAACGAGGCGTTCTACACCTGGATGGAGGGCGTCGCCCAGCCCGAGCACATCGACGCCATCATGAAGCTGGGCATGAACCACCCGATGGGCCCGCTGCAGCTTGCTGATTTTATTGGATTAGACACCTGCGCCCACATCATGAACGTGCTGGCCGACGGGCTGCACAGCGAACGCTACCGCCCGTGCCCGCTGCTCGAGCAGCTGGTGACGGCGGGGCGGCTGGGCAACAAGAGCGGGCATGGGGTGTACGAGTACTAGGCAATGGGCAATGGGGAATAGGCAATGGGGAATGGGACAGAGACGGGAGCGGGATGCCCACTTTCCATTCCCTATTGCCCATTGCCCATTGCCCTCTCCATCGAAGCACGAAGATCACCGACCAACCGGAGCACGACATGCGCATCAAGCTCGCAGGAATCCCGATCTCCGATCAGGCCCACGCCCTGGCCTTCTACACCGAGAAGCTCGGCTTCGTGAAGAAGGACGACATGGAGGTCGCCCCCGGGCACCGCTTCCTCACCGTGGTCAGCCCGGAGGAGCCCGACGGGGCGGCCCTCATGCTCGAGCCCAGCGGCGAGCACCCGGCCACCAAGGCGTGGAAGACCGCCCTGTACGGCGAGGGCATCCCGGTCACCGCGTTCAGGGTCGACGACATCGCGGCCGAGCACGAGCGGCTGTCGGCCGCCGGCGTGCAGTTCAAGGGCGGCATCAGCGAGATGCCCGGCTCGAAGGTCGCGATGCTCGACGACACGTGCGGGAACTGGGTGATGATCTATGAGGAGACGGGCAGCTAGCGCCGCCGGCGGACTGCGGCCAGTCCCCCGATCGCGAATAGCACGGCCGTGCCGGGCGCCGGGATGGCGGCCGTCATGTTGTCCAGGATGTGCGCGCTTGTGCCCGGCGTGTAGTCCACGAAGTCGAGCGTTTCGCCCGGATCGCCCACCCAGCCGACGAATAGCGGCGTGGTGCCCGGCGTCATCATGGCGCTCTCGATGCCCGAGCTGGTGTTGAAGTTGTACATGCCGTCGAGTTCGCTGAAGTAGTCGAAGCCCAGGGCCGTGACGCCCAGGCTGGTGCCGCCGACGCCCTGGATGATCTCGCCGATGCCGGCCTCGACGCCGAGGTAGGCCTGCCCGGTGCCGATGGGCGAGGGATCGATGATCTCGGCGGTGCCGGCGCGGTCGATCTCCGCGGCGCCTCCGCCGATGATGGTGGGCGTAGGGATGAGGCCCAGCCCGAAGCCCTCGAAGTCCTCGTCCCAGGCCGGCGCGAAGCTCATCGCGGCCACGGCGGCGTCGAAGGACGCCCGATCGGTGAAGATGTCGGCGTGCGCGCTGGCGGCAGCGCACGCGACGATCGCGCACACGGTGTTACGGGTCATGTCTCGTCTCCTCCACCCCCGATGGGGGCGTCGGGCCGGATGTCTCACGTCCGGCGTCCTGTCCTCTCGTATTGCTTCCTCGCTGCCGTCCTGCAGGCGCATTAGAACGGAGCGGGATCGGCCACGCAAGCCGTAATTGGAGCGCAGGCGCCGTTGCGGAGCCGAGGGATCCCTACGCCGGCAGCCCGCCGCGGACGGCCCTGAGCACGTCGGCGGGGTTCAGCGTGCCCGCCTGGTTGGCGATCTGGGGCTGGTGCTGGTCGTAGAGGGCCTTGCCCTTGCCCAGCTCCTGGGTGAAGAGGCTCTTGAGATCGACGCTGCTGAGCGTGCGGCCGCCGGCGTAGTAGGCATGGGCGACCTTGCCGATGGCGTAGGTGCTGGCGAAGGTCATCATCGGGCCCGTGGCGGTCTTGACGACGGCGCCGGCGGTCTTGCCCAGGGCCTTCTTGGCGAGCTTGCCCAGCGCCTTGCGGGCGAAGTTCTCGAGCATCTGCGAGGTGGCGCCCATGCCCAGCGTGGCGATGAACTCCTTGATGTGGCCCGCCCCCAGGCTGTGCCCGTGCCGCTTGCCGATGACGTAGACCATCCGCGTCTGCAGCGGCAGGATGGCCATGGTTGCCAGGTTCTGCGGCATGAGTTCGAGCGCGCCGTTGAGGATGGCGTAGCGGAGGATGATGCCCTGGATCTCGGCGGGCGACATCTCGGCGGGCGAGGCCTCGGCGGACGACTCGGCCGAGGCCGTGGTGACGGCGGGGGTCATCGCGGCGACCTCGGCGGGCGCGAGCGCCGCGGCGGCGTCCATCTGGGAGGGCGCGTGCGTCTGCGCCGGGCCCGCCGGGGCGGCCGAGGGCACGGCCGACGCGGGCATCGCCCTCCCGCCGTCGTAGGCGGGCGAGGGCGCCACCGGCGCGAGCAGCGCGTCGGCGTCCACGGTCTCGTCGGCGTCGCCGAGCCGCTCGGCCTCGTGCTCGAAGGCGACCGCCTCCTCGTGGTCCAGCGCGAGCGCCGCCTCGAGCTGGTCCAGGAAGGCCTGCTCGGCCTCGGTCGCCTTGCCGTCGGCGTCGGCGATGCACACCGCCATCTCGAAGGCCATCCGCTTGGCCTCCTCGCTCCGCAGCCGGGCGGCCTCGTCGGCGAGGCTGGTCTGCTTGAGCATCACCTTCTGGTAGAGTGCGGGCAGGCCCGGCAGCTCGTGCTCGGCGGCGAGCCCGTCGAACAGCGTGCGGAGGTGCTCGCGTTCCTCGGCGGCGGAGCGGCCATCGGCGAGCGCGGCCATGAGCGAGAGGGCGAGGACGGCTTGGGCTTCATTGGCGTCGAGCATACACGCGATGGTATCCGGCGGGGTCGCCGCCCTGCATAGCCTGCGGGCATGACCACCACCAGAAGAAGCGTGCTGCGGGCGGCGCTGGCCTCGGGCATGGGCCTCGCCGTCGCGCCCTCGGTGCTCGCCCGTTCCGCGTCGCGCTCCCGCGAACGAGGGCATCCGGGCGACGCGCCCCGCAACGGCCCGGTGGTTGTTTCGAGCGCCAACGGACTGCCGGCCACCGAGCGGGCCTTCGCGCTGATGGGCGAGGGCTACGACCCCGCCGACGCGGTGGTCGCGGGCGTCACGCTGGTCGAGAACGATCCCAACGACCTCACCGTGGGCTACGGCGGGCTGCCCAACGAGCGGGGCGTCATCCAGCTGGACGCCTCGGTGATGCACGGGCCCACGCACAAGAGCGGCGCGGTGGCGTGCATCGAGAACATCAAGAACCCCGCGGCCGTCGCGCTGCTGGTGCTCAAGCGGACCGACCACTGCCTGATCGTGGGCGAGGGCGCCCGCGAGTTCGCCATCCAGCACGGCTTCCGGCACGAGGACCTGATGACCGACCGCACCCGCCGGCTCTTCCTGCGGTGGAAGGCCAACGGCAACCCCACCGACGACTGGCTCGACGACGACCAGATGGACTGGGACGCCCGCGACGAGCGCAACAACGGGCTGGGGCCCATTGGTCGCGCACCGAACCCGTTTGGCGAGGAACTCGAGAGCCTCGCAGCCGACTACGACGTGCGCTGGCGGGGCGGCGTGCCCTACACCACCGGCACGATCAACTGCTCGGCCGTCGACGCCAACGGCGACGTGGCCAGCTGCACGACCACCAGCGGACTGTCGTGGAAGATCCCCGGCCGCGTGGGCGATTCGCCCATCTGTGGCGCCGGCATGTACTGCGACAACGACGTGGGCGCCGCGGGCGGCACCGGGCGGGGCGAGGCCGTCATCGTCAACTGCGGCGCCTTCTCGATCGTCCGCGCGATGGAGCGGGGGCTGACGCCCACCGAGGCGTGCCTGGAGGTCGCCGGCGACATCGTCCGCCGCACCAAGGAGAAGCGGCTCCGCGGCCCCGATGGAGACGGAACCGGCCGCGTGAACTTCAATGTCACGCTCTACGCCGTGCGGAAGGACGGGGCCTACGGGTCCGCGTCGATCTTCCCGGGCGGCCGCTTCGCGGTGTGCGACGCCAATGGCAATCGCCGCGAGGCGTCGGCGTCGGTGTACGAGTAGTCACTCGATCCAGATCGTCCATCGAAGCAGCAGGACCGTGACCGCGAGAAAGATCGGCGGCGCTGCAAGACGCAGGCACAGTCCCCGGACCCCAAGCGGTTCGCGTGCGGCACGCCGAGCCTTCACCACCAGCACCGCAAGCAGGCACATGACCAACCAGGCATACAGGCCGCCCAGCAGCCCGAGCAACAAGACGGTCATCGATTGGTCCAGAACGGGCGTTGTCGGGTCGTACAATTCCTCCGGCCAGGAAGCCTGCCAGGGATAATAACCCACGAAGCGAACGCCCTCGACGATGTTGGCTATCCCGGCGAGCAGCGGGATAAGCGGCACGAGCAGGAGGCCACTCATCAGCCGGTTCAGGAACCGCAGGCGTCCGCGGCCGAGGGTGAGCCGCTCCCCTTGCGTTGCTCCGCACTCGGGGCAGGTGGCGCTCGGGTCGAGATCCCGCAGGTCGTAGGTGCACCTCGGACACCGCATCACTCATCGTACGGATCCGCTGGCGAGCATCGCGAAGCCGGGGCGGCCGCTTGGTGGGCGGGCACGGTGCATGCTCGCCATGGCAGAAGAAACGAACCCCGCACGGGCGGGGTTCGCAGCGCAGCGTGGCGGTGGGAGTGGCGTTGCCGCTAGCGACCCTCGAGGGTCACGGTCAGCGTGACCTCCTCGCCGTCGCGCATCACGCCGACGTTGACGGTGTCGCCCGGGCTGTGGCGGGCGACCAGCTCGCCCAGCGTGCCCGTGTCGAGGATCTTCTGGCCGTCCCAGCGGACGAGGCGGTCGCCCGAGCGGAGGCCGGCCTTGGCCGCCGGCCCGTTCTCGGTCACTTCGGCCAGCAGCACGCCCGACTCGTTGTCGTCGGCGTCGAGCACGACGCCCACGCGGACGCGGCGCTCGCCGGCGGCCTCCCGCTCGCGCTGCTGCTGCCGCTCGCGCTGCTCGCTGGCGGTGATGAAGCGGAACTTGCCGGGCCGCACGGCCGCGTCGGCCACGATGTTCTCGTACATCCGCACCGTCTTGACGGCGCCCACGCGGTTGATCTTGTCGACGGTGTCGGCGGGCGTGTGGTAGTCGCTGTGGAAGTCGGCGATGATGCTGAACAGCACCGGCACCTCGGCGCGGTAGAAGGGCAGGTGGTCGCTGCCGCCGCTGAAGCGATCGGGGATGACCGCCTCGAGCCCCGAGGCGTCCACGTGCGGCTGGATGAACTCGCCCAGCCCATCGGCGGAGAAGCCGCCGGCGACGAGCACCCGCTCGTTCTCGATGCGGCCGATCATGTCCCAGTTGACCATCAGCATGTGATCGTCGATGGGCGCGATCGGATCGACGACGTAGTGCCGTGCGCCGTTCAGGCCGCTCTCCTCGGCGTCGAAGCCGACCAGCAGGATGCTGCGGCGGGGCGTGGCATCGTCGGCGAAGCGCTGGCTGAGCTTGTCGGCGATCAGGATCACGCCCGCGGTGCCCGAGGCGTTGTCGTCGGCGCCGGGGTGCAGGGTGCCGGCATCGCCCGTCCGCGAGCCGAAGTAGCCCATGCCCAGGTGGTCCAGGTGGGCGCCGACCACGATCCACTCGTCGGCCAGGTCGCCCACGCCGCGGATGACGCCGCCGATGTTCTCGGCGATGAGCTGGGTGCGATCGGCCTCGCCGCCCAGGGCAATCTCGAAGCCCAGGTCCTTCAGGCCGTGGCCCTCGTCGGCGTGCTCGCGGAGGTCCATCAGCGAGCCGTCGAAGCCGGCGGCCTTGAGCATCCGCTCGGCGGCCTTGGGGCTCATCATGCTCACGGGTGCGTCGGCGTCGGCGCCGCCGGCGAAGCGGGCCAGCTGCTCGGCTCGGGCGTCGTTGGCGCCCGGCGTGTTGATGATGATGATGCCCTCGGCCCCGCGCTCCGAGGCGGCCCGCAGCTTGTTGGCGAACGCGGCCCTGGGCGACCAGCCCCGCTCGCCGTCGTTCCACAGGCTGCGGCCGTTCTCGTCCATGGGCTCGAAGCGGAAGAGCACCGCGATCTTGCCCTCGAGGCTGTCGCCCTCGGCGTAGCTGCTGTAGCCGTCCGGCCCGTTGTCGATCGAGTAGCCGACGAAGACCGCCTCGCCGCGCGCCTCGCCGGTGCTGCCCATGCCGGTGAACATGAAGTCCTTCTCGGCGTCGAACTCGATGCGGCGGTTGCCGTTCATCGCCATGAGCGACTCGCTCTGCACCTCCCAGGTGCCGCGGAGCGGGAAGGGATCGCGGTAGGTCGAGAAGGCGTTGCCGTCCTCGTCGGGGAAGGCCGGCTCCAGGCCGTACTTCTCGAAGTGGAACTCGATGTAGCGCTTGGCCAGTTCGCTGCCCTCGGTGCCGGGCACGCGACCGCCCATGAAGGGGTTGGCCAGGGTCGAGATGTGCATGTCGTACGCGCGGACGTCCTCGGCCGAGTCCATCAGTGCGTCGGAGATCGGCGAGCCGTTCTGGGCGTGGGCGGCCGCGCCGCAGAGGGCGACGAGCGCCGCGGCGCAGGCGAAACGGCGGGGGAGGGAGTCGATGCGCATGGGGTATCTCCGCTGGTGGATCCTGGCGGCGCGGGAACCCTCGCGCCCGCGTCCGGTCCGGGTGACGCAGCAATATATGGCCCGCCCCCTACCATCGTTGCGTGCGAAACTCCCCTGCCACGGCGGTTCTCGGTCGTGCCCCGCGGGCCCCCTGGGTGCTCGCGCTGGCGGTGCTTGCCCTGCTGGGGGCCTCCCCGGCGCTCTCTCGCCCGGCCGGGCACCCCCAGGACGGCCCGCACGCCGACCTGCGGATCGCGGTCGAGCCCGACGGCGTTCGCTTCGCAGCCGGGCTGAATCTCGCTTTCCTCGATGAGGCGCTGGCCGTCCCGCGGGAGACGCCCGACGCGGTCGCCGACGTCGAGGTCGCCCAGCTGCGGGAGGCGCTGGAGACCTACTTCCGCGAGCGGGTCGTGGTCGAGATCGACGGCGTCGAGGTCACGCCCGTCTTCGAGAGCTTCACCTTCCTGAACGATCCCGACCCCTCGCTGGCGGGCATCTACCCCCGCTTCGGCATGCGGGCGCTCATGCGGGGCGCCATCGTCGCGCGGTACCCGGCGCTCGAGGCGCCCGAGGTCGTCCGCGTGACCTGGCCGACGTACCCGCGGGACATCGTCGCCGGCGAGATGGAGGGCGCGACCGGGCCCGATGGGCTGCCGCCATTCATGGTCCTCGAGGCCCAACTGCAGGCGCTGGGCGGCCTCGAGATCGTGCGGTTCTCGAGGGCGAAGCCGACCATCGAGTGGTTCGCCTCGGACGCGGCCGCGGACCGCTTCGCCCGCGTGCCGCCGGTGGAGGTCGAGTCGCCGAGGCTCGAGGTGTCTCTCGTGCTGGTTGGCCTGGTCGGCTGCGCCCTGATCGCGTCGATCGTGGCCATCCGCTCGCTGGGCTGGGGCCGCGGTGTGCTCGCGGGCGGCGCGATGCTGCTGCTGTCGTCCATGGCCGCCGTGGGCATGCGGGATATCGCGCCCGTGCCGCTGCCGATGCTCGGCTCGGTGTCGACGACGCTCGACGAGGATCGAGCGGTCGAGGTGTTCGCGCCGCTGCACGCCAATCTGTACCGTGCCTTCGACTACACGGATGAGGGCGAGGTCTACGACGCGCTGGAGCGTTCGGTGCGGGGTGATCTGCTGGGCACGCTCTACGACCAGATCTACAACTCGCTGCTCGATGCCGAGAACGGCGGCGTGCTGGGCATCGTGACGGGCGTCGAGCCGCTGGAGACGAGCCTGATCACCTCGATGGTGCAGGCCGACGGGCCGCCGGAGTTCCGGGTGCTGCACCGCTGGCGGGTCGAGGGCACGGTGTACCACTGGGGCCACTCGCACACGCGGCTCAACGAGTACCGGGCGGCCTATACCGTCACCGGCACCGAGGACGGCTGGCGGATCACCGACCACCAGATGCGAAGCCAGCGGCGGGTGGACGACAGCGGGCGCGTGATCGACGATCTTCCGCCGCCGCTGCCGACCGAGCTGTAGGGAGTTGCCGACCGAGCTCGCCATGGAAGGTCCCGCCGACGAGAGACCGTCCCCCATCGTCGCCCGCGGCCTGCGGTTCGCCTTCCCCGGGGCGGCCGAGCCGACGGTCGATCTGCCCGCGCTCGGCCTGGGCGAGCTGGCCATTCGTGCGGGCGAGCACACCGCCTTCGTCGGGCCCAGCGGGTGCGGCAAGACCACGCTGCTGCGGCTGTTCACCGGCATCCTGCGGCCGACCTCGGGCGAGATCGAGCTGGCGGGCCGCCGGCTGGATCGCCTGGGCGACGCGAGCCGTCGGGCGCTGCGGATCACCGCCGTGGGCATGGTGTTCCAGCGGTTCGCGCTGCTGGGCTACCTGACGGCGCTGCAGAACATCCTGCTGCCCTTCCGTGTGAATCGCGCGCTCGCGCTCGATGACGCGGCCCGGGAGCACGCCCGCCGGCTCGCGGAGGCGACGGGCATCGCCCTCGCGCTCGCCCGCCGGCCGGCGAACCTCAGCCAGGGCGAGCAGCAGCGGGTCGCGATCTGCCGGGCGCTCGTCACGCGGCCCGACCTGATCGTCTGCGACGAGCCCACGGGAAACCTCGACCCCGCGCGCGCCGCGTCGGTCATCGAGCTGATCCTTCGGCAGGCCGACGAGACGGGCGCGACGGTGCTCCTGGTCACGCACGACCACGCGCAGCTGGCGCACTTCGCCCGCGTGATCGACCTTCGCGGGGAGCCCACGCCGTGAGGCTGCTGCCGCTGGTCCTAGCGCACGCCGCGCACCACCGGGGCCGCACGCTGCTGCTGGTGGGGTGCGTGGCGGTCGCGATGGTGGTGCCGCTGCTGAGCCGGGTGCTTGTCGCCCGCTTCGAGGCCAACCTGCACGCCCGGGCCGACACCGTGCCGCTGGTCGTGGGGGCGAAGGGCAGCCGCTTCGATCTGGTGTTCGCCGCGCTCTATTTCCGCGAGGCCGATCTCGCCGCCACGCCGCACCGCGTGTACGCATCGCTGGTGGCCGACGAGCAGGCAACGGCGATCCCGGTGCACGCGGAGTTTGCCGCCGAGGGCGTGCCCGTCGTGGCGACATCGATCGAGTACCTGCAGGCGCGGGGGCTACGGATCGCCGAGGGCCGCGCCTTCGCGCGGATCGGCGAGGTCGTCCTTGGTGCGGATGCAGCCGCACGACTGGGCGTCGCGCCCGGCGGCAGCGTCTTCAGCGACCAGCGGGAGGCCTACGACATCACAAGCCCGCCATCGGTCAAGCTCGACGTCGCCGGCGTGCTCGCGCCCACGGGCGGCGTCGACGACGGCGTCATCCTGGCCGACCTCGAGACGGCCTGGGTGCTCGAGGGCATCGCGCACGGTCACGCGGAGGCCGAGTCGATCGATCGCGAGGACCTCGTGCTGGGCGCGACCGAGGACCACGTCGCCCTCTCCGGCGCCGTCAGCACCTACCAGGAGATCACCGACGAGACCGCGGCCAGCTTCCACGTGCACGGCCCGCGGGACAACCTGCCGCTGACGGCCGTCCTCGTCTACCCGCGGGACGACAAGGCCCGCACTATCCTCGCGTCGCGGCTGAACGCGACGCCTGATCTGCAGGCGGTCCGGCCGTCGCGGGTGATCGACGATCTGGTCGCCTTCGTGGTCCGGCTGCGACAGATCTTCGACGCGCTCGCGGTGCTGCTGGCGGCGTCGACCGCGGCGCTGATCGTGCTCATCGGCGTGCTGAGCTACCGCCTGCGGGCCGACGAGATCCGCACGCTGACCGACATCGGCTGCGGGCGGGCGACCGTCGGGCTGTTGTTCGGCCTAGAGCTCGCGTTCGTGCTGCTGGCGGCGGCCGTGCTGGCGGGGGTTCTGGCCCTCGCCGTGGTGTCCGTGGTGGCGGGCGTCACGCCATACTTGTAGTGTTCACCAGTGGTGGTGCGCCGAAGGTGGTGCGTAAGAGTCTCGAGATGGAGGTGCGGAGCATGCAAGCAACGTGGATGATCCGGCTGCTGGCCTGCGCGGCGCTCGCCGCGGCAACCTGGACGCTCGCTGCGTGCGAGCAGAATCAGGCCGCGGCCGACGCGGAGGCGGCGGGCGAGGACGTCGTGCTGGCGACCTTCTACCCCACCGAGTACTTCGCCACGCGGATCGCCGGCGGGCTGGTCGAGGTCGGCTGCCCGCTGCCCGCGGACGCCGACCCGATCTTCTGGCGGCCCTCGGGTGACGCCATCGCCCGATACCAGCGCGCGGGCCTGGTGGTCACCAACGGGGCCGAATTCGAGAAGTGGGTGGCGGGTGCGCCGCTGCCGCGGTCCCGCGTCGTGGAGTCGATCTCGGTGGCCGCGCTGGAGCAAGCGGGCGGGCCGATCACCATGGAGACGATCACGCACAGCCACGGACCGGAGGGCGAGCACAGCCACGAGGGCATCGACGGGCACACCTGGGTCGATCCGACGCTCGCGATCGCGCAGGTGCGGGCCATCGAGGCCGCGATGGCGGCGCGGTGGCCCGAGCACGCCGCCGACTTCGCCGCCAACGGCGAGGCGCTGGTCGAGAACCTGCGCGCGCTCGATGCCGCCCTCACCGAGGCCACGTCGCTGCTGGAGGGCGCCACGCTGCTGGCCAGCCATCCCGCGTACAACTACCTCGCCCGCACCAAGGGATGGGACATCCACAATTTGGACCTGGACCCCGAGAGCGCCGACGTCGACGCGGTGGTTGAGGCCGTGCACGAGGCGCTGCACGAGCACGAGCATGACCACGGGCACAAGCACGGCCACGAGCATGACCACGGGCACGAGCACGCGGACGACGAGGCCGCGGGCCACGACCACTCGGGCGACTCCGCCGACGCGGACCATGACCACGATGCGCAAGACGGCCCGATCATCCTGCTGTGGGAGGGCCAGCCCACCGCCGAGATCGTGACGGCCCTCGCCGATCGGCTCGGCGTCCGCAGCGTGCTGTTCACCCCGGCCGAGAGCCGCGGTGCGCTGGCCGAGGGGCAGGACTACCTCGACGCGATGCGGGGCAACGTCGAGCGGCTGCGGGAGGCGGCGTCGGCCCTCTAACGCTCGCACCTGGTCGAAACCCACCCGGCGGAAATCTGCAGGACGAGCACCGGCGGGACCGTTGTACCGCTGTATCGGCTGCAAGGCCGTGCACTCGTCCTCGCCGTGCACTCGATGACGCGACCCGGGAGCTGCGGTGCGCATGTCGGTGGTCATCCCGAGCCGGGGCGGGGCCGATGGCCTGCTGCCCCGCTGCGCGCGAGCGGTGCTGGACCAGGCCGACGGCGGCGTGGAGATCCTGCTCTCGATCGACGCGGCCGCGTGCCCGCCGTCGATCCGCGAGCTCGGTCGCGACCGCCGCGTCACCATCCTGACGGGGCCTACCGGCGGTCCGGGGGTCGCGCGGAACCGCGCGCTGCGGATCGCCCGCGGCCGGCTGGTGCTGTTCCTGAACGACGACGTGGTGCCGTGCGATGGGCTGCTGCAGGCCCACGAGGCATCGCACGATTCCGAAGAGCACGGCGGCCCGCGGCTGGTGCTGGGCGATGCGCCCTTCGCGATTCCGCCGGACGACCGAGGCCTGGACCGCGTGGTCCGCGAGACGCCGCTGCTGTTCTTCTACAGCGAGATGGACGCCCGCGATCCGCAGCGCGACTGGGGCTTCCGCCACGCATGGACGCTCAACCTGTCGCTGCCGCGTGCGATCTGTCAGCGTTTCGACGAACGCCTCCGCCATCCGATGTTCGACGACCTCGAGTGGGCCCACCGCGTCCAGAGGGCCACGGCCGCGCCCGTGGTGTACCGCCCGGGGGGCCGCGGCATGCACGAGCACCGCTACACGCCCGCGGCCATCGCCCGCCGCGAGGCCCTGCTCGGCCATCAGGCGGCGTGCCTCGCGCGAGCCAACCCCGCGTGCGCCCGCGCGGTGTTCGGCGACCGCTTCGATCTCACGGATCGCGCCGCGGACGACGCCCGCGCGACGCTTGCCGATCGCGCTGCAGCCGAGCGCGCGTACGCAGAGTTTGTGGCGCAGGCCGAGCGGTCGGCGGCGTCGATCGATCCGAGGCGGGTGTACGAATCGGCCTGGCCGTGGCGGCGGGCGGCGCGGGCGGCGGGCTATCTCTCGGCCATCGCCCGCGAGGACGTGCACGCCGCCTGCGCGAGCGCGATGCGGGCGATCGGCGTCGCGGTGGCGGCGTGACCGCCGGGCCCATCGTGCTCTTCGGCAGCCGCCGCCCGCTCGACCAGTTCGCGGGCGTGCCACAAGCGCTGCGGTCGCGGGGCATCGAGGTCCTGTCCGAGCGGCTCTGGGGGAGCGAGGCCGACCGCGGCCTGCACGCGCACCCGGGAGTGCTCGGCCGCGCCGGCCTGCTGGCGTTCGCCGACCTCTCCCACCGCATGGATGCCCGGCCGACGTGGCTCGCGCAGCATCGGGGCACGCCCACGGTGCTGCTGGCGGACGGCGTGGTCGACTTCGCGACGACCTATCTCAACCCCTGGATGGGCCGGCGATTCATGCGACCCGCGCCGCAGGATGTGGTCCTCGCACTAGGCCCTCTGCAGGTCCGGCTGCTCGAGGCCATGGGCAACCGCGTCGTGCGCACCGGGCTCCCGCGGCTCGACGGCCTGCGGGAGCGCGTCGAGGCGGCGCGGCCGCACACCCTGAATCGCTGGCTGCTGGTCGCGACCGCGAACACTCCGGCGCTCGATGCAGCCGCACGCTCGCGCATCCTCTCGGCGCTCGCGCAACTCCGGGAGGAAGCGGCTCGCCGCGAGATCGCCGTGCGATGGCGGCTCACGGGCGACCTGGGCGAGCGCCTGGGCGTGCGGGTCGATCGGGCGCCGCTCGCCGATGCGCTCGCCGGCGCGTGGGGCGTCGCTAGCACCGCCAGCACGCTCGTCGTCGAGGCCATGCTCGCGGGCGTCCCGACTGGGGTCGTGCATCCCCATCCCTGGCCGCTCTGGGTGCCCGCGGCGTTGCAGTGGACGCCGCGTGGCGATGCCGCCGCGGAGGACGATCGAATTGCGCAGGCCATTGGTCGCGCGACGGCCGCGGTGTCTGCCGCCGAATCCGGGATCGCTTCGGCGCTGGGCAATCACGATCCGTGTGTTGGTGGTGCCGATCAGATGCTTGATCGCTTGGCCTCATTCGGGCCCGCGGAGTTCGCGGCCCAGGATCGACTGTTCGGTCTATTGCACACGCGCGATGCCGCGAAACGTGTGGCTGATGCCCTCGTGGATGAACACGATTGCGCGCAGCCTTACGGGCGTCGAGCGGCGACGGAGCCCGAGCGGCTCGGCCGGACGCGCATCGAAGTCGGTCCAAAGCGCACGCGGCGTCTGGTCGTGCTGCTGCGTTGCGGCGGCGCGGAGCCCACGCCCGAGGTGCGTCGTGCGATGCGGCTCGCGGCAATGGCCAACGACGGCGGGACCGCCGAGGTGCACGTTCTGCTGGTGCCCGATCGGCCGGGCAACTTCGAGGTGGTCCATGTACCCGCGGTCGAGGACGAATCGTGTGTGCACCTGCACGTGCCCGAGCCGACGCTCGGCACGCACGAGCGGATCGAGGAGCTTCTCGTGGCCGTGTCGCGGCTGCGGCCCGATGTGCTTGCCGTCAACGACAAGCGCGACGGGTGCGTCGCGGCAATCCTCGCGCTCCGGGGCGTGCCGGCGATGGCATTCGCAGAGCTCGATGGAGTGGACGACGAGCAAGGCGTGGTGCGTGCGTTGGACGCTGCCCCTCGCGTGCGGCACGACTTGTACCCCGATTCGTGCGTGCGGATGCCCGATGACCCGCGGTGGCCGCCGCGCATGCCCGGCGACCATGCCGCCGCGGACGCGTGGATCGCCGGCAGGCTCCGCGAGGCCGGCTATGAGCGGGTGGCGCTGGAAGGGCCCGAACCTGGTTGCGACGCCGTGCTCGTTCCCGCGTTGGCGCGGCGTCCCGATCCGGAGGACGTCGAGCGTTGGCGGGCGAGCGGGCTGGCCGTGGGCGTCTCGCCCAACCTGTGCGTGGAGGCCGGGGTGCGACGGGCCGAGTGCGCGATCGATCGGCTGGTGGCCATGGGCTGCGGCCGCATCGCGGTCGCCGGCACGGATCGCTCGTCCGTCTTCACGGGCGCGGTGCTCCGCGGGGAGCCCATCGTGGGCTGGATCGACGCGGCGGCCGACGATCACGCCACGCACATGGGCCTGCCCGCCGCGCCGCCCGATCGGGCGATGGATCGGCTGCGGCCCGACGGCGCGATCGCGCTCGATGCGGGGGTCGTGCGTGCGCTGCCGCGCGAGATCGCGGTTCTGCCGACCATCGACGCCTCGGAGGCCGACGATCAACCGATCGCCGCTACCCGCTAGCGGCGGCGTCTTGGCGCAGCATGCCGACGACGGCCTCGGCGAAGCCATCCATGCCCAGTCGCTCCCGGCACCGGGCGGCGATCCGCGCGGACAGGCCGCGGCGGTGGTCCTCGTCGGAGGCGCGTTCGACGATCCGCTCGAGCCCGGCCTCGTCGGCGAATGTCGAGTCGGCGAGGTCGACGAAGATCCAGCCGGGGGCTCGGTCGGGTGGGGGCGGCGGGCCCTTGGGCGCGTCGAGGATGTCGCGCTCCTGCTTGGCGGACACCGCGAGCACGCCGGCTTCGCCTAGCTCCAGGCCCAGCCTCCGCCATTGCTCGGCGGCGTCCGCCAGTTCGGGGTGGTCCGCGATGGCGTAGGCGCGCTCCCGCGTGCCCGCCATGCACGCGTCGAAGGGTTGCGTGCCGACGAGCACGTTGAGCGCATGGCTGCGGATGCGGTCGACGTCCTCGAAGGTCCGCCGGCCGACCGGCAGCCCTCCCGCGAAGGCGATCTCGGCCACGCGCTGGTGGACCAGCCCGCACACCGAGGCGTGCAGCGACACGCGGGCCAACTGGTACGCGGCTCGCAGGTCCTCGCCGTGCAGCAGCTCGGGCCGGGCGTGCTCGGCCAGGTCGGCGTGCACCGCCCAGCCGGGATCGCCGTAGAGGTGGAATCGCCAGCCGCGACGCTCCGCGATGCGGGCGGCCCAGCGGGCGGTTTCCTGGCGGAACATCAGGTCTGCCAGCGGCTGGGTGAAGCCGTGCATGAGCACGGAGAACGCCGACGGCGCGGGCTCCCCGCCGAAGGCTCTCGCCAGCGCGGACTGCGTCAGCGTGCGCAGCTCGGGCAGCAGGCGCGCCCCGGGCGCGGCGGCGCGGGCGATCGTCGCGGGCAGCAGCTCGGCCACGCGTTCGGCCGCGCGGCCCGCGGGGGTCTTGGGGTCCAGCGTGCGGATGTTGCGTTCGGCGAAGCGCTCGGGCGGCTCGCTGTGCCGCGTCGCCATGGCGATCTCGCACCGCAGCTCATCGCGGCCGCGCACCGGCGCCGCGTGGAACTTGCCGGCCGACGCGGGGTTGTGCCAGCGCAGCGTGCGGCGGGGGTGGAAGCCCATGCGGCCCAGCATGTCGGGGTAGATGCTGCCCGCCGCGAAATCGTTGGGCCGCGCGAGCAGGCTGGGCTGGCCGTTGAAGAAGTGGGGCATGGCGTCCTGCACCCAGGTCACCAGCGGCACGTGCGGCGGCAGCACGGGGCCCAGCTGCGGCCGCATGTAGTTGATGAGCACCACGGCGTCGGGCCGCAGCGCCAGCACCTCGTGCGCGTAGCTCAGCTGCGTGAACCGCGTGTGGCTGTCGCGTTCGAGCATCACGCGAACGGTGTGGCCCTGGGATTCGAGCGAGCGGGCCAGGTCGGCGGCCGAGTGCTTCATGTAGGTGCTGTACCGCGTCGTGCAGATGAGCACCCGCAGCGGCTGCCCGCTCCGCAGGTTGGCGCGGGGGTCGTGCGTGGCCTGCAACTCCCGCAGCCGCACCATCTGGTGCTGGAGCGTCCGCTGCTGGTCGCGGGCGGCCTGGAGCACGATCTCGGCGTAGGCCCGCCAGCCCTCGGCCGCCGGGGCGCCGGGCGTGGCGTGCACGGCCTTGGGTAGCTGGTCGTGCGGGTGCTCGCGGAGGTAATCGGCCAGCTCGCTCCGGGCATCGGGGCCGACGAACCACTCGATGTTGCTGGCGTCGAGCAGCTGGGTCGCGGCGTTGGGGCCCCGCCGGGCGGCCAGCTCGCCCAGCCCCGCCAGCAGCGCCTCGGGCGAGGGCTCGCACACCAGCACCCGCGGTCGGTAGCCGTCGGTGCGCTGCTCGATCTCGGCGTACGCCTTCCAGAGCAGGTCGGGCGGATCGACGCCCACGATCGCCAGCGGCGGCGGCAGCGACTCCTGGTCGGGCGTGGGCAGCAGCCGCTCCGGCAGCTGGGGCGCCGCGATCGAGCCGGTCTTGTCGAGGTACGCGTGCAGGCGATCGGGCAGGTCAGCATCGAGCGACACGCGGCCGGCGAGCTTGTCGGCCATGATCGGCCAGACGATCCCCGCGTGGGCCGCGGCGGGGGCGCGTGCCGAGGCCGGCGTGTGGACGGCGGGGAGGGCGGACATAGGGGCGACATCGGTGCCGCATTCCACCGTGCTGCAGAAGATGGCCGATGAGGCTCCCCGTGAGCACCGCCGCCCCCGCCGACATCGCGCCGCCCTGGCACCCCGCTGCGCCCAGGCTGCCGCTGGTGCCCCAGCTCCGCGAGCGGCTGCTCGACCGCACCGCGGCGTGGCTCGCGGCGCGGGGAATCCGCCGCATCGCGCTCTATCCCGGCGGCCGCCACACCCGGGGCGTCATCCGCCAGCCCTGGCTCGTGCACGGCATCGAGGTCGCGGCCGTGCTCGACGATCGGCCCCGGAGCGCGTCGATGGCCGGCGTACCGGTCCTGGAACCCCATGCGGCGCTTGCCGACGCCGCGCCGGCGTTCGACGCCGTCGTGCTCAGCACGATCGAGCACGAGCAGGAACTGGGCGCGAGGGCCCGCGAGCTGTTCGCGGATTCGGGCGTCGAGGTCGTGGGCCTGTACGCACCCGATGACTCGATCTGGGGGGCGGGCGAGACCGCCGAGCGGCTCGTTCAGCAGGGGATGGCCCGGAGTGACGCCGCCTGGCTCGTCGAGAACCGGGCCGAGCGGCACGATGCGCTCGCCGGGGTCATTCCGCCGGCGCGGACCGAACTGCACGCTCGTCGGTACGAGCTTGCGGCCCAGCTCTTGCGTGATCGCGGCGGCGGGCGGGCGGCCGACCTTGCGTGCGGCACCGGCTACGGCAGCGCCCTGCTCGCCCGCATCGGCGGCGCGGAGGAGGTCGTCGGCGTGGACCTCGACGCACACGCCGTGGACTACGCCACCCGGCGGCACGACGCGGGCGGCCGGGCCGTGTTCCGCTGCGGCGACGCGACCGAGACGGGCCTCGAGACCGGCGGCATCGATCTGGTGGCCAGCTTCGAGACCGTCGAGCACGTCGCCGACGCGCAGGGCCTGCTTGCCGAGTTCCACCGCGTGCTGGCCCCGGATGGTGTCCTGGCCATCAGCACGCCCAACCGGCTCGGCCCGACACCCTACCACGTGCACGACTTCGGCTTCGCGGAGTTCCGCCGCCTGCTCGAGTCGAGATTCGTGGTCGACCGGTGGGTCGGCCAGCTGCCAACCGACGAGGTGTTCGCGGCCGATTTGCCGCCCGGCATGTGGCCGCTGGAGCCCGCGCGTGCGGAGCGGGACGACTGGTCGGGCGGCGGCGGCAAGCCGGAGTTCCTGCTGGCCGTCTGCCGCAAGGCGGGCGCCGCGCGGGTGCCCGCAACGCCGCTGCGGGTCGACGCGGGCGTCGACTGGCCGACGCTGTGGGCCGCCGTCACGCAGCTGGGCCACGCCGCCGTCCGGCTGGAGGGCCCCGAGGACGCGCTCGATGCCGGCGTGCGTCAAGGGGAAGCCGCGGGCTACCGCACCATCGAGTCCCGGAGCGGCGTCCGCGTGCTGCACTCCGGCGGCGCATGAGCCCATCGGACGGGCCATTTCTGCAGCACGCCGCCGCCCGAAGCCGAAGCTCCTGCAGCGCTAGGAGCGGGCAGCGAGCCGCGGCGGGGTCGCCGTGCGCGAGGCCATCGGAGGGCCGCACGCCGTGAACGTCGCATTCATCGGGCTCGGCAAGCTGGGCTTCCCGTGTGCCGTCGGGCTGGCGATGCGCGGCCGGACGGTGTGGGGCTACGACACCGATGCCGCCCTCGTCGATGGTTACCGCCGCGGCGAGGTGACGCCCTTCGAGCCGGGCCTCGCGGACCAGTACGCCTCCTGCCGCGAGCGCATGCACTACGCCGGCAGCCTCCGCGAGGCGATCGCAAAGAGCGAGGCGATCCTCGTCGCCGTGCCCACGCCGCACGCGCCGATGCACGATGGCTCGCGGCCCTACGACGGCGTGCCGCGGGACTTCGACAACGAGCCCATCCGCCGGTGCGTCGCGGATGTTGCCCGCTGCCTGGCCGACCTAGACGACGGCGTCTTCCGCACGGTGTTCATCGTGTCGACGGTCACGCCCGGCACGACCATCGAGACGCTGCTGCCCGCCATGGCCGAGCACGCGGGCGATCCCGCCGCGCCGGGCGCGAACTGGGGATTGGTCTACAACCCGTTCTTCATCGGCCAGTCCACGGTGGTGCGGAACTTCCTCGATCCCGAGTTCGTGCTCGCGGGGCATGCGCCGGATCATCGGGCCCGCGCGCGCACCGAGCGAGCAACCGAGGCGCTGTACGGATCGCTGCACGACAAGCCCATCCGCAACATGGGCTGGACCGAGGCCGAGTGCGTCAAGCTCTGCTACAACACCTATCTTGGCCTGAAGGTGCTCTTCGCCAACGGCGTGATGGAGCTGTGCCACAAGCTCGACGACTGCGACTGCGACGTCGTCAATGGCGCACTCAAGCTCGCGACCGATCGCCTGATCAGCACGAAGTACATGGACGGCGGCATGGCCGACGGCGGCCCGTGCCACGGTCGCGACCAGATGGCGATGTCCTTCGCCGCCCGCCGCGCCGGCATCGGATTCGACGTCTTCGACATCATCAATCGGGGCCGCGACGAGCAGACGGCATGGCTCGCGGACCTGATCGAGGAGCACCGCCGGGGGCGCGACGTGGTGCTGCTGGGCATGGCCTTCAAGCCCGGCACCAACCAGACGCAGGGCAGCCCGGCCATCCTGCTGGCACGGACGCTCGAGGCCCGCGGCGTGACGCCCGTGCTGCACGATCCGGTGCTCGCGGCCGATGCGGTGCTGCCCGCGACGCCCGCGCTGTACTTCATCTCGACCAACTGGCCCACCTACGCGGGCCACACCTTCCAGCGGGGCGACACCGTCATCGATCCGTGGCGGATGCTGTCGGCGAACGACCTGCCCGAGGGCGTGGAGTACGTGCCCATCGGCATCGGCCCGCGATCGAGTGCGCACGCGGCCGCCGCCATCGAGCCGAAGACCCAGTCGGCGATGGCCAGGGGGTAGCCCATGAGCGTCCGCGTCGTTGGCGTCTACCGGCTGCTCTACGGCAGCGATTTCATCGCCGAGTCGCTCGCATCGGTGTACGACGCGTGCGACGCCATCCTGTGCTTCGTGGGCCGGCGTCCCTTCGGCGGGCGCAACTCCGTGCGGTACTTCGGCCGCGAGGTCTTCTTCCCGCACGACATCGACGGCGTGGGCGATGCCATTCGTGCCTGGGCCAGCGAGCACGATGCGGCCAGCAAGATCCGGATCATCGAGAACCCCCACGACGCGCTGCTGAAGAACCAGCTCGGCACGCTCGTCGACCGCTACGTGCTTCCCGGGTACGACTGCACGCACGTGCTCCAGGTCGAATGCGACGAGGTCTGGCACGCCGACGCCATGGCGGCGCTGCTGCACGCCATGGAGGGCGACGCCGACGAGATCCTCTCCATCAACGACCTGTTCTGGCGCTCGCCGAGGTACGTGAGCCGGCGGCAGAACCCCTACGCGGTCGCCCGGCGGATCACCGATCGCACGACCATCGGCGAGACCGGCAACGCGCTCATGAGCGTGCGGGACGACCTCCGCCGTGTGCAGCCCGAGCGCGTCCGCGTGCACAACTTCGGCTACGCGAGCAGCGCCCGGACCATGTTCTGGAAGCACCTGGCCGGGCTGAGCTTCAGCCGGGATCTCGGCCTGGACTCGACGCCGCGGGAGGAGTGGTTCGAGGACGTGTGGCGGCCGTGGAACTGGCACGCGAACCGACGCACCGACCTATGCCCGTCGATCGGCTACCCGGACGCGTTCGCGCCCGCCGAGCCGTACCCGCTGGACGACCTGCCGGCGAGCATCCGGTGGCGGTTGCAGCACGATCCGCTGGCCGAGTGGCTCGAGGCCGAGCGGCGCGAGCCGGTCGCGGAGGGCGCCGCATGAGCGACGTCACCCTTTCCGTGAACGGCTCGCCGCTGTTCTCGAGCAGCGCGGTGGTCACGGTCGACCCGATCGAGGCCGCGATCGCCGAGCGGTACCTGCGGCCCAGCGAGCAGGAGCACAGGTTCACGTCGACGGGCGTCAAGTTCTGGAAGCACCGGGCCGCGATGGAGGGCTACCGCGACGGCACGGGCCACAGCGTGATCTCGACGCACATCGCGCCGGAGGGTCGATGCAATCTCTCGTGCGACTACTGCTCGGTGACGCACCGCACGTTCCACAGCACCATCCCGCTCGAGACGATCCAGGACTACGTCACCAAGCTCAAGAGCCGGGGCCTCAAGGCGGTCATCCTCACGGGCGGCGGCGAGCCCACGGTGTATAAGCATTTCAACGAGCTGGGCGAGTGGCTGCTCGACGAGGGGCTCGACCTGGCGCTCATCACCAACGGCACGCAATTCAAGCGGGTCTCCGATCGCATCCTCGACGGCCTGAGCTGGCTGCGGATCTCCATGAACCGCTTCGAGCACTGGGAGCGGCGGATCACCGTGCCCATGGATCGCGTGGGCGCGGGCACGGTCGTGGGCATGTCGCTCTGCCACTCGGGCGACAACAGCGACGACGAGTTCCTCGAGAAGGTCGGCCGCATCGCCGACGAGAACGGCGTTTCGTACGTGCGTGTGCTGCCGGACTGCATGCTGCCGCAGGCCGAGCTGGTGCGGGAGCATCGCCGGCTCCAGTCGCTGTTCGATGCCATGCCCGCGGGCGGCAAGTTCTTCCACCAGGTCAAGATCCACTCGGCCCCAACGCAGTGCACCTGCCACCAGTCGTTCTTCCGGCCCTACCTGTCCGAGGAGGTTGACCCCGAGAGCGGCGAGCCGGGATTGGTTTTCCCGTGCGATTCGGTCGTCCTCAACGACCAGGCCATGAAGTTCAAGTCGATCTTCGCGGTCTGCCGGCCGCACGAGATCCTGGACTACCTCGACGGCAGGATCGAGCAGAAGTTCGACGCCACGGTGCACTGCACGGGCTGCGTCTTCGCCCGCACCGTCAACATGCTGGACGACTACGTCCGCAAGGGCGAGGAGCACTTCGACGAGTTCGAGCACGCGGAGATGCGGCATGAGAACTTTGTCTGAACTCGCGACGCGGCCGGCGTCGCAGATCGAGGCCCGGCCCGTCGTCGCCTACGACGAGACCTACTACGAGCGAGGCGTCGAGGCGGGCGTCTCGGGCTACAGCAACTACCGCTGGCTGCCCGAATTGACCATCCCCATGGCGATGACCATCATCGACACGCTGGGCATCCGCCGCGGCCAGAGCGTGCTCGACTTCGGTTGCGCCAAGGGCTTCGTCGTCAAGGCGATGTGCATGCTCGGGCGGGACGCCGAGGGCGTGGACATCTCGCCCTACGCCATCGAGCACGCCGACGCGGCCGTCGTGGACCGCGTGCACCTGATCGACGAGCTGCGGCGCTGGCCGGGCCGTCCGCGGTTCGACTTCGGGTTGGCCAAGGACGTGCTCGAGCACGTACCGCACGGGGCCATCGACGGCGTCGTCGAGTCCCTGTCGGCCCGCTGCGGCACGCTCCTGGTGGTCGTGCCCATCGGCGACGGCCAGCGGTACACCATCGAGGCCTACGAGCGCGACGCCACGCACGTCATCCGCCAGCCCGCCGCGTGGTGGGCCGACGCGCTGTCGCGGCACTTCGCCTCGGTGTCCTGGAGGTGGCACGTGCCGGGCATCAAGGACAACTGGCAGCGTGTGCATCCCCGTGGCAACGCCGTGCTCGTCGCTCGCGGTGGCCGATCAGTAGACCCAGCCGGACACGCCGAGGCCCCGTCGGCATGCTGATCTGGGCGTGCTGCGAGCACCGGGCCGCCCGGCACGCGGACTATCGCGGCCACGCGCTGCTCGTCGATTGGGACGCCAAGCGCGTCGTCCGCCGCGTCGATGCCCCCGAGCTGTTCGATGCCGACGCCGATCCGGATAGCGCCACGCGGTACAACCGCGGCGTCCGCGGCGTGCTGGAACTCGCGGGCGAGCCGTGCATGCTCACCCAGGGCGGGCTGCTCTCGCTCGATGCGCAGGCGCTCGCGCCCGGCCGCGGCCGCCGGCTGCCGCAGCGATCCGGCGGGCACTATGCGATCCATGGTCCGGACGGCCTGCTGTGGTACAACGCCTGCGTGCCCGATGCCATCCTCGCGGTCGATCCCGCGACGCTCGAGGTCCGCCGCCGGATCGACCTGGCCGACTGCGACGAGATCGTCGACCGGCTCGGCCTGAACCCCCACCGTTACGAGCCCGATGCCGAGCTGCACGCGATCATGCAGACCGCGTTGCAGGCCGAGGTCGATGCGGGCCGGGCCGACCAGCTGCACGTCAATACGCTGCAGTGGCGGGGCGACACGCTGTACGCCTTCGCGTGCCGCAAGCAAGCGCTGCTGGAGGTGTGGCCCCGCCAGCGGGTCGTGTTCCGCGACGAGCGGCTGCAGATGCCCCACGACGGCTGCTTCCTGCCCGACGGGCGGCTGATCGTCAGCGATTCGAGCCGGTCGGCCGTCCGCGTGTACGCCGAGGGCGCGACCGACCGCGGCGGCATGCTCGCCTCGATCGCGATCCCCCGTCCGCCCCACGCCGCCCCGCCGAGGCACGCCAAGCCCGGCTTCGTCCGCGGCATGCTGCACCTCGGCGGCGGCCGGGTCCTCGTCGGCACGAGCCCGTTTGCGCTCTACGAGATCGATGTTGATGCGGCATCGGTCGTCGGCGGCATGGTGTTCGGTGACGACCCGAGCCAGACCTGCCATGGCATCTCCGTTGCGGGGTCGATCGTGCGGGCGGCCCTGTGTCCGACGCACGAGCCACCGGTCCGGCTGAACCTCGGCGGCGGCTTCCGATGGCGGCAGCCTGGATGGATCTGCCTCGACGCCACGCTGGGTTACGACCTGGCCGAGCGGTTGCTCGCCGACTACGGCGACGCGTCGGTCGAGGCCATCTTTTGCTCGCACACCCTCGAGCACCTACCCGTCGATCGCGCCGCCGCCCTCGTGCGGGACTGCCGCCGCGTGCTGAAGCCCGGCGGCGTGCTGCGGCTGGTGCTGCCCGACTGCGAGCGGCTCGTGCGGGCCCACAACGACGGCGATGACGCCCTGCTCGCGGACCCGACGTTCGCCCGGCACTTTCCGAGCGTCGAGCGGGCGGTCGTTGCCCTGGGCGGCAACCCGTGCGATCCGCCGTCGCAGGTCGAGGCCAAGCCCCACGACCGCCACTGGTTCTTCTGGGACCGCTACTCGCTCCAGTGGCTGCTGATGTGGGCGGGCTTCGAGCGCGTCCAGCCGGCGTGCTTCGGCCGCTCGCGGCACGCGGGCATGGCCAAAGCCGCAACCATGGACAAGGCGTCGGGCTTCCCGGTCTCGGGCTTTGACAACCCCCTGACCGAGGCGATCTCGGTGTACATCGAGGGCGTCGCCGCCTCGGCGGCGGGCCCCGTCTGAACCACTACCCTTGGCCGCCGCACGATTGACGGGCCGTGCGCCCGTGCTTATCGTCATCGTCCACGAGGCTCCGGCCGTATCATTCGTCCTTTGTTTGGATTGCACGTCGGCCTGAACGCGTCGCAGTCCGGCAGACCGAGGATTTTCGATGCTTCCCGCGCAACGCCAATCGCACGGCCGAACCCGCCGCCGCCGCTCGCACGACTCGCTCAAGGGCGTGTCGGTCACGCTGTGCCCCGTGACGAGCATGCCCAAGGGCCACCACCGCGTGTGCCGCCAGTCGGGCTACTACCGCCCGGGGCTGACCATCGTCGTTCCCAAGCTCGGGATCGGCGTCGAGCGTGCGTGATCGCCCCGCCGGCGGCGTTCGGGTGCTGACCAAGCCGTCGTCCGCCGGCCGCCGAACACGCGGCCTCGTGTTCCGGGGCCGCCGGGAGTCCGCCTGATGCGACTGGCCGTGGACGTCATGGGCGGCGATCACGCCCCCGACGCCATCCTCGCGGGCTGCTTCCAGGCCCTCGATGCCCTGAACGAGGGCGACCGCCTCGTGCTCGTGGGCGACGAGCCGACCATCCTCGACGTCGCTCGGGAGCAGGGCGTGGACTCGGGTCGCTTCGACGTGATCGCCACTACCCAGGTCGTCGAGATGGGCGAGAGCCCCGCCCGCGCCGTACGCGTCAAGACCGATTCGTCCATCGTGCGGTCTGCCGCGCTGGCGTCGCACAAGTCCAGCGACCCCGTCGACGCGGTGCTCAGCGCGGGCAACACCGGCGCCTGCGTGTCGGCGGCCATCATGCACCTCAAGCGGCTGCCCCGCGTGCATCGCCCGGGCATCGCCGTGACCATCCCGGGCTTCCAGGGGCCCATCGTACTGTGCGATGCGGGCGCCAACCCGCTGCCCAAGCCGACGCACCTGTGGCAGTACGCGGTGATGGCCGAGGCGTATGCCCGCCAGGCGCTGCACATCGAATCGCCCCGGGTGGCCGTGCTCAACATTGGGGCCGAGGAGGGCAAGGGCACCAACCTCATCCAGCGTTCGCGGGACCTCATCGCCGCCTCGCCCGGCATCAACTTCATCGGGTACATCGAGGGTCGCGACTTCTTCGACGGCGCCGCCGACGTGGTCGTCACCGACGGGTTCGTGGGCAACACCGTGCTCAAGATGGCCGAGGGCCTGGCGCGGAGCCTCTTCGGCGCAGTCGCCCACGCCATCTTCGACATGGATGCCGAACTGGCGCTCAAGATCGAGCCGGCGATCAAGTCGCTCTATCGCAAGAGCGACTACGAGGAACTCGGCGGGGCGCCGCTGCTGGGCGTCAACGGCACCTACATCATCGCGCACGGCTCGAGCAAGGCCAAGACGATCGCCGCCTCGATCCGCAACGGCTTCGCGTCGCTCCGCGCAGGCCTCAACGACGCCATCGCCGCCCGCCTCGAGGAGGTCGAGGGCGCCGTCGACGCCGATCTCGTGCGGGAGTCGGCATGACCAGCCGAGGCTTTCCGGGCGCGGCCATCGTCGGGTCGGGCATGGCGCTGCCCCAGACGCTGCTGACCAACGCCGATCTCGAGCGGATGATGGACACCAGCGACGAGTGGATCCGCCAGCGGACGGGCGTCGTCCAGCGGCGGGTGGCCAAGCGTGAACTCGGCGAGAGCACCGCCATGCTGGGCAGCCGCGCGCTCGAGGCCGCGCTGCACGACGCGGGCCTGGGCCCGACCGACCTGGACCAGATCGTCGTCGCCACGATGACGCCCGACATGCCCACGCCGTCGGCCGCATGCCAGATCGCCGCCGCCGTCGGCGCCGGGACCGTGGGCGGGTTCGATCTGTCGGCCGCCTGCTCGGGCTTCGTGTTCGCCCTCAACACCGCCGACGCCCTCGTTCGCGCGGGCACGGCCCGCACCGTCGGGCTGGTGGGCGTGGACATCATCACCCGCCACGTCGACTACTCCAACCGCGCCCGCGGCACCTCCATCCTCTTCGGCGACGGCGCGGGCGCCATGATCATCCAGGGCTGCGACGACGATGCGCTCGGCGTGCAGGCGCAGGCCATGCACACCGACGGCGCGCGCTGGCCCGACCTGTTCGTCCCGATGGCCGACGCCGACTTCCCGCCCGACTTCGACCACGAGCGCGACGGCTTCGATCTGGGCAGCCTGCACATGAACGGCCGCGCGGTCTTCAAGTTCGCCGTCACGACCTTCGGCGACGTGATCCAGGAGACGCTCGACAAGGCGGGCCTCGCCGCCGACCAGATCGACCACTACGTGTGCCACCAGTCCAACCGCCGCATCCTCGATGCCGCCCGCGAGCGTTTCGGCCTGCCCGAGAGCAAGCTGCACGTCAACATCGATCGCTACGGCAACACCGTCGCGGCCAGCGTGGCGTTGTGCTTCGCCGAACTGAGGGCCGAGGGCCGCATCGAGCCCGGACAACTTGTGATGTTCCTGGGCTTCGGCGCCGGGCTCACGTGGGGCAGCAGCCTGTGGCGGGTCTAGAGCATCTTCGAGCGCTCCGTAGCGGCCGTCCGGCCGCACACTCGCTCTCGTGCGGCGTCGCCGGAGTGCATCCGGCGGGCCTAGACGGACGCACACGCTACATCTGCATCGAATCTGCTCTAGCCGCGAGCGGCGCGACGAGCAACGGGAAGGGCGACCGGCCATGAGCGACGCCATCGTGGTGCTGTGCCCGGGCCAGGGCGCCCAGGCGGTGGGCATGGGCCGGGCGTGGGCCGATGCCAGCGACGCCGCCCGGGCGATCTTCGAGCAGGCCGACGCCGTGCTGGGCGACGAGCTCGGCGCGCCGCTGTCGGCCCTGTGCTTCGATGGCCCGCCCGAGACGCTCAACCGCACCGACGTCAGCCAGCCGGCGATCTACGTCGCCTCGGTGGCGTCGTGGCACGGCTGGGGCGACCATCCGCCGCTCGCCGCCACCGCAGGCCTCAGCCTGGGCGAATACACCGCGCTGCACCTCGCGGGCGCCTTCAGCTTCGAGGATGGCCTGCGGCTGGTCACGCTGCGCGGCCGGGCGATGCAGGACGCCGCCGAGGCCGCTCCGGGCGGCATGCTCGCGCTCATCGGCGCCGATGAGGCCGCCGCCCAGAGGGTCTGCGATGAGGCCCGCCAGGGCGCCGTGCTGGTCTGCGCCAACTTCAACGCACCGGGCCAGGTCGTGCTCAGCGGTGACGCCGAGGCCATCTCCCGCGCCCAGGAGCGGGCGTCGGCCGACGGCCTGCGGACCGCGCCGCTGCCGGTGGCGGGGGCGTTCCACTCGCCGTTGATGGAGCCCGCGGCCGACCGCCTCGCCGAGGCCCTGGCCACCACGCCCGTGCGGGCCCCGGGCTGCCCGGTATCGTCCAACGTCACCGCGCGGCCGCACGAGGCCGACCCCGATTCCATCCGCCGCCGGCTGGCCGAGCAGCTCACCAACCCCGTTCGGTGGGCGGACGGCTGCGCGAACCTGCGGGCCGAGCCGTCCCTCGCCGATGCCGCCTGGCACGAGCTGGCGCCCGGCAAGAGCCTCGCGGGCATGATGCGGCGGATCGACCGGGCCGTCCGCATCGCGACGCACGACCAGCCGGAGGGATAGCCAGAGAGGCCCCGGCTGCGGCATTCGCCCCTAGGCTGCTCCGGGGCCACACCATCCACCAGGGCCGAACCGCCGCCGATGCCGCGGCGAATCGACTCGGCAGGGGGCGGCCTCGCCCCGCGGACCGGGATTCGCCGGCCGCCTGCTTTGGAGAGCCACGCATGTCCATCCGCCGCAACGGTGTCGTCCGCGTCCTGGGGCTGGTTGCCGCCGCCGTGCCCGCGGTGCTGGTGGCCTGCAGCGAGCCCCCGCCCCCGCCGCCCCCACCCCCGCCGCCTCCGCCGCCGCCTCCGCCGCCGATGGTCGACGCCACCGAGGTGCTCGCCTCGATGGACGTGGACGCCCGCATCTCGGCCTCGCCGGACATCCGCGTGCTGGCCGAGCACGAGCCGTTCATCCGCGCGTCCTTCGAGTTCGCCGACGCGCTCGCGCGGGGCGACGACGAGGCGTTCCAGGGCATGCTGTCGGCCAGCGCCCGCGGCGTGATGGACGACCTGCTGTTCAGCGGCGGGTGGTACGACGCCATCGACCAGGTCGAGCAGGTGCGGCTGGTGTTCCTGGCGCCGGACGCCGAGGCCGAGGGGATCAGCGTGGGTCCCGCGGCGTCGTTACCGGGCGCGGGCGGCTTCGAGCCGGGCTCGCTCGAAGCGCTGTCGCAGGGCATGGCCGATGCCTTCGCCACGGGCCTGCAGGACATGCCGCCCGAGATGATGCAGGTCATGCAGGACATGGTCCAGGCCATGGCGGCGTTCGGCGGCGACCAGGCACGATTCGAGCGGGAAATGAACGCCGCCGCACGTTCCGTGCTCGCCGCCGATGCCTCGCTCCGCAGCGATCTGGCGAGCGCGCTCAACATGCCCGCCGATGCCAGCGCCGACGACATCGTGGCCCAGCTCGATGATCCGGGCTCGGGCATCCAGGATTCGCTTTCGGGCGGCGCCGGCAGCGTCGAAGAAATGGAGGTCTTCGTGCGGCTCCTCCAGGGCATCGAGGCCGAGGCCGGCGTGGATCCAAACGTCAGACAGGTGGCAACCTCCATCCGCCGGCTCGCGCAGGTCGACCTCGCGGGTGCCGCGGCGGGCGTGGGCTCGCCCGCGCCATCCTCGGGCTTCGCGAGCGATGTCGACGCCGCGGGTGCCATCATCCTCGCCGTCCAGACCCCGGGCGAGGCCTACATCACCGGCTGGTCTGCCCGCCCGAGCGGCGGCTCCTGGGTCTTTAGCGGCGCGCCCACCGTCAACGCCACCGCCGCCCGCGCCACCGCCATGGACGGCTCGGTCGGCTCGCAGAGCTTCAGCATCGCCGCCGTCGCGGCCGCGGTCGACCTCGGCGGAGACGACGCCGGCCAGATCGGCCCCGAGGAGCCCGAGCCCGAGGCCCAGCCCCAGGACGACGGCGGCGGCCGCGTCCGCACGACGCCCCGCGGGCCCATCCGCATCCCCGGCGGCGGTTGATGTGTCCCTGAGCGCTCCGTAGCGGCCCTCTGGCCGCACACTCGCTCCTGCGTGCCCGCGACGCCGGGCGAACCGAGGCCAATCATTGACTCCACGCGGGGCGCGTCGATCGCGCCCCGCTGTCTTTCCACGACGCTTCGATGGGCCCCGCCGGGCCCGCCGCGGAGGCCCCACCCATGGCAGATGACACCCAACGCGTCGCGCTCGTGACCGGCGCCAGCCGCGGCATCGGCCGCGCGATCGCGCAGCGGCTCGCCGCCGATGGCCGGCACGTCGTGCTCGCCAGCCGCTCGCCCCAGCCCCTCGAGGAGGCCAAGGCCGAAATCGAGGCCGCCGGCGGCGCCGCCAGCGTGCTGCCCGTCGACGTCGGCGATCGCCAGGCCCTCGCCAGCGGCATCGACTCGGTCGTCAAGGAGCACGGCCGGCTCGACGTGCTAGTCAACAACGCCGGCATCACCCGGGATACGCTCGCGCTGCGCATGACCGACGAGCAGTGGGACGAGGTGCTCGGCGTCAACCTCACCAGCGCCTTCGTCGCCTGCCGCGCCGCGGCCCGCAGCATGATGAAGAACCGCTTCGGCCGCATCGTCAACATTGCGTCGACGACGGCGGTCGTCGGCAACGCGGGCCAGGCCAACTACGCCGCCGCCAAGAGCGGGCTCGTCGGCCTCACCAAGACGCTCGCCCGCGAGCTCGGCAGCAAGGGCGTGACCGCCAACGTCGTTGCGCCGGGCTTCATCGAGACCGACATGACCGCCAACCTGCCCGACGAGGCCAAGGACCACGTCCTCAAGCTCATGAGCGTGCCGAGGCTGGGCGCCGCCGACGACATCGCCGCCGCCGTCAGCTACATCAGTAGCGACGATGCCGGCTTCCTGACCGGCCAGGTGCTGTGCGTGGACGGCGGCCTGACGATGTGCTGAGCGGCAGCGGCGATCGCCAGCGCTACCCAGCCCGCCGCCGGAGCAGGATCTCCATCGCGAACCAGCGGGCGGCCGTCGCGACGCGGTGGGCGCGGATCTGGAACTGCAGCCGCCGCATCGAGGCGTCGTCGGGGTCCACCGACAGGCCCTGGCGGATCCAGTAGCGGGCGCGGCCCCACTGCTGCTCGCGCATCAGCGCCAGCGCGATGTTGTGCATCGCCGGCACGAAGCGGGGGTCCAGTCGCACGGCCTCGCGGGTCGCCTCGATGCCACGCAGCCGCTCGCCCGCGTGGAAGTGCGCGAGCCCGAGCCAGTGCCACAGTGCGCCATCGCCGGGACGCATCCGGACGGCCCGGTGCAGCACGCGGATGGCGAGCTTCTCGGCGCCGGCATCGATGAGCAGCTCGCCCAGTTCGGCCAGCGCGGGCCCGTCGGGCGTTCCGCCGTCCCGGTTGACGCGATCGACCTCGGCCTCGAGCAGCTCGACGGTCTGGGCCTGGGCATCGGCCGGCCCCGCGGCGAGCATCAGCCGCGCGAGCCGCCGGGCGACCTCGCCGTTGCCGGGCTCCAGCCGCCGCGCAACGTCCAGGTGCACCATCGCCCGGGACGCATCCCCCCGCTTCTGGTACAGCTGGCCCAGTTCGGCGTGGGCCTCGGCGTGGTCGGGCTCGATCTCCAGCACGCGGCCGAACTTCTCTCGCGCCTCGTCCAGGCGCCGCATTTCCACGAGCAGGCGACCCAGCGACATCAGCACGCGGATGTCACCCGGGTCCTCGCGCAGCTCGATCAGGAACAGCTGCCGTGCTCGCTCGTGGCGGCCGGTCTGCCAGTAGGCCTCGGCCAGCTTCGCCTGCACGCCGGGCAGCTCGGGCTCGAGGCGAGCGGCCTCGCGGAGGCACCACACCGCGCGATCGAGCTTGCCCCGCGTCAGCAGCGAGCCGGCGATGGCCGAGTACGCCTCGGCGCACTCGGGCTTGCGCTGCTGGAGCATGTAGAAGGCAAGCTCGGCGTCGTCGTGCTCGCCCAGCTCGGCGAAGGCCTCGATCCGCGCAATCGCGGGATACACCTCGTCGGGCTCGGCGGCCTCGGCCTTGTCGAACCATCCCAACGCATCCCGCGTGCGGCCCGAGCGGACCAGATTCACGCCCGTCGCCATCGCGGCGTTGAAGTCGCCCGTGCGGAGGTTGTACGACTCGGAGAAGGCGTCGGCGGCCTCGTCGTAGCGGCCGTCGGCCTCGAGTGCCACGCCCAGATTGAACTGCCAATCGGGCTGGAAGGGATTCAGCGCGATCGCCTCGCGGAGCGCGGCGGCAGCCTCGGCCCAGCGGCCCGCTTCGTACAGCGAATGGGCCCGCTCCACGTGGGCCTCGGCCTCGATCCAGTCGCTCATGCCTACCCCGATCCTGCCTCCGGCAGTTTACGCGGCGAGCCCGCCGGGGTTCAACGCGGAGCGCTCGCCCGGCCTCTTGTATCGTCGGCGCTGCGGCTTGTTCTTGCCAAACCGCTCGTGCCGCCGGCCCGCACTCCAAGCGCCAACCAGCCGGGGACTCCCGCTCTTCTCTTTGGTTGATCTCCGAGAGTTTTGTTTGTATATTGATAGGTATATGGCCGAGGACGACTTCGCCCATCGCGACGCCCTGCCCGGGGGGCCGGCGCACCGCCGCGGGGCGGCGCTCAACCCGGGCAACCGCTTCGAGTCCGTCCGCCTGCACGTGCTGGGCGAGGAACTCGACCGCCAGCTCATCGAGCGCGAGGACGGGGATGGACGCCTCCGCCGGGTGCCCCGCCAGGTCTTCGCCGACAAGAGCAGGTCGATCATCAACCGCGTGGCGCCCACCAGCGACGTGCCATTCGACTGGACCGTCAATCCCTACCGCGGCTGCGAGCACGGCTGCGTCTACTGCTTCGCCCGCCCCTACCACGAGTACCTGGGCTTCAGCTGCGGCCTGGACTTCGAGACCAAGCTCATGGCCAAGCCCGACGCGCCCGACCTGCTGCGGCGGGAACTCGCCCGCCCCCGCTGGAAGCCCGAGCCCATCGTCATGTCGGCCATCACCGACATCTACCAGCCCATCGAGCACACCCACCGCATCGCGCGCGGCTGCCTGGAAGTCCTGGCCGAGTGCCTCCAGCCCGTCTCGACCATGACCAAGAGCGCCATGGTGCTCCGTGATGCGGACCTCTGGTCGACGCTGGCCGCGAGGAACGCCGGCCGCGTCACCATCACCCTCGTCACGCTCGATCGGGTTCTGGCCGAATCGCTCGAGCCCCGCGCGTCGGCCCCGAGCGCCCGGCTGCGGGCCATCCGCGAGCTCACGGCCGCCGGCGTGCCGGTCACCGTCAACGTCGCGCCGGTCATTCCGGGGCTGACCGACGCGGAGCTGCCCGCGATCCTCGAGGCCGCGGCCGACGCGGGCGCACGCCGGGCGTCGTGGGTGCTGCTCCGGCTGCCGCACCAGCTCAAGGACCTGTTCCTCGATTGGCTCCAGCGCAGCGTGCATCCCGATCGTGCGCGGCGGGTCGAGTCGCTGCTCCGCCAGAGCCACGGCGGCACGCTCTACCACGCCGACGCGAAGCGTGGCCGTGGTCGCGGACCGATCGCCCGACAGATCGCCCAGAACTTCGACGTCTTTACTCGCCGCTACGGCCTCAACCGCGACGTCCGCCCGCTCTCGGGGCGGCACTTCCGGCGGCCCGAGGACGGCGGGCAGATGCGGCTCTTCGACGTCGGCTAGAGCCACCTGTATCGCTCCGTCGCGGCCTCCGGCCGCACACTCGCGAGCCGATCCCACGCAGGAGTAAATCCTGCGGGGATCAGCCTGCTCTAGCTCGGGGACGCCGGCCTCGCGAACGCGAGCACCGTCCAATCCTGCGCGAGCACCTCTGTTTCACCAGCCGCGAGCGTTGCGACGCGCATGCCGACCAGCCCGCGATCGGGCCGCGACGGCCTTGGTGGCGTCAGCTCGATGATCTCGGCCTCGGCGTGCAGCACCATGCCGGGCAGCACGGGGCGGCGGAATCGGATTGCATCGACCCGCACGCCGACGAGGGGCGCCGCGCCGAACGGCTTCGCGCGCACCATCAGGCCCATCGTCAGCGAGAGCGTGTGCCAGCCGCTGGCGACGAGCCGTCCGAAGAAGCCGGCCTCGGCCGCGACGCCGTCCAGATGCATGGGCTGCGGGTCGTACCGGGCGGCGTACTCGCTGATGGCGTCCGCGGTCACCTCGATCGACGCCGTGCGGAAGCGCTGGCCGATCGAAAGATCCTCGAAGTGCAGCCCGTCCGTGCTCACGTCGCGAAGAGCTGCCCGCGATCGGCGAAGGCCTTGAATTCCAGCGCGTTGCCCGAGGGGTCGCGGAAGAACATGGTCGCCTGTTCGCCCGGCTCGCCCTCGAAGCGGACGTAGGGCTCGATCACGAATTCGACGCCGGCCTCGCGGAGCGTAACCGCGAGCGTCCGCCACGCGTCCATGCCGAGCACGACGCCGAAGTGGGGCACCGGCACGTCGTGGCCGTCGACGGCGTTGGCGATCGCGTCCCCGGCCTCGCCCCGACCGTCGCCGGCCCGGCTGCTCCCAGACAGATGCGCCACGATCTGGTGACCGAACAGGTCGAAGTCGATCCACGTGTCGCTGCTGCGTCCCTCGGGGCAGCCCAGCAGCCCGCCATAGAAAGCGCGGGCCGCGACCAGATCGTGCACGGGGAAGGCCAGGTGGAAGGGATCGGGCATGGAGCGATGATACGCTGAGGGTCCGCGTGTACGCGACGAGCACAGCGAGGGAGACACATGCTGATCGACGCCATGGAGGGGCACGTCCCCGAGATGCTCGAGGTTGCCGCCGACTGCGGCCTGTTCGACGAGCCCCAGCTCGGCGTGCTGCTGCAGACCATCGAGCGGCATTTCCGCGGGGAGTCCGAAAGGCACGAGCTCTGGCTGAACGACCTCGCAGGCGACCGCGTGATCTCGGTGGCGTATTGCGCCGAGGAGGTCATGACCGATCGCGTCTGGAACCTGCTGTTCATCGCGGTCCGCACCGACTTCCAGAACCAGGGGAGGGGTGGCCGCGTGCTGGGCCAGGTCGAGGCGGCGCTGCAGGATCGAGGCTGCCGGATGCTGATCATCGAGACCGCCAGCGGCGAGGATTTCGCCGATACGCGAGCGTTCTACGAGAAGCACGGCTACGACCGGGAGGGAACCGTGCGGGACTTCTACGAGCAGGGCGTCGACAAGATCGTCTTCCGCAAGCTGCTGTAGGTGCCGCGCACGGAGCGCAGATCCATCGCTGCAACCTTCACGTCGAGTCCTTCTCTTCGGGGCTCGTCACGAGCACGTTCGAAGCCAGGTCGTCGCGGATCCGCTGGTGTAGCGAGTCCTCCGCCAGCCCGCCGACGAGCCGGCCGGCCTTCTTGAGCTCCCCCTTGCTGGGGAAGGCCAGGTGGCACACCGGATCGCCCGGCGCGACAGCCGGGATGGTGGTCATGCCCAGGACGATGCCGTCCCGCGGCGCGGGCAGGACGTTCTGCGCCACGCCCATCAGGTCGGTGTTGGTCGCGATGGGTTCTCCCGCGCGGACGATGTCGCCCGGGGCGGCGTGGAACTCTAGGAAGCCGCCGTGCTCGGCGCGGATCCACTTGGTCGCGTCGGTCTCGATGCGGTAGGGCGGTTCCTCGGGCTCGCCGTCGACCATGCCCAGGAACCTCAGGCAGTTCGTAATGCCCCGCGTGGCGTACTCCACGACGCCCGGCTCGACCTTCCAGACCTCGCCCGCCTCGAGGATCAGCGTCTGGCAGCCCGCCGCGCACGCGCTCGCCCGCAGCGAGCCCTTGGGGCCCTGGCCGCTGACGATCAACTCGGCGCCGAACGCACGGGCGAACGCCGCGAGCGTCGCGTTGCCCATATCCGCGCGGACGTTGGGAAAGTTGGTCCGCCGCACCGCCGCCGTGTGCAGGTCGATGCCGTACGCACAGCGCTTGATGATCTGGTCGAAGAACGACCAGGCGGTGCGGGCCGCGGCGCTGCCCTGGGGCGAGCCGGGGAATGACCGATTCAGGTCGCGGCGGTCGGGCAGGTAGCGCGTGTGCCGCTCGAAGCCCGCGATGTTGACCACCGGCACGAGCACCAGCGTGCCCGCGGCGATCTCGAAGGGGCGCTCGCGGATGATGTGCCGGATCGCGCCGGTGCCGTTGATCTCATCGCCGTGGACCGCGGCCGTCACGCACACCGTGGGGCCCTCTCGGACGCCTCGCCACACGCAGACGGGCACCCGGACGGGCGCGCCCGAGTAGCTCTGCGAGAGCGGCAGCGAGGTCGACACCCGCGCGCCGGGATCGACCCGCGTGCCGAACCAGGTCGAGGCGTCGCCGGCGTTGCTCACGAGGGCTCCAGGTTCTCGAGCAGCTGCGGATCGAGCTTCTTGGCGCTCACACGCCGGCGTCGCCGCTGCTTCTCGGGCACCAGGCTCCGCATCTCCTCGAGCTTGCCGTAGCACAGCAGCTTGTCGCCCGCGATCAGCTCCCGGGAGCTCTTGGGGTTCGAGAAGACCGCGGTGCCGCGGTGCAGGTTGAGCACGGCGATGTCGCGGTCCCGCAGCCCCGATTCGCCGATGGTCTTGCCGACCAGTTCGGAGCCCTCGGGGATGATGACGTCGGCCACGCCGTAGCCCTTGGTCACCGTCAGCCGCTGCCGCAGGTCGATCTCGGGGAAGTTGACCTGGTTGGCGATGTAGTCGATGATCGCGCCGGCGATGTCCAGCCCCGTCGCGCCCTCGATGCCCTCGAGGCCGGGCGAAGAGTTCACCTCCATGATCTGCGGGCCGTCGACTCCCTCGAGCATGTCCACGCCCGCGACGCGGAGGCCCATGATCTGCGCCGCCCGCACCGCGGCCTGCTCGAAGGCCGGATCGAGCTGCACCCGCTCGGTGCGGCCGCCGCGGTGGACGTTGCTTCGGAATTCGTCGCCCTGCGCCACGCGTCGCATCGCCGCGACGACCGTATCGCCCACCACCAGCGCCCGGATGTCCTTGCCCTTGCTCTCGCTCACGAATCGCTGGATCAGCACGTTCTGCTTGGCGGTCTGCAGCGTCTCGATGATCGCCTCGGCCACCTTGGTCGATTCGGCGAGGATCACGCCCACGCCCTGCGTGCCCTCCAGGATCTTGATGATGATCGGCGCGCCGCCCAGCCGCTCGATGGCGGGCAGCACGTCCGCGCGGTCCCGCACGAACGCGGTGTGCGGGATGCCGATGTCGTGCCGGCTGAGGATCTGCATCGACCGCAGCTTGTCCCGCGAGTTGGTGATGCCGTTGGCCGTGTTGGGCGTGTAGACGTCCATCTGCTCGAACTGCCGGACGACCGCGGTGCCGAAGTAGGTGATCGACGCCCCGATCCGTGGCAGGATCGCGTCGTACTCGCTCAGCGGCTTCGAGCGGAAGTAGAGGTCGGGCTCGCCCTCCTCCAGATCGATGGTGAACCGCAGCGTGTTGAGCACCTTGACCCCGTGGCCGCGCTCGGCGGCGGCCTGCCGGAGTCGCTTGGTGCTGTAGGCCCTAGGAGCCATCGACAGGATCGCCAGCTTCACGTCCGTGCCTCCCCGGCCTGATCGTCGCCTGCCGCCGCCACGCCGGGCGGCGTCGTCAGCAGATAGGTCCGCGCCGGATCCACGACGAACCGGTCGGCCAGCGCGGTGCGGCCGATCAGCATGCGGCAGAGCATGCCGGCGCGGCACACCAGGCTCAGCTCGATGTCCAGTTCGTGCTCGCCGATGCGGATCCGCGTCACGCACACGTGCCGCTCCTGCGCAGCGCCATGGCTGGGCTTGACCACGCTCGTGCGCGCCGGCTCGGCGGTCACCCATCGGGTCCGCCGCGTCGGCCGCAACCGCGACACCACCTCGAAGCGCAGCAGGCCGTCGGGTTGCTCCTCGACCGCGGCAACGTCGATGGCGCTCGTGCGGGCGCCGGTGTCGATCTTGGCCTTGACGCCGCGGAAGCCCCACTCGGGCAGGTCCACCCGCTCCCGCCAACCGATCGTTGCGAGCGAGCGATCGCGTTCCATCGCCATGAGTTTATCCGGGCGAACCATGCGATGTGCGACGGCCGCGAGCGCGTTCGTGCTTCGCGGGCCAGGCGGGCGGCGGAAAGCGCCACGATCGCCCGTTCACGATACCGCCCCGCGTGATCTCGCGCGGCGTCCTGCCGAAGGCGCGCCGGAGCCACCGCGTCAGATGGGCCTGGTCGGCAAAGCCGACCTCGCTCGCCACCGCGATGGGCGCCGCGCCGGCTTGGAGCCTGGCGATCGCCTGCTCGAGCCGCGCCGCCAGCACGTAGCGGTGGGGGGGCATGCCCGTCGCCAGGCGGAATGCGCGGGCGAAGTGGCCTCGGCTCAGTCCCGCGACGCCGGCAAGCTCGAGCAGGCCCAGGCGCGCCCCAAGCTGGTCGTGGATGAACTCCAGGACGCGCCGCGTCGTGGCGGCATCCAGCGCACGCGTCCCAGCGTGCCGGAACGGACCGCGCACGTCGCCGTAGCGATGCATGAGATGCGTCGCCGCCCGAAACGCAACGGTCTCGGCCCGCAGCGTGGACCAACCGGGTTCCGTCAAGCAGGCGGACATGGCGCACGAGAGCAGCCAGATCTCGGCGTCGCTCTCGTCGAATGCGTGGCGAACCTCAACCGAGGTCCGCCGGCCGCCGGTGATGTCGTCCGCCACGTCGTTCAGGAAGTCCGGGTCCAGCCACAGGTGCAGGGAGCGCGGCCGCGTCGTGCTGCGCCACGCCCAGGACAGCCCCTGTTCGGCCGGCAGCACGTTGCACTGGCCAACAGCCGGCCGCCCTCGATGCGATACTCCGCCTCGGTGCTGCTCGGCCTGTTCATTGCCGGCTGCGTGCACGACGACGAGATGCGCGGAGTGCCCGGCGGCCATCTCTACCGAGTCGCGGCGCTGGTTCTTCCTGATCGCAATCCCGAATCCCCGCCACGCATGGGATGCGCTCGAGGCCTGGATCTCCGATTCCATCACGTCGAGGGGGTGCTGCGGACTGGATTGGCCCATGCCGTGCACCCCGCGCATGCGTCGAGAAATGACGAAGCCTCACGAATCTTCTCGCCCGACCGAGCCGGCCCACGAACCGTAGCGGCATGGATGCCACGCAGTTATCGCTGGAGTTCTTCGACGCATACAGGCAGCAAGACATCGAGTCGATGGTCGCCCTGTTCCATCCGGAGGCCACGATCCGGTACGTCCCCTTCGCGATGGAGGGGGGACTCGAGGAGGCAGGCGTCTCGGCCTGGGGCGGCCTGATCGATGCGTTCCCGGACCTCTCGAATCGGGTCGAGAAGGTGTGGGACGCCGGAACGACGGCGTTCGCGCGCGTCTATATCTCGGGCACCCAGGCCAAGGACGCGTTCGGCGTGCCCAACCGCGGCCGACGGTACGACCTCGAGCACCTGTTCGTGATCGAAACCGATGATGGAAAGATCGTCCACATGACGAGCTACTGGGACAATGCCGAATGGCTGCGGCAGCTCGGACAGAACTCGCTCTAGGCAGGAGGGCTTGCGACGATGGGTGATGTCCCCAGCATTCTGGTTGTGCTGACCAGCCACGATCGCCTCGGCGATACTGGTGATCCCACCGGGTTCTGGCTCGAAGAACTCGCGGCGCCGTACTTCGTCTTCCGAGATGCGGGGGCGCGCATCGTGCTGGCCTCGCCGAAGGGCGGCCTGCCGCCGATCGATCCCAAGAGCCAGCTGGACGAGTTCCAGACCGACTCCACGCGGCGTTTCATCGACGACGCCGCCGCCATGGAGCAACTCCGATCGACGCAGCTACTGGATGGGGTCGACGAGGCCGGGTTCGACGCCGTCTTCTTCCCCGGAGGGCACGGACCGCTCTGGGACCTCGTGGAGAACGCGGACGCGATCCGGCTCGTCGAGCGCTTCTGGGCGGCACGCAAGGCGGTCGGGGCCGTATGCCACGCCCCGATCGTCTTCAGGGGCGCCAAGGACGCGGAAGGCAATCCGATCGTCAAGGACAAGCAGGTCACCGGCTTCTCCAATTCCGAGGAAGCGGCGGTCGGCCTCGCGGAAGTCGTCCCGTTGCTCGTCGAGGACGAACTGGTCCAGCTGGGCGGCCGCTACGAACGCGCGGCGGACTTCGTGCCCTTCGTGCTCCGCGATGGCCTGCTGGTCACGGGCCAGAACCCCGCATCCTCCGCCCCGGCGGCGGAATTGCTGCTGGAGAGCCTGGGCTAGGACAACGCTTCCTCCCCGGAGTGCCGCACGCGGCGAGCATGGAAGCAACTCGCCGTTGGCGTGCCGCGCAGCAACGCGGCACCGACCAAATAGCCATCGAGCAGTTGTGCGGTGGTGTGGAGTGACTGCCTGGGCCGGGTCTGGGAGAGAAACCCATCTGTATCGACTCAACACATGGATGTCGGCTTCACTCGAAGCAGCGGCGGCCGCGAGCCTTTAGCGAACTGATCTGGCCCGTATGCATCGCCTCGTGTTCGATGAGATGGAAGATGACCCATTCGGGCGTTGCCTCGTACTCCCGATCCGTCGGATCCAACCGAAGACGACGCCATTCCTCAAGACTGATCCCGGCCATCTCTCGGCGCAGGATCGTGCGGGTTCGGCCAAGAAGACTGATGTGCTCGCTGAGCGGCCGTCCCGTCACGCGTGCCAAGCAGCCGGACTCGTTTCCGAAGGGCAGTAGTCCGAGGATCTCTGGGGGCATCTCGGTGCGTTCTAGGATCTCGCCCCACAACCAGCCCATCTCGACATCCGCGATGTGATACAGCAGCGAGCCAATGGAGTTCTCGCGGCCGTCGTGTCCCTCCCAGTCGATGAGCCGCTGGTCGAGATCGCCGATGATCCGCAGTGTCCGGCTCCGAACTTCTTCGAGTGCCCAGAGCCATCTGCCGATCTCCGGGGCAATGCCGTCCACGGATCGAACAAAGAGCTTCTCGGCGTGCGGTTTGGTCACGATGTGGCTCAGCGTATCGCCCAAAGCCGTTCCTGCCCGGAGCGATACTTCATCGATCCAGCGAATCAACACCGGATGACAAGATACGGTTGAATCTGCCGCAACCATAAGTGGTCCCGGCATTTGCCGGGGCCATCAGGTCTGCAAAGTCGGGGTGAGAGGATTCGAACCTCCGACCTTCTCGTCCCGAACGAGACGCGCTACCAAGCTGCGCTACACCCCGGAGGACGCGATGGTATGCCGCGGCCGGCGTCTCCGCCCGCAGCCGGTGAGACGGGGCTGGCTCGGAGGGCCGAGGACGGCCTCAGTTTTCGCTCTGGAACCGCGGCGTGGCGGCGTAGACGTTGTCGTCCACCTCGCCCGGGTTGCCGTCGGGGCCCGACGAGTAGAAGTAGGGCACGCCGTTGATGCACAGGCCGCCGTCGGCGTCGCCCTGCACCGGGTCGCGGCGGATCTCGCCGGGGAAGTAGCTGCCGCCGTCGGGGGCCGGGCCCAGGAAGTCCGGGTCGTTGAGCTGCTCGGGGTCGAGCCGCAGGCCGTGGAAGCGGGGCAGCACCAGCCGCAGCGGGTTGCCCCAGGCGTCCAGCACCGTGGGCACCGCGGGCTCGCCCATGGCGGGATCCTCGCTGAGGTCGGTGGCGGGGGTGTAGGCGAAGTCGCGGAAATTCTCGGTCCGCAGCGCGCCGAGCGTCTCGGAGACCCCGGCCGCCCGCCGCGCCTCGTGCACGAAGTAGCCCACGCTATTGATGGGCCGCTCGTTGTCGGTGTCCCAGGCGTCGGCCAGCGGGAGGTACACCGGGTTGCTCGCGATGGCGCCCTCCGGATACCTCGGGTCGAGGATCGTGGACGGCACGGAGCGATCGAGCGTCTGCTGGTAGCTGCCCAGGGTCTGGTCGAGCGTCTTGATCAGATCGCGGGTCTGCGTCGACTTGCCGCCCGCCACCACGCCCGAGCCCACCGCCAGGCCGATGGCGACGAGCACCGAGATGATCAGGACGACCACCAGCAGCTCGATGATCGTGAACGCGGCGCGGCTCGGATGCGTGCGGCTCGGATGCGTGCGGTGCATGGCGTAACCCCTCCCCAGAGCGTCTACCGGCGGCGGCCCGGCCTGTTGCGGTGGCGATCGACGACGCCACGCCGGCCCACCATCCTACTTCGGTCGCGCCGCGGAGCCCGAACGGAGGCCTCCGCGGAGGGAGCACGCGAGAACCCACCCCGATCCGCAGCCCGCGGCCGACAGGTTCTAGAGCCGGCGGGCCCGACGCCTAATTGAATCCGGGCCCGGTGATGCCGCCGCCCTGGGCGCCCCCCGCCGGCGGCGGGCCGCCCGCGCGGACCGGCGCGATCCTGCCCTGTCCCGGACCGGCAGCCCGGCCGGCCGCCGCGGCGCCCGTGGGCCTTGCACCCCCGCTGGCCAGCGGGCCCAGGCCCGTGCCGCTGGTGGGCTCGGCCGGGGTCAGCTGGATCTTGAAGATGTAGTCCGTCACCCGGTCGCGGACGTCCTGCTGCATGCCCTGGAAGATGGTCGCGCCCTCCCGCTTGAAGGCGATCCGTGGGTCCTGCTGGCTGAAGGCCCGGAAGTTGATCGAGTCCCGCAGCTTCTCCATCTGGTAGAGGTGGTCCCGCCACCCGTTGTCGAGGGCCTCGAGCAGCACCATCCGCTCCAGGTGCAGCATCTCGCCGCGGAGCAACTCCTCGATGCGGCCGCGGACCACGCCGGAGCGCTGCTCGCCCCGCAGGCCCCGCATCCAATCGGGCACGCCAACGCGGAGGTCGAAGCGCTGCTTGAGGTGGGCGTCGAGCGCGTCGTCGTTGGGGCACGCCAGCGCGTCGTCGATCTCCTTCTGCAGCCGCCCCGAGTCCACGAACTCCCGCGAGGCCTTCTCCAGCTTCTGCTGCAGCGCCGTCGGGTTGGTCTTGCGCAGCTCTTCGTCCTTGAGGCCCAGCTGGTAGCGGCGGTTGGCCCACTCGGCCAGCTGCGTGAGCGCGTCCGCCGGCGACTGCCGCATCATGTTCCGCGTCACGTTCATCGCGAACTCGGGCGGGTAGCGAACCTCGAGGTCGTGGTACAGCTCCCGGGCCTTCTGCTCGATGAGGTCGGCGGCGGTCCGCTCCTCGGCCTTCTCGGCCTTGAGCACCTCGGCGATGTCCACCTCGAAGCCGAACTTGGTGTTTACCCACTTGGCCAGCTCGCGGGCGCCGTAGTCGTCCGCGGTGTACTGCGCCAGCCCCGAGAGGTCGGCCTCTTCGATCTTGTGGTGGGCGGCATCGACCAGCAGGTCGAACACGTGCCGCCGCTCGCTGGCGCCGCCCTCGCGGAGGTCGGCCGCGTCGATGTCGACGTCGAAGCGGCTCTTGGCCCAGTTGATGAGGCCCGCCGAATCGAAGTCGACGCTGACCTCCGATCCCTCCATGGGGATGTACTCGCCCAGCGTCACGTCGATCATCTGCCGCACGTCGTCCTTGGCCTCGCGGCGGATGGCGATCTCCATGTCCTCCTGGTCCTTGCCGCGGAGGCGATCGGGCTGGATCGAGCAATCCAGGTTCTGCTTGGCAAACTCCGCGGCGCACTCCGCCGGGTAGTCGCGGTCGAGATACTCGCCGCACGCCTCGTCGACGGAGGTGTCGATGTACCCGAGCACCAGCCCCTTGACGTCGCGGCCCTCCAGCACCCGCTGCCGCAGCCCGTAGAAGTACTGCCGCTGGTGCTCCATGACCTCGTCGTACTCGAGGATGTTCTTGCGGATCTGGAAGTTGCGCTCCTCGACCTTCCGCTGCGCCCGCATGAAGCTCTTGCTCAGCCACGGGTGCTCGATGGAGTCGCCCTCCTTCATGCCGCCCACGCGGCTGAGGAAGCTCTGCATCGCCTGCCCCGCGAACATCTTCATCAGCGGATCCTCGAGGCTGACGAAGAAGCGGCTCGAGCCGTTGTCGCCCTGCCGGCCCGAACGCCCGCGGAGCTGGTTGTCGATGCGTCGGCTCTCGTGCCGCTCGGTGCCGATGACGTGCAGGCCGCCCAGGTCCTCGACGCCATCGAACCAGCGGATGCGGTGCAGCAGGAAGCGGCCCGCGGCATCGAGCTCGGCCAGCAGCTCGTCGCGGCTCGCGCCCTCTACCTGCTTGGGCGTCAGGTAGGTGTGCCCGATCGCCCAGGCCCGCAGCAGCTTGATCTCCAACTCCTCGAAGGGCAGCTGCTCGATCTCGCGCTTGCTCAGCCCCTCACCCTTCAGCTCGGTCTGGGCGACCTTGCGGTAGACGTTCTCGCGGAGTTCGTCCTCGCCGGCGTCGGGCTTGAGGCCGCGGGAGGCGATGCCCCGCCGCAGCCAGTGGTCGATGAGATCCTCGCGGCTCACCGCGCCCAGCTTGATGTCGGTGCCGCGGCCGGCCATGTTGGTGGCAATCATCACGGCGCCGATCTGGCCCGCGTTGACCACGATGTGCGCCTCCCGCTCGTGCTGCTTGGCGTTGAGCACCTCGTGCTTCACGCCGTGCTTGCGCTGCAGCATCTGGCTGAGGAACTCGCTCCGCTCGACGCTGGTCGTGCCCACCAGGATGGGCCGCCCCACGTCGTGGAAGGCCTTGATCTCGTCGACGATGGCCTCCCACTTGTCCTTCTCGCGGAGGAACATGAGGTCGTCGAAGTCGTTGCGGACCACCTGCTTGTTGGTGGGGATCGAGACCACGTCCAGGCTGTAGATGTCGTTGAACTCCTGGGCCTCGGTGTCGGCCGTGCCGGTCATGCCCGCCAGCCGCTCGTACATCTTGAAGAAGTTCTGGATCGTCACCGTCGCGACCGTCTGGGTCTCCTGCTTGACGGGCACCTGCTCCTTGGCCTCGACGGCCTGGTGCAGCCCGTCGGACCACTGCCGCCCGATCATGGGCCGTCCGGTGAACGTGTCCACGATCACGATGCTGGGCTCGTCGCGGCCCGTCTGCCGATCGGGCATGTTCATGATGACGTAGTCGCGGTCCTTCTCGTACACGACGCGGGCCCGCAGCGCGTTCTCGAGCAGGTGCGGAAGGTCCATGTTCTCGTCGACGTAGAACGAGCCCACGCCGGCCTTCTTCTGTGCCTCGGCGATGCCCTCGTGCGTCAGGTGCGCCTGCTTGCGCTCCATCTTCACTTCGTAGTACTGCGTGTGCTGGTCGCGCTCGGCCTCCAGCGGCGCGAGCCGCGTGCGGGCCTCGGCCAGCTCGGCCTGCATCTGCTTCTTAGAGGCCGCATCGCGCGCGCCGCGGATGTCGCCCTCCAGCGACTTGATGCGGTTGACGCACTCCTGCACCTTCTCGTCGGTGGCCGTCCACGGACGCGCAAGCTCCACGAGGTGCAGCGCCAGCTGGTCGGCCAGCTCGTAGCGGGGGCGGTCCTCGTGGGCCGGGCCCGAGATGATCAGCGGCGTACGAGCCTCGTCGATCAGGATCGAGTCCACCTCGTCGACGATGGCGAACTCGCGTCGGCGCTGCACCTGCTCGGCCACCTGCCGCTTCATGTTGTCGCGAAGGTAGTCGAAGCCGAACTCGCTCGTCGTGCCGTACACGACGTCGCAGCGGTACATGTGCCGCTTGATCTCTTCGGGCTGCATGTGCTGGGGGTGGATGGCGCCCACCGTCATGCCCAGCGCGTGGAAGAAGGGGAAGGTCCAGTCGCGGTCGCGCTGCACCAAGTAGTCGTTCACGGTGACGACGTGGACCTTCAGCCCCTCGATGGCGGCCAGGTACGTCGCCAGCGGCGCGACGATGGTCTTGCCCTCGCCCGTCTTCATCTCGGAGATCTTGCCCTGGCTGAGCACCATGCCGCCGATGAGCTGCACGTCGAACGGCCGCGCCCGGAACGGTGGGCGGCTCTCGGGGTACAGCTCGCGGACGGCCTCGTAGTACTCGGTGGGGATCTCGACCCGCTGCCAGCCCGCGATCGGCCCGTCCGCGCCGAGGAAGGCTTCCTCCTCGTCCATCACCGCCCCCTCGGGCGGCTGGCCCATCGCCGTCTTGGGCCACACCACCGGCAGCTCGGCGGCCCGCGTCATCAGGTCGGCGTGCAGCGATTGCATCGCCTCGGGCAGCCGGCTCGCATCGAAGCCCTGCTCGGGATTGAGCGTGTTGCGGATGCCAACCGCGCGATCCATGGCCTCGCGGGCGGTGGCGAAGGCCTCGGGCAGCACCTCCTCGGGCTTCGCGCCCGACTCGATGCGGCGGCGGAAGGACGCGAACCGCCCGCGGATGTCCTCGTCGCTCAGCGCCCGGATCTCGGCCTCGAAGTCGCCGATCTGGCCGACCCGCTGGGTGTACCGCTTGACGAACCGGTCGTTGCGCGACCCGATGATCTTGTTCAGCACCGGCCCGATGACCGGAATGCCCTGGTTGCTCGACATGGCGTGCCTCGTGCGAAGATGGTCCGCCGGGGCGGCAACCACGGCGGCGATGCGTGTCTCGATGTCACGGCGCGGGCAATGAAGTCCGCCGCTGGGCGCCCGGAGCCCGGCGCGGCGGGAGCGCTACGAGGCCGGCGAAGGCGGCGGGAGATCGATCAGCCACGGCGACGCGACGATCGAGGCCGTCACGCCATCGGTGGGTGCGCTCGCCGCGAGGCGGTCTTCCGCCCGCGGGTGCGCGAATCCAATCCTGTCCCGGGCGTCGGTCGCGGAGAGCGCGTGCTCGATGGCCCGCTCGGCATCCCGGGGCCACGCGCCGCGGGGCGCGCCGGCGACGACGGCCGACACGATCAGCGGCGTGCGGCGGGCCGCGTCGGCCGTGCTCAGCAGCACCAGCGCGGTCGCCAGCGCCGCCAGGGTGACCGCCCGGCCGCAGCGAGTCGTTCGGGATGTGATCGGTTCGCTGCGCATCGTGCCGGCGTTCGGACGCGGTCTCCCGCGTGGTATCACACTGGGACGCGCCGGGTTCGGATTCCGGTCCGGCGACGTCGCGGCTGCGTAAGTATCGGCTGGGCTGAGCCCGGGGGCAACGCCCGTGCTCGTCCAGTCCGCCTACAACGACCGATATTCGGGCTCGTCACGCGTCCGGACCCGAGATCGATCCGTCCAAGAGGCCCACAATGCACGTCATGGCCGAGCGTCGCCTGCTGCCCACTACCCGCAACGCCGTCACGCACAAGTTCAGCGTGGGCGGCCACGAGGGCTATCTCACCATCGGCCTGTACGACGATGGCAGCCCGGGCGAGGTCTTCATCAAGATGGCCAAGGAGGGCTCGACCATCAAGGGCATGGTCCAGGCCTACTGCCGCGCCCTGAGCCTCGCCCTGCAGTACGGCCTGCCGATCGAGGAGGCCGTCACCCGCTTCAAGGGCATGCGCTTCGAGCCCATGGGCCCCACCAGCAACCCCGACATCCCCGAGGCCACCAGCCTCGTGGACTACACCGCCAAGTACCTCGACCACCAGTTCGGCGCTGCCGCTCCGCGGCGCTACACGCCCTAGGCCTGTTTACGCGATCCGATTCGGCGGCTCGCCGCCCGCCAGGATCGCCCGCGCATTGGCCGACACCATCTCGGTCATCATCTCGCGGTACCGCGTCTCGGCGCTGCCGATGTGCGGCGTGAGCACCGCGTTGTCCGCGGTCCGCAGCCCGGGATGGATCGCCGGCTCGCGCTCGTAGACGTCCAGCCCCGCGCCCCGGATGGCCCGCGCATCGAGCGCGCCCGCGAGGGCCGCTTCGTCCACCACCGGACCGCGGGCCGTGTTGATCAGGATCGCGCCGGGCTTCATCAGCCCAAGCCGCCGTCCGTCGATCAGGTGCCGCGTCTCGTCGGTCAGCGGCGTGTGCAGGCTCACCACGTCGGCCCGCGCGAGCCCCTCGTCGAGCTCCACCCGCTCGGCGGCGAGGGGCGCCAGCTCGAAGTCCCAGTGCCGGCTGCGGGCCACGTACAGCACCCGCATGCCCCAGCCCAGGCTCCGCAGCGCCACCGCCCGGCCGATCCGCCCCGCCCCCACGATCAGCAGCGTCCGCCCCGTGAGGTCGGCCCCCAGGAAGTCGACCATGCCCAGCGGGCCGTTGTCGGGGTACGCATCGCTGCGGGCGTAATGGTCGGCCTCGACCACCCGCCGCGCGACGGCCAGCAGCAGCGCCCACGCCAGATCGGCCGTGCCCTCGGTCACCGCGTCGGGCGTGTTGGTAACCAGCACGCCGCGATCACGGCAGGCGTCGAGGTCGATGTTGTCCACGCCCACGGCGTACTGGCACACGCCCCGCAGCGAGCCGCCCGCGGCCTCGAGCATCTCGGCGTCGACGCGGTCGGTGAACATGCTGACCAGCAACCGCGCGCCCCGGATGGCCTCCAGCACCGTCGCCCGCGGCGGCATCTCATGCCCCAGCACCCGCACGCGCGCACCGTCTGCGTCGAGCGTTCCAGGCACGGCTCGGGTGACGAGCACGTCGCAGGGTGCTCCCTCAGCGGGCATGCGTGGCCCCCGTCTTCGGGCCGACCGCGCGATCGGGCGTCGCCATCGATGGCGGGATGCGCCCGAAGGCGATCTTGTCGTCCATCTGGTGGCTGCATCCGTGCATGGATCCAAAGTAGAGCGAGGCCGGCCCCCAGCGATCGGTCGCCGCGTCGAGCACCCGCGACAGCTCGGCGGGCGCGCGCTCCAGGCCGAACAGCATGCCGGGTTGCCCATCAGCGCGCACCAGTCCGCCCACCGCCGCGTGCACCTGCAGCGGTCGCGTCCCCCGCCAGGTCTGCCGCTCCCACAGCCCGTAGAAGCAATTCAGCAGCTCGGGCGTGTCCTGCACGTGCGGCAGCGTGGCCGAGGCATGCCAGCGTTCGCCGCCGTCGAGCCGGACACCGATGCCGAGTTCGCCGGCGAGGTATCCGTCGTTGCGCAGCCGCCGGCCGAGCCTGCTGACGAGCCTCACGAGCATCGTGCGGGCTCCCCGGGGATCACGGAGCCTCGGCTCGAGTACGTTGGCGTGGCTCATCGAGCTCCGCCTGGTGGGGATCTCGGGCTCGTCGAGGCCGTGGAAACCGGCCCACCAATCCCCGCCGATCGCCGAGCCCCACAGCCCGATGGCCTCTCGCCGATCTAGGTTCCACAAGTCGCGGACGGTAGAAACGCCCCCGGCTCGTAGTCGCGCCGCCATGGATCGTGCGATGCCCGTGAGATCGTCGAGTTCGAGGTGCCCGAGGCGATCGGGCATGTCCTCGATCGCCAGCACCGCGAGCCCATCGGGCTTGTCCAGATCGCTGGCGATCTTCGCCAGCAGCCGCGATGGCGCGATCCCCACCGAGCAGGTGATCGCCTCGCTGAATCCGGCGCGGATCTCCGAGCGGATGTGCTCGCCCAGGGCGCGCGCCGCCGCCGCCGATCGCTCGGCGCCCACCAATCGCACCGACCACTCGTCGATGGAATAGGCCTTGTGCACCGGTGCGCACCGGTCGATGCAGGCCATAACCTCTCTGTGCACGTCGACGTACGTGGGCGGCCGGGCTTGCACGAAGGCGATGTCGCCGCACAGCCGCCGGGCCTCGTGCACCCGCGTGCCCACCGAGACGCCGGCCCGCTTGGCTTCCTGGCTGGCGGCGATGACGCAGGTCCCCTCGGAATCCGTCGGAACGATCCCTACGGGCCGCCCGCGCAGCTCGGGCCTCAGGTGCTGCTCGATGGACGCGAAGAAGCTATCCATGTCGACGAAGAGCCAGTTCAGCACGAGCGACGCCCCGGTGTCATTCCAAACATTATGCGATCAAATCTGATGGGGTCCACGATGCTCACCCTGGCGGCCTGGAACATCTGCCACGGCGGCGGGCGGCGGCTGCCTCGGATCATCCTGCGGCTGCTCGATCTCGACGCCGACGTCGTCGCCCTCAGCGAGGTCCGCTGGCCCGCCGCCGGCCAGCTGATCGGCATCCTGGCCGACCACGGCTGGCGCTGGCACGCCGCCGCCCGCGTCGGCCGTGGCAACGGGCTGCTCGTGCTCTCGCGGCTGCCGATGTGCAGCGAATACGGCGAGCACCAGAAGCACGCTGGCCACGAGGAGCACGGCGAGCACCCCCCGCCTACGGGCGGCGTCAGGCCCTCCATGCTGCCGTGCCGCTGCGAGAGCGGCCCGGGCTCGCCCGGCCGTCCCCTCGACCTGCTGGCGGTCCATCTGCCGCACGAGCCTCGGCTCCGGGTGGCCGCCTGGCGCGGCGTCGAGCGTCGGGCGCGGGCCGCCACGGGCGATCTCGCGGTCGTCGGCGACTTCAACGCGCCGCCCCGGGGCCATCCCGCGCTCGCGAAGGCCGACGCCGTTGCAATGGGGCGGCTGGCCTCGCTCGGCGTCGTCCGCGTGCCCGCGGCGGACCCCGACGGCGTCACCTGGCGCGGCAATCTGGGCAGTGCCGAGATCGACGGCGCGTTCGTTTCGGGGCGGCTGCGCGACCGCGTTTCGTCGGTGCGCATCGTGGCCGAAGCGCTCGACGAGCGCGAGTCGGACCACGCACCGATCCGCGTCGAGGTGCTCGCCGCGGGAGAAAAACGGAAATAATCGGCAAAAACACCGGTTTTTTTAGGGTCGCCGAGCAATCAGCCGACTTGTTTGCGGCAAGCGGATGCGTTTAATTCGTGCCCGGAGTATGGGCACCCGCACGGCGCACACGCCAGACCGCACGCACGGAGTGCACGACCATGGCCAAGAGAACCACCACCCGTTCCACCCGGAAAACCACCAAGAAGACGGTCCGCCGCCCCCGCAGCACCGCCACCAGCCGCAAGGCGAGCACCAGCCGCAAGACCTCGACGCGGCGCACGAGCACCGCCGCCAAGTCCGGCAGCGCCCGGATCACCGGCGCGAAGGGCAAGCCCCGCACCAAGAGCGAGATCCAGGCCCTCATCGCCGAGCACGTGGGCATCTCCAAGAAGGAGGTCGCCCAGGTCTTCGACACGATGGCGACCATGATCGCCGCCGACCTCAAGAAGGGCAGCGTCGGCACCTTCAACGTGCCGGGCATGATGAAGGTCACCGTGCAGCGCAAGCCCGCCACCAAGGCCCGCAAGGGCATCAACCCCTTCACCGGCGAACCGACCGTCTTCAAGGCCAAGCCCGCCCGCAACGTCGTCAAGGTCCGCCCCCTCAAGGGCCTCAAGGACGCCGTCGCCTAGCCATCCCGGGCCGGACGCGAGATCGTCCGGCCCACCAGCCCCGCCGCATGGCCGACCAACCCCACGCCCGCGCGACCCATCGCACCACCGTGCGACGCGTCGCCGGGCGTGCTGCCGTTGCGCTCGAGACCACGCTGCTCGCCCACGGCGTGCCGAGGGCCGAGGGCGCCACGCTCGGCGGCGAGCTCGAACAGATCGTCCGCGACGCCGGCGGACGGCCCGCGACCATCGGCGTGCTCCGCGGCACGCCCGTCGTGGGGCTGTCGGCCGACGAACTCGCCGAGTTCCTTGCCGAACCCGAGATTACCAAGGCCAACCCGGCCAACCTGGGCGTGGCCTGTGCGCGGGGTGGCATGGCGGCGACCACCGCGGGCGCCACCATCCAGCTGGCGGCCGCCGCCGGCATCCGCGTCGTCGCCACGGGCGGCCTGGGCGGGGTGCACCCCGATCTCGCGCAGCGGCTGGACGTCAGCGCCGACCTCGCCGCACTGGCCCGGTACCCCGTTGCCGTCGCATGCAGCGGCGTCAAGGGCCTGCTCGACGTCGCGTCCACTCGGGAGCTGCTCGAGACGCTCGGCGTGCCCGTCGTGGGCTACCGCACGGACGCCTTCCCCGCCTTCTACCTCCGCGACGGGGCCGCGGGCGTCGATGCTCGATTCGACGACGTCGCCGGCCTCGCGGGCTTCGTCCGCCGCAGCCTCGCGGAGACCGGCCGCGGCGTGCTCGTCGCGCAGCCGGCGCCCGAGTCCCACGCGATCGATCCCGCCGCCTGGAACGACTGGCTCGCGCAGGCCCGCGAACGGGCGGCGTCGGCGACGGGCCGGGACGTCACACCGTCCATCCTCGCGGCATTGCACGAGATCTCGGGGGGTAGCACGCTGCGCGCAAACCTCGCGCTCGTCCGGGCCAACGCGCGGCTCGGCGGCGAGCTGGCCGCCGCCATGGCATGACCGCGCGAATGCGCCGGGCTACGCGCCCTCGTCCCGCAGGTACCGCTTCAGGTCCCGCTGGGCCTTCTCGAGGTCGACCTGCAGCCGCCGCACGCGCAGCAGCGAACGGACTCGGGTCAGCAGTTCGAGCTTGTTGACGGGCTTGGTCAGGAAGTCGTCCGCCCCGCTCTCGACGGCCTTCTCCACGTCGCCCACCTCGCCGAGCGCCGTCACCATGATCACGGGGATGTCGCGGGTCGCCGGGTCGCCCTTCAGCCGCTCGCAGGCCTGGTAGCCGCTCATGCGGGGCATCATGATGTCCAGCAGCACCAGGTCCGGGGTGTGCTCGGCCACCATCCGCAGGGCGGCCTCGCCGTCGGCGGCGATCGAGACCTCCACGCCCAGATCGTCCAGGTAGGCCTCGAGTAGCTCGGCGTTCTGGGCGTTGTCGTCGACCACGAGCACACGGCCCGGCGTCTCCGGGCTGCTTCCGTCGGGTGCCGGCTGCGTGTCGGTGTGGTGCTGGGTGTCGTCCTGGGCCATGCTCGGGCTCCCCGCACGCGTCGTGGGACGCGGGGAACTTATATGCTCGCCGCTCACCGCCCGCCGGTGATCTGGCCGATGCACACCACCCGGGCGGCGTGCTCGGCCGCAAATGGGCACGGAGGCAGCAGCACGGAGGCAGCAGCATGGTGAGCGAGGTTCGGCGTAGTTCGATGGCGCGGCTGCATGCCGCGGCCCTGGCGGTCCTGCTCGTCGCCGCGAGCGCCCTGGGCGTCGACCTGCAGCGCGACATCGATCGCATCCTGGCCCGCAACGGGCTGGAGGGCGCCAGCATCGGGATCTCGGTGGTCGACCTGGCCACGGGCCGCCAGCTTGCGCAGGTGGATCCCTACGAGCCGCGGATCCCCGCCTCGAACATGAAGCTGTTCACCAGCGCCGCCTCGGTGCTGGCCCTGGACCCAGTCTTCGCCTTCGAGACGAAGTTCGTCCGAGACGGCGACCTGCTGGTCATCGTCGGCGCGGGCGACCCGGGCCTGGGCGACCCCGTATTGCTGGCCGACCGCGCGGGCCCCAAGGACGTCGACGGCCTGGTCGACACCATCGCCGCCAAGATCGCGGTGGCCGACGACGGGCCGATCCGCGAGATCGTTATCGCCGACGGCATCTTCGACGGCGAGGTCGTGCACCCGAGCTGGCCGGCCGAGCAACTCCAGAACTACTACTGCGCCGAGGTGCGGGGGCTGAACTTCCACCTCAACATCGTCAACGTGTTCGCCGGCCCGACGACCATCAACCAGCCCGGGCGGATCGCCGTCGAGCCCGACGCCAGCGGCGTGGAGATCCAGAACGTCACGAGCACGGTGGCCAGCCGCACCGCCGCCGGCCGGCCGCACCGCAGCGCCATCGCCATCCGCCGCGACGATGCCGCCAACCGGCTGCGGGTGTCGGGCTCGCTCTCGCGCTCGGTGAGCGCACGCGTGTCGGTTTACGACGCCGCCACGCTCTTCGCCGAGATGATCGCCGAGGGGCTGGAGCGCGAGGGCGTGCAGGTCGGCCAGCCGGGCCGCCTGGCCATCGATGCCGTCCGTCGCGCCTCGCCCGGCGAGCGACCGACCGGCGCCGTTGTGCACCGCGAGCGGACGACGCTGGCCGAGGCCCTCGATCGCTGCAACCGCGACAGCTACAACCTCTACGCCGAGGCGCTGCTCAAGCGGCTGGGACACGAGCTGACCCGCGAGCCGGGCAGCTTCGGCCACGGCGCCGCGGCCGTGCGCTCGCTGCTGGTCGATGCGCTCGGCCCGTCGGCGGTGCAGGAGCTCCGCGTGGCCGACGGCTCGGGCATGAGCCGCGACAACGCCGTCGCGCCCGCCACCATCGTCGCCCTGCTCGCCCACATGAACGACCTGCCCGACGAGGACCGGCGGGACCTGTTCCTGGCCTCGCTCGCCCGACCCGGCGAGGGCACCCTCCGCCGCAACTTCCCGAGGGATCGCGACCTGGACAACCGCATCGCCGCCAAGAGCGGCTACCTCAACGGCGTCCGCACGCTGTCGGGCTACGTGCTGCCGGGCCGCAGCGGCCAGCCCGTGCTTGCCTTCTCGATCATGATGAACGACTTCAAGCGGACCGACGCGATCCGCAGCCGGGACCTCCGCAACGAACTGGTCACGCTCCTCGACCGCTACGTGTCGAACGAGCTGGCCGAGGGCAACCTCGTCGCCGAGACGCGCGACCCCTAGGCGAGCAACGCCGCTACCCCGGCCCCACGAACTCTCGCGCATCCTCGAAGCGGTCCGCGACCGACGCGACCCGCCCGCGGGCGCCGTCGTCGTGGCGGATCACCGGTGGCCAGGCCCGCACGCCGTAGCCGCGGAGTGCGCCCGGTGCCTTGGGCGTCGCGTCCCACGCGCGGACGCGGAGGCCGTCCGGCGTCGGCAGGTCGTCGCGGCCCGGATCCATGTTCGCCAGGAAGTGGAACATGGCCTCGTCGACGCAATCGACGCGGACGCCCTCGCCCAGGAACACCACGAATGGCACGGCGTCGCCGATGGCGTCGGCCACCCGCGTCCACAGGGCCTCGACCGCGTCGCCGCGCGCCGCGGTGGCGATGAAGAGCCAGCCCGGCACGGGCATGGCCGCCCCGTCGACGCCCGCCACGATGGCCTGCGCGTCGGGAACCGTCCTGCGGGGCGGATCGCCGTCGAGCCGGTCGCCGGGCAACTTCCGCGTGCAATCGAAGCCGATCTTGGTGCCCGCGCCGAGCGCCGGGGCCGCGTGGTCGAGGATGTCCAGCGGGCCCCGTGTGAGCACGACGTCGGCGATCGGATCGCAGCGTTCGGCCGCCAGCCGCAGCACCTCGACGTGGTCGTGGACGCCGGCGGACTCGTCGACGATGAACAGGCACTTGGTCCAGGCCATCTGGCCCGCGCCCCAGATCGACGCCATGACCCGCCGGCCCTGCATCGCGTAGGCCTTCTTGATCTTGATCATCGCGCAGTTGTGGAAGGCGCCGAAGAGCGGCAGGTCGTAGTCCTCGATGTCGTGCACGATGGTCTTGAGTAGGGGCAGGAACAGCCGCTCGGTCGCCTTGCCCAGGAAGTAGTCCTCCTGCGGCGGCAGCCCGACGACGGTAGTGGGGTACACCGCGTCGCGCCGGTGCGTGACGGCGGCGATTTCAACGATGGGGTAGCGGTCCGGCATGCTGTAGAAGCCGGTGTGGTCGCCGAAGGGGCCCTCGAACACGGCGCCCGTGCCCAGTGGCTCGTCCGTCTCGCGCGGATCCCAGCCCGGGTAGCCGGCCTCGGTGCTGACCCGCCCCTCGATGACGATCTCCGCGTCGGCGGGCACCCACAGCGGCACCGTCCTGCCGCGGCACATGCGGATGCCCCGGCCGTTCAGGAAGCCGGCCATCAGCAGCTCGCTGATGCCGGGGGGCAACGGTGCGGTGGCCGCGTAGGGCAGCACGCTGGGCCCGCCGAGCGCGATGGCGACGGGCATGGGCTCGCCCAGCTTCTTCCAGCTCCGCCAGTGGCTTGCGCCGTCGTGGTGCAGGTGCCAGTGCATGGCCAGGCGGTTCTTGCCCAGCAGCTGTACGCGGTACATGCCGATGTTGTGGCTCGCGGGCCGCGTCTCGTGGCGGTCGCTCGCGTGGATGGTGTGGATGCCCGCCAGCGTGATATACCGCCCGCGAAACTCGGCGTCCCATCGATCGGCGTCGATGTTGGTGTGGCCTAGTGCATCGATGCCGTCGTTGATGTCCGCCGGGTAGCCCACGGCCTCGAAGTCGCCATCCAGGGGCCAGCAGCGGAGGATCGGCAGCGTGGCGAGGTCGATGTCGTCGCCGGTGTGTACGACCTCCTGGCAGGGACCCGCGCCGCGCATTCGCTTGGGTCCGATCTTGAGCAGCGGCGCGAACTGCCTGGCCTTCTGCAACGCCTCGCCGAGCGAGCGCGGCGGCTGGGGCTTGGTGAGCTCGGCGATCAGCGCCGCGATGCCCTCGAGGCCTCCCGCGCGCTTGCCCTGGTCCGGTCTTCCGCTCGGGGCGGCGACGACGCCGGCGCTCGACACGGGTGCGAGCGCCATCTTCGGCTGCCACGCCTCGTGGCAGCCCAGCGCCATCTCCATGCGGCGGTAGCTGCCGAAGGCGTTGATCAGCACCGGGAAGGCGCTGCCCTGCACGTTCGTGAACAGCAGCGCCGGTCCGCCTCGATCGTGGAAGCGCGGGTCGTTGGCCCGCGTCGCCGCGGCGCACGCGTTGGGCGCCCGGGCCTTGCTCGCGCGGTCGGCCAGCTCCGCGATGTCCAGCGTCGGCGACACCGGATCGTTGATCTCGAGCAGCTCGCCGTTGCGGCGGAGGGCGTCCACGAACGCGCGCAGGTTTCCGTACATAGGCTCAACGCTATGGCCGACCCCGCCGCCATCCCGCCCGCCGGAGGAGAAGCCCGCGGGCCCGACCCGTGGGACGAACTCGCGGGCCGTCCCGATCCGGGGCCCGCGTTCGCCCGCGCCGCGGAGCGGGATTGGCCGGGCTACTTCCGGGCGGTCGCGGGCAAGCCGCCGCGGGAGACCACGCTGCAGGCCCTGGACCTGTTCGATGCGCCGGGCTTTGCGATCGACCTGGGCTGCGGCGAGGGCCGCGACGCCGCCGCGATGCTCGCGCGGGGTTGGCGGGTGCTGGCGCTCGACGGGCACGAAATGGCGGTGGAGCTCACCGCGCACAATCCGGCGATACCGAAGGCCACCGCGGATCGACTCGAGGTCCGGCTCGCGGCGATGGAGGCCGCCGAGCTGCCGGCCTGCGACCTGCTCAACGCCAGCTTTGCGCTGCCGTTCTGCGAGCCCGCCGCCTTCCCGGACCTCTGGGCACGCATCGTGGCGGCCATTCGTTCCGGCGGCGTGTTCGCGGGCCAGCTCTTCGGCGACCGCGATACGTGGGCGGCGCTGCCCGATCGCACGCACCTCACCCGCACCGCGGCGCTGGCGTGCTTCGACGGCTTCGATCTCGTCCGCTTCGACGAGGAGGAGCGCGACGGCGAGGACGCCGGCGGGCAGGCCAAGCACTGGCACGTGTTCCACGTCGTGGCCCGCAAGGGCTGACGCCCGGTCCATTGAGAGGACGATTGGCGGCGCCGGATCAGCGGCGCCGGATCAGCGTCGATAGATCTCGGGCACCAGGAACTTCCAGTCCGGGTGGCCGTGGGGCTTGCGCTCCTCGGTGGTCTGCGGCACGAAGGGGTCGGGCGTCAGGTCCTGGCGGTTGTGCCAGCGGCAGTCGGGGTTGCCGGTCTCGAGGAATCCCAGGATCTCGACGTGGCCGTCCTGGAATCCGTAGACGCCCTTGCCGTCGTGCCAGTAGCTGTACGGCCCGGGATTGTCGCCGAAGTAGTTGGCCACGATCGGCGGGCTGACGCGGAGGTGGCAGAAGGCGCGGTTGGTCTCGGCCACGAGGATGGTGTGGCTGGGGCGATCGATGACGGCGTCGCTGATGCGGGCCTGCTCGTCGCGCTGGTCGCGGCGCCACAGCAGGTGGCCGTTGAGGGCGTAGCTCGAGACGACGTCGCCGACGCAGCGGGCGCCGCCGGTCTCGTAGCCGACCTCGCTGCGCGGCCCGGGCTCGGGGTGCAGCGGGCAGCTCCAGATGGTCGCGTCGTCGACGTACTGCTGGTCCATCAGCAGCCGCCGCCAGGTGATGTACTCCGAAGAGGACTCGAGCACGCGGTTCTCGGGCAGCCGGCTGGCGTTGGACGCCGAGAACGCGTTGACGCCCACGAGCACCTGCCGCATGTTGCTGAGGCACCGGGTCTGCTTGGCGGCGAAGCGGCCCTGCAGGATGATGGGCGTGGCGATGGTGAACAGCACCACCAGGATGCCGAGCGTGACGAGGACCTCGATGATGGTGACGCCCGATCGCGCGGGCCGGAGGGTGTGGCGGGGGGCATGCATCTAGCGGTCCCCCGCGATGGTCACGACGCGGACGGGATTCTCCGCCGTGTACTCGAAGGACGCGGGCCAGCGGGTGCTGCGGCCCGAGGACGGCGTGAAGTACGCGATCTCGTAGTCGTCACCCTTCTTGCGGATCAACAGCCGGAACCGCGTGCCGATGAGCCTCGGGTCGCGGCCGCCGGCCTGGATGCTGAGCACCCGCGAGTAGCCCGACATCTGGATCCACTCGATGATGCGGTAGCGGCCGGCGTTCCATCCATCGGGCCCGAAGCGGATCTCCGTGCCGCTCATGGTGACCGGGATGCGCTCGGATTCGGTCCACGGGCCCAGGATGCCCAGCGGGCCGGCGTCGTCGGGGATGTCGTCCCGCTCGTCCCACCCCAGCGGCGGGCGGACGCCGTACCACGCCGGTTCGTTCTTGCCCATCTGGACCTTGTCGTCCTTCTCGCGGATCACGATGCGGTCGTACTGGTCGAAGGCGACTCGGAGCGTCAGCGCCTCGCCGCGCTCGAAGCGCTGCCACTCGTCTTCCCGGGGCATCACGCTGGCGGTGATGGCGTCGAGCTCGGCGACCTCGCGGAGGCTCTTGGTTCGTCGGTCGTCCTCGACCACGCGGGTCTCGCGGATGTCCAGCCGGATGCGCACGGGCACGCCGGTCGCGGCGTCGACGCCGCGGCGGAGGGCGAGGCTCCTGCCCGTGACGAACGTGCCGCTGGCGTCGAAGTCCTCGTCGTAGGCCGAGATGATCTCGAACGGGCCGAGGGTTCGCGCGGGGGGCGGTGGCCCGGCGTCTCGGGCGGAGACGCCCGCGCCGAGCACCAACGCGGGCATCGGCGGCGCGGCGGGCGTACCACCGGCGGCGCCGCTTCCGGGGCCAACGGCGAGGACCGTCGCGACCGTGGCCGCCGCCCCGATGCTGGCCGCCAGCCCCGCGGACACCAGCACCGCGGGCAGCTTGGACTTCTGCACCCCGATGCCCGCGATGGCGATCTTCGCGACGCCCGACGAGGCGGTCCCCGCGGACGCGGCATCCGAGGCGTGCCGCAACGCCGCGCCGAGCGCCACCACGCCCACGACCGAGAGACCGCCCCTCGCGAGCCGGCGGCGGAGCTTCTCGAGCACGCGGGAGACCCGCCGCGACACGGTGCCCTCGCTGACGCCCAGCTCGCGGGCCAGCTCGGCCTGCGATCGGCCGGCCAGGAATCGAGCCACGACCAGCTGGCGATCCTCGTCGCCCAGCTCGGCCAGGGCCTGGTCGATGACCGGCTCCAGGTCGATCCATAGCCGCTCGCTGGCGGGCGGCTCGAGGGCGTGATCGCGGCGGTCCGCCGCCGTCCGCTCGGCCCGCGATCGTGCGCCGGCCCGGCGGACGAGGTCGATGGAGGTGCCGATGGCGCAGGCGTGCAGCCATGCCGCCACGTTGCTGCGGACGCGTCCGGCGCTGCGGGCGAGCCTCAGGAAGGTCTCCTGGGCGGCGTCCTCGGCGTCGGCGTCGCTCCCGAGCCGGCGGCGGCAGGTCGCCACCACCATCGCGTAGTACCGCCGCGCGAGCAGTTCGAAGGCCTCCGGATCGCCGGTGCGGACGTAGCGCCGCAGGGCGGTTGCGTCGTCGACGGCGGCGAGCGAGTCGGGCGGGCTGGTGTGCATCGTGGGCATGGATCGGCTCCTTCGCCCCAAGGTCGTACGCCGCGGCCCGGGTGTGCGCGCAACAATCGATTTCTTGCGCAGGTGCTCCGCGTGGGGTGGGCCATCCGGGGCGGACCGGCAAAACGCCCGAGGGAAGATCCCGAACCAACGCGGCGGGGAGATACGCCCATGAGCGATGCCGTCGTCCAGCTGCAGGACCTCCGGAAGCGGTACGGCCGGAGGGTCCACGCCCTGCGGGGCGTGACCATGGACGTGCCCCGGGGGTCGATCTTCGGGCTGCTGGGGCCCAACGGCGCGGGCAAGAGCACCCTGGTCAAGATCCTGATCACCGCCGTCAAGCGGAGCGGCGGCTCGGGGCGGCTGCTGGGCGAGCCGCTGGGCCGCAAGGCCGCCCTCACCCGCGTGGGCTACCTGCCCGAACACCACAACCTGCCGAAGCACCTGACCGGGCAGCAGGTGCTGGAGTTCTTCGGGGCCATGGCCAAGATGCCCAGGGCCGATCGCCGCCGCCGCGCCGACGAGCTGCTCGACCTCGTCAACATGCGCGCGTGGCACAAGAAGAAGGTCGGCGGGTACTCCAAGGGCATGCGGCAGCGGATCGGCCTGGCCCAGGCGCTCGTGAGCGATCCGGAGCTGGTCATCCTCGACGAGCCGACCGACGGCGTCGATCCGGTGGGCCGCCGCGACATCCGAAACATGCTCATGCGGATGCGGGATGAGGGCCGCACCGTGTTCATCAACAGCCACCTGCTGGGCGAGCTGGAGATGGTGTGCGACCGCGTGGCGATCATGCACAAGGGCCAGGTCGTGTCGATGGGCACCATCGAGGAGCTGACCGAAGGCATGCATCGCTACGAGATCGAGCTGGACGCCGCACCGGAGCTCGCGGGCGATGCGTTCGCCAGGGCGCTGCCCGACCTCGCGCGTGGGGGCGGCAATGATGCGCCGTCGCCGACCGCGGGCCTGGCGCCGCCGACGACCTCGCCGCTCGCCCGCCGGGTCGGGCTCCGGGGCGAGCTCGCGACGGGCGAGCCCGTCGAGGTACACGGCAGCCGCCTGTGGATCGGCACGACCGAGGCCGGCGTGATCCAGCCCGTGCTCGATGCCATCCGGGCCAAGGGCGGGGTGATCCGCGAGGTCCGCAAGCACCGTCCGTCGCTGGAGGACCTCTTCTTGCAGGCCGTCGAGCGGGACGACTCGCCCGGCGCGGCCCGGGCCGCCGCCGGCACGAACGGGGGTGGGGCATGATCACCCAGACGATCGCGCTGCTGGTCGACGCCTACCGCGAGCTGCACGCCAAGAAGCTGTTCTGGATCACGATGATCCTGACGGTGCTGGTCGTGGCCGTGTGCGGCACGGCGGGGATCAACGAGAAGGGCATCACCTTCGCGGGCTTCGTGCTCTTCAGCAGCCTCGGCGAGTTCGCCGTGACGAGCGAGAACATTCCGCCGTCGCTCTTCTACAAGAACATGTTCCTCGGGCTGGGCGTGCAGGTCTGGCTGACCTGGATCGCCATCGTGCTGGCCCTGATCTCGACGGCCGGCATCGTGCCGGACCTGATCTCGAGTGGGTCGATCGAGGCCATCCTGTCCAGACCCATCGGCCGGGTGCGGCTGCTGCTGACCAAGTTCGCCGGTGGCCTGCTGTTCACGGCTCTCCAGGTGGCCGTGTTCTCTGCGGGGGCGTTCCTCGTCATCGGCATCCGGGGTGGCGATTGGGAGTGGAGCATCTTCCTGGCGATACCCATCGTGACGGTGATGTTCAGCTATCTCTTCGCGTTCTGCACCCTGCTGGGCATCATCACTCGATCGACCATCGCCGCGTTGCTGCTGACCGGCCTGGCCTGGGGTGCGCTGATCATCTACAACCGCACCGAGGAGACCATCGTTGCCTTCAACGCAACCGCCGAGGTGCGCCTGGAGCGGGCCGCCGCCAGCCTCGAACGCGCCGAGCGAGCGGCGCGTCTGGTGCTGCTCAACGAGGAGAACGAGCGTCGCGAGGCCGAGGGCTTGGAGCCGCTGGAGTCGCTCGATCTCACGGCCGAGCAACTCGACGAGCGCAGCCCCATCTTGCCGTCGCGGCGCCTCGATCTCGAAGAGGCCACGCAGGCCGAACGCGAGTGGCAGTTCTGGACGGACTTGCTCCGCTACGTCAAGGCGCCGCTCCCCAAGACGAGCGAAACTACGGCGCTGCTCGGGCGTGTGCTGATCGATCCCGAGGAGACCGCCCGCGTTCGGCAGCCCGAGCCCACCAACGACGACATCGCCGTCCAGCAAGAAGCCAGCGAGGCCGCCGAAGCGGAATATGAGTCCCGCTCGCTCGGGTGGATCCTGGGCACCAGCCTGGCCTTTGAGGCCTTCATCCTCGCCATCGCCTGCTGGATCTTCAAGCGGCGCGACTTCTAGCCGAAGTCCTTCAGCTTCAGCCTCGAGCGATGGTGCTCGGGAGCCGGCCCGCTGACGGTCTGGCCCTTGAGGTAGTCCTTCTGCCAGACGTCCTCGCCGGTCTCGGCCCTCTGGACGATGGCCTGCTGCCGCGAGGCGGCCCAGGTCAGGTAGGCCTCGTGCATCTTCGGGTCGCTGTCGATCGCTTGGGACCTCGGCTCGGTCCACTCCAGCAGCGCCATGGGGTAGGGCTGCAGCATGCACACCGGGTCGCCCTTCTTGAACCACACGTCGGTGCCCCGCTTCATGATCTTCCAGTTCATCGTGAAGGTCGACGGCGACCAGTCGGTCTCGACCAGGCCGTCGAGCGGCACCGCGAAGTCCTTGGGGCTGTTGGTCGCGCCGCGGACGAACAGGCCGATCTTTGGCGGCGTGCGGAAGAGCCACGGCAGCCGGAAGGTCAGGATGCCGCTGCCGAAGTGGCTCGAGATGTAGGGTTCGATCCCGGGCGGTCCGTCGTGGACCTTGATCGTGAGCCCATCGGGTGAGTCCTTGCCGTTCCAGCGGCACGAGAACGTGGCGGGGCAGCCGATGATCCAGCCCGCCTGGTTGGCCATCGCCAGCGGCAGGCAGCGGTAGGCGCCCTTGCCGGGCGTCTTGTCCATCCAGTCCCGCTTGGGGCCGCCCGGTTCGATGGTCCAGCCCGCCGGGTCGCTCACGACGTAGGCCGTCAGCGGGCACGGGCCGTCGATGGTGATGGATTCGGGCACGTCCTGATCCTCCCTCGGGTGCGACGCCAGCATACCAGCGGCGGCCGCGCTTGCGAAATCTTCGCACCCGAATGCATGCCGGACGGTTGACTGCTTGTTTGGGCTCTGGTAAACTCGCGGCAAGCCGGGCACGCGACCAGCACCGCCCCCGGCACCCGACGCACGAGGCCACGGTGGGCCGGCGCGGGCACGACGTGCTGCAGCGGCGTGACGCCCGGCCGGCCCCGTCCGCGAACGAGGTCCGCGCAGGCCACGGCACGCCGAAGACAACCGGAGGTGTGCCCATGGCACGCGCGAAGTCCGAGGGCGGGACGGCCACCAAGGCCCCCGCATCCGTCGAGCCCAAGCCCAGTTCGTCCAGCCCCAACGGTTCGAAGCCCGGCCGCCCCAAGGGCAACGGCGCCGCCGAGATCGTGGCTCCCGAGCCGCCCGCGTCCGCGTCGGGCGCAGCGACCAAGCCCGAGCCCAATCCCGAGAAGGCCAAGGCGCTCAACCTCGCGGTGGGCCAGATCGAGCGGAACTTCGGCAAGGGCGCGATCATGCGCCTGGACGAGAACGCCGCCCTCAACATCCCGGGCATCAGCACCGGGGCGCTCTCGCTCGACCTGGCGCTCGGCGGCCGCGGCATCCCGCGGGGCCGCATCGTCGAGATCTTCGGCCCCGAGTCCAGCGGCAAGACGACGCTCGCCCTCACCGTGGCCGCCCACGCGCAGAAGACCGGCGGCGTGGCGGCCTTCATCGATGCCGAGCACGCGCTCGATCCGTCCTGGGCCCGCCGCCTGGGCGTCAACATCGACGACCTGCTGGTCAGCCAGCCCGACACCGGCGAGCAGGCCCTGGAGATCTGCGAGCTGCTGGTGCGCTCGAACGCCGTCGACGTCATCGTCGTCGATTCGGTGGCCGCCCTCATCCCCCGCGCCGAGATCGAGGGCGAGATGGGCGACAGCCACGTCGGGCTGCAGGCCCGCCTCATGAGCCAGGCCATGCGCAAGCTCACGGGCATCATCGCCCGCAGCAACTGCACCGTCATCTTCATCAACCAGATCCGCGAGAAGATCGGCGTGATGTTCGGCAGCCCCGAGACCACGCCCGGCGGCCGCGCCCTCAAGTTCTACAGCTCGGTCCGCATCGACATCCGCCGCATCAGCTCGATCAAGGACGGCGAGCAGGCCGTCGGCAACCGCGTGCGGGCTCGCGTGGTCAAGAACAAGGTCGCCCCGCCCTTCCGCCAGACCGAGTTCGACATCATGTTCGACGAGGGCATCAGCATCTCGGGCGATCTGCTGGACCTGGGCGTCGAGCACAAGGTCGTCGACAAGAGCGGCGCATGGTTCAGCTACGGCGAGGTCCGCCTGGGCCAGGGCCGCGAGAACTCCAAGCAGTTCCTCCGCGAGAACGACGACCTGGCCGCCGAGATCCGCCACAAGGTGCTCCAGCGGCACCTCGAGCAGGCCCAGGCCAAGGCGAAGAAGTAGCACCAGCCGGCTGGGACCGGAGCGTCCAGCGATCGACGGTCGGGGACCGGCCAGCGCTCGATCAGGCCCGCGGGGTTCACCCCCGCGCGGCCGTACGAGAGCGAGTGTGTGGCCGGAGGCCACTACGGAGCGCTATGATCCAGACCAACCGCGGACGTGGCGGAATTGGCAGACGCGCTAGGTTCAGGTCCTAGTGGGAGTAAAATCCCGTGGAGGTTCGACTCCTCTCGTCCGCACTCGAAACCGGCCTGTGAAGGCCGGTTTTTTCGTGGAGAAGGACCGTCGATGAGAGTGCGAGTGAAGCGGGACTTCTCGCGATACCGCCAGCCGGAAGACGAACTGTGGCACACGAGGCTGCACGAAGGAGTGGAGTACGCCGTCATTTGCTTCGAAGACGGCCACTATCTGGGAGGACTACCACGACTACGACGCAAAGGCGATCGCGTGCTTTCGTCGAATCATGGGACGGCCGAGCCTTCCCTAGCCCTTCCGGAACCCATGCACCGCGTGCCGGAGCGGCTGGCCGAACGCCCGCTCGGCGTGGTTCGCGCTGGCCAGGGCGGCGTCGAAGGCCTTGGGCGCCACCAGCATTGATAGTGGCGTGACGCCGCGGCTGTGCTCGGCCAGCGATCGCACGCGGTCGCGGAAGGTCCTGCCCCGTCCCAGCGTCATCGAGAGCACGATGAGGGCGCGGTCCTCGGCCGGCAGGCGGTGCCACAGGCGGCCCGCGACGATGACCACCAGCGGCACGCCGATGGCGATCGCGGTCAGGCCCAGCTTGGCGGCGGGCGCCAGGCGATCCCGCCAGCTCGGTGCGAGCTGCTCGCCCCCGCCGGCGGTCGTGGCGCCCTCCTCTGCGCCGGGGATGACCAGCTCGATGGAGCGCAGGTCGACATCCTGCGACTGCCCCGATGCCAGCACATCGGGCGCAACCACAAGAACGAACGCCAGCGAGGCCGCGAACACGAGCCGCATCATGCCACCGCTCCCTTACCCCTGCTGCGGCCCGCGGGCGTGTCCTGTTCCACCTGGCCCCCCGGCAGCACCCGCGCCTCGGCCGCGACGGCCCGCAGCTCGTCGACGGGGATGTCGAAGGCCGAGTCGTCGCTCGATCGGCCCGAACCGCGTCGCCACCGCTGGCGGGCCTCGGCCTCCAGGCTGCCCATGCAGGCGGCGGCCCGGGCGCGGGCGGCGCCGTCGGGGTCGTGGCGGGCCATGTCGGCGATGACCGCCGCCAGCTCGGTCCAGCGGGTGCCCAGCGCGATCTCGGGCCCGCGCCGCAGCGCCCGGCCCGCAACCCAGAGCGCCGACACGCGGTGCGCGGGCCGCTCGTCGCCGAGCATCGAGCGGAGCGTCTCGCCGGCGCGCTCGTGGTCGTGCGGGCGCTCCGGTGTGTTCGGCGGCGTCGGCTTGGCCTCGAGCTTGGACGCCGGCCGATGCCCCGCAAAGAGCGCCGCCCGCACCGCGTTGGCGCGGACGCGCTGGTGCGCATCGCCCGTGAACTCGATCAGGGATATGTCCGCGGGATCGACCCGCATCCCCTTGCGGCGGCGTTCGGCCAGCGCCTCGATGGCGTTGGCGCGGACGCGGGGGTGCTCGGCGTGCAGCGCGGCGTGCAGCGCCGTGACGACGGCATCGCCCGGCACAGCGGTCAGGGCCCGCACGGCGGTGGCCACAACGCGGCTGGCGTCGCCCTCGCGCTGCCGCGCGGCGTCGCCCAGCCGGAGCACCTCGAGCATCGCCTCGCGGATCTCGCGCGCCTCGCACAGGCCGAGGCGGACGGCGAGCCTCATCGCCGAGATGCGGTCGCTGGGGTCGAGGGCGTAGTGGATGCGTTCGGCGATGCGGCTCGCGGGGTCGAGCGTGCCGGCCGACGCCTGCCGCCGCGCGGCGCAGGTTCCCGCGGCGGTCGCGGCATCGGCGTCGTGGCGAGCCCGCTCTTGGGTACCCATGGCGCGGAGCGAGGCGTCGGCGTGCCGGCCCAGACCCCGCATCCACGGCTCGGGCGAGGCCTCCATTGGCTCGCCGACGCGGGAGAGCGAGAGCGCCGCCGACCGCGACACCGCACCGCTCGGGTCGTACACGAGGTCTTCGCGGAGGGTCGTGGTGCCGAAGCGGACCACCGAATATCGCACGCGGGGCTCGGGGTCGACCAGCCTCCGCATGAGGATGTGCGTCCGCGTCGGGCTGTCCAGGCCGATGCCCGCGAGCCACTCGGCGAGCCCGGCGCGGCCGGCGGGCGAGAGCGCCTCGGTCATCGCCTCGTCGGGCACGGGGCAGGCCTCGGGCCAGCGGATCGTCGCCGGTGGCGTCTCGGCCGGGTCCAACCCGGCATCCGCAGGGCCCGCCGCCTTGGGCTTGTGCAGCTTGGGTCGATCTCGGAGGTAGCCCAGCTTGCTGCGTCGCTCGGCACGGCGGATCAGGTGGACCCGGGCGAGCACCGCGTCGTGCTCGGCCGGCGTGCGGGCCCGCGCCAACCGGTCGCCGGCGGCCGACGCGACGGGGTCGAGCACGATCCAGGAGAGCGCACGCTCGCGGGCCAGCGCGATGTCGGCCTTGCGGAGCACCATCCGCAGGGCGCCATGCGCGGGGGTCGAGTCGCCGGCGAACCAGGCCGCCAGCGCGTGGCCGACACCCCGGCGCGCCGCCGACGCCGAGGCGTCCGATAGCGTGGCCACCGCCGCCAGCAGCACGCCGAAGCGACGGTGCTGGTCGAATTCGGCGATGGCCTGGGCCAGCACGCCCTCGATGCCCTCGACGGGCTCGTCGTCCGGGGTCGGTCCGGCGGATGCGTCCTCGTCGGCATCCCCCCCCGCCGCGAGCAGGCCGGCGCGGCCCGTGGCGCGGACGATGGCTCGCTCGGCCGCCACCTGCACGCCGCGGACGTCGTCGCACAGCAGCCCGAGCACCAGGTCCATCGCGCCGGGGGTGGCGATGGTGGCGGCGATCTCGGCGATCGAGGCCCGGGCGGCGGGGTCGGCGCTCGCCGCGGCACGCTCGATGGCCCGCGTCCAGCGGGCGCGGGGGCCGATCGAGAGCGCAATGGGCTTGAGCGCCTGGGGCACCGAGGGCCAGCACCGCGTGAGCTGGTAGACCGCCTCGTCGGCGGGGGCGGCCGCGTCGCCCCCCCAGGCGATCCGCGCGAGCCGGTGCAGCGCGGCGGCGACGCCCGCGGCGGGTCGGTTGCCCCGCTCGGCCTGCAGCACCAACCAGGCGGCGGCCCGCTGGCGATCGGCGGGGTCGAGCCAGGGCATCGCCTCGCCGAACACCATCGCCCGCTGCGCAGCCGAGAGCCGCCGCGTCTTCCGCAGGCCATCGGACGGCCGCAGGTCGGCCATCCGCCTCAGATCCGGTGCTGTGTCGTCCTGCTGGGTCATCCGTTGACGCGTCGTGTGTCTCGCCGGGTGTCCGGGCGGGTGGTGGCGGCGGCCGGGGAGGGCGGCGCGCCGCACAAACATAGCTGGATCAACGGCCGGCCATCCGCGCCGGTGCAGCCCCAGCGTATCGACGCGGCCGCGGCCCGGCCGCCAGAAGCCACGGCCATCGCGCTACAGTTGCACGATGACCGCGATCCGGCGAATTATCTCGCCCCGCTGAGGGGCCCACGCCGCGTGCGGGCGACGCCCCGCCGACGCTCCCGCGTTCCATCCATTCGCCGTGAATCCCATCGCACAGCCAACCACGCCGGCAAGCGACACCAAGCGACAGGCTCGCCGCCCCACGCAGCAGCGAGCCCGCCGAGCGACGACCGATGCCCCCCGCACGCGGGGGCGGAGGGCACGATGACCGAATCGACGCCAACCCAGCCCGCGGGCGCGCAGACCAAGAAGACGCCCAAGGCCGACAAGAACCGCTATCGCCCCACGCTCAACCTGCCGCAGACCGACTTCCCGATGCGAGCCGGCCTGGTCAAGAACGAGCCGCAGTCGATCGAGCGGTGGAGCGGCTCCGACCTGTACGGCCGGCTCCGTGCAGCACGCAAGGGCCGCGAGCCCTTCGTTTTCCACGACGGCCCGCCGTACGCCAACGGCTCGATCCACCTGGGCCACCTGACCAACAAGTGCCTGAAGGACTTCGTGGTCCGCAGCCAGAGCATGCTGGGCAGAGACTGTCCGTTCGTGCCGGGCTGGGATTGCCACGGGCTGCCGATCGAGCACAAGGTCATGGCCGAGCTGGTGAAGTCCGGCGAGATCAAGCAGCTCGAGGGCCTGGATCCGTGGGCCCGCCGCGCCCGCATCCGTGCCGCGTGCGACGCCTACGCCCGCAAGTACGTCGAGCTGCAATCGGGGCAGCTCGTGCGGCTGCTCACGCTCGCGGACTACGGCGACCCGTACCTCACGCTGCACCCGCAGTTCGAGCAAGCCACCACGGAGGTGCTGGCCGATCTCGTCGAGCGCGGCCTGGTCTACCGCGCGCTCAAGCCCGTGCATTGGTCGATCGCCAACGAGACGGCGCTCGCCGAGGCCGAGCTAGAGTACATGGATCGTGAGGACATCTCGGTCTACGTCGACTTCGAGGCCGCCGACGCCGACGCCGTGTACGAGGCGTTTGGCCTGTCCGGGGACGATCGCCCCGAGCAGACGCCCAGCTTCATGATCTGGACGACCACGCCGTGGACGCTGCCGGCGAACCTCGCGGTTGCCGTGCACAAGAAGTACGCGTACGCCGTGGCCCGCATCGACGGCAACGTCACCGTCGTGGCCGAGGACCTGCTGTCCAAGGTCGCCGGAATCGCCAAGGCCGAGGACGTGCAGGTGCTCGCGACGGCCTCGGGCGAGAAGCTCGTGGGCCTGCGCTACAAGCACCCGTTCCGCGATGCGCCGGCCACGCCGCTGGGCGAATCCGACGCCGACGTCTCGAACGCCTGGCAGATCGTCGAGGCCGAGTACGTCACGCTGGAGGATGGCACGGGCCTGGTGCACACCGCGCCGGGCCACGGCGCCGACGACTACGACACCGGCAAGCGCGTCGGGCTGCCCGTCTATTGCCCGGTGCGGGGCAACGGCACCTACGACGAGACCGTGCCCGAGTGGATCGCCGGCCAGAGCATCTGGAAGGCCAACCAGGCCATCACCGATCGGCTGCGCGAGAGCGGGCACCTCTTCCACGACCACACGTTCATGCACAGCTATCCGCACGACTGGCGGAGCAAGACACCGGTCATCTTCCGCTGCACCGAGCAGTGGTTCGTGTCGATCGACGGCGCGTTCGGCGTGCCGGGGGAGGATGCCCCGCCGGCGTCGCTGCGTGATCGCGCGATGCACGCCGTGGACGCCGGCAACCCCGAGAGCGTGGATTTCATCCCCGCGTGGGCCCGCAACCGCCTGCGGGGCATGCTCGAGAGCCGCCCGGACTGGTGCATCAGCCGCCAGCGGTCGTGGGGGCTGCCCATCCCCGCGTTCGTCACGCCCGACGGCGACACCGTGCTGACGCCCGCGCTCGTGCGCGCCATCGCGGCGGTCTTCGGCGAGCGGGGCAGCGACGCCTGGTTCACCGAGGACGCCGCCACGCTGCTGGCGGGCTGGCAAGCGTCGGCCGACGCCGACCTGCCCGAGTCGCTGCGCGGCCTGGACAAGGCCACGCTGGCCAAGGGCGAGGACATCCTCGATGTCTGGTTCGAGTCGGGCGCGACGTGGAATGCCGTCATGCGGGCGCGGGGGCTGGGCTTCCCGATGGAACTCTACCTCGAGGGTTCCGATCAGCACCGCGGCTGGTACCAGTCGAGCCTCGCCTGCGCGCTGGGTTCCGTGGGCGAGCCGCCGTACAAGAAGATCGTCACGCACGGCTTCATGGTCGACAAGGACGGCCACAAGCTCAGCAAGAGCCGCGGCGACACCATCGAGAAGCTCTTCGAGAAATACGGCTGCGACGTGCTCCGCTGGTGGGTCGGCAGCCTGAGCTACGAGAACGACGCCAAGACCGACGACGAGTTCTTCCAGATCGCCGGCGAGAGCTACCGCAAGGTCCGCAACACGCTGCGGTTCGTGCTGGGCAACCTCGGCGACTTCGATCCCGCGCAGCACGCCGTCGAGTTGTCGGCCATCGAGCCGGCATCGATCGACGCCTGGGCCCTAGCCGAATACGACCGAGTTGCGACCGGGGTCATCGCGGCGTACGAGCGGTACGAGTTCCGCGCCGTGCATTCGCTGCTGTACGACTTCTGCAACGAGACGCTCAGCGCCGTGTACCTGGCGGCGATCAAGGACCGCCTGTACTGCGACGCACCCGATGCGCTGCGTCGCCGGCGCACGCAGACGGCGCTCTACCACATCGCCGATGGGCTGTGCCGCCTGCTCGCGCCGGTACTCTGCCACACGGCCGACGAGGCCTTCCGTGCGCTGCGCCGGGTGGACGACGACGAGACCTGCGTGCACCTGGAGGAGTTCGTCGTGAGCTTGGGCGTGGCGTGCGAGGACCGCTGGGCGGCCGCCATGCAGACCCGCGACGCCGCCCTCGTGCGCATCGAGCAGGCCCGCAAGCCCGAGGCCGAGGGCGGCCTGGGCATCGACAACCCGCTCGATGCCGGGGTCACGCTGCCCGACCCCGACGGTGTGCTGGCGGCCTTCGGCCCGCTCGACCTGGCCGACCTGCTGGGCGTCAGCCGCGTGGCGGTTGATGCGTCCGCGGGGGAGATCATGGTCGAGGACCTCCGAAGCGAGCCGCGCTGCGAGCGGTCGTGGAAGCGGGACGGCACCGTCAAGGAGCGTTCCGACGGCGGACTGCTCAGCGAGCGGGACGCGATCGCCATCGGCGTGGCATAGCGCACGTGCTGCGCGATCGGCCGCGAATAACGCTTCCAATGATGCGGGTCGTCAACGTCCGAGAGCGCAGCTTCGGCGGATGATGACCAGCGGACACAGGTCGGCGGCGGATCGGGCCGATGAATGATGCGATGGAGCATCATCCCGATCGCGATCCGAAGCCGTCCGCCCGCCGTGGTGGGGCCGCCCCGCCGCCCGCCGCCGCGGGCTCGGTGCCCGTGGCCGACCGGCTGACCACGCTGGCGCACGATCTCAACGGCCTGCTCGATGGGTCCATGCGGCAGCTCACGCTGGCGCAGCGGTCGCTCGACGCCGAGGTCAGCACCGCCGATGCGGACGACCTCGACAGTGCCCGCAAGCACGTCGCGACGGCGTACTCGGCCCTCGAGCGGATGTGCGACCTGCTGCACGCGACGCTGACGGGTTCGCTGGGGGCCGCGGGCTCGCCGACGATCACCAAGGGCGCGCCCATCACGCTGGGCGAGGCGGCCGAGCACGCCGTCTCGGTGCTGGCGCCGGCGGCGGCCGAGGTGCGGGCCAACCTTGAACTGCAGATCGACGCCGAGGCGGGCGTCATCCCCGCGGGTGCGATCTATCCGCTGCTGCTCAACGGCATCCGCAACGCCATCGAGGCCATCGAGCGGGGCGGCCGGGGCGGCGTGGTTCGCGTCGAGGTCGCGGTTGAGCCGGGGGACGACGCCGACGGCGTCCGCATCGAGATCGTCGACGACGGCGCGGGCGTCGACGGCGAGCTGCCGGCGGGGCGGCTGTTCGAGCCGGGCGTGACCTCCAAGCGGGAGGGTTTCGGGCTCGGGCTGGCGATCTGCGCCGAGGTCGTCTCCGACATGGGCGGCTCGATCGAGCTGGGGCCGTCCGGCTCGGGCGGCGGGGCGGTGCTGCGGGTCCGCTACCCCGTGCCGCAGGACCACGGCAGCACGAGCATCGGCTAGGCATCCATGGCGGCAACCGCAGAACTCGACGGCAGCCCGCCGAAGGCCTCCACCGATCGGCGGAAGGTGCTCGTGGTCGACGACGATCCCATCGTCGCCGAGTCGCTCGCCGAGTTCCTCAAGCGTGAGGGCTACGAAGCGGCGACGGCGCTCGACGGGGCCGAGGCGCTCGAGGCGCTCGCCGAGGCCGAGCAGCACACCGACGCGCCCGATCGCGTGCCCGAGGCCTTCGACCTGGTGATCTGCGACGTGTCCATGCCCGGGCTCAACGGCATGGAGCTGCTGCAGCGCATCCAGAAGGAGTACGACGCGGCGGTCATCATGCTGACGGGCTACGGCACGATCGAGTCGGCGGTGGAGGCGCTCCGTCTGGGCGCCAGCGACTACCTGACCAAGCCCGTGGTCGATGCCGAGCTGCGGGTCTCGCTCGAGCGGGCGCTGCGGCAGCACGTGCTGCTGAGCGAGAACCGGCGACTCAAGAAGCAGCTCGCGGGCCGGTATGGGCTGGAGGGCATTGTCGGGCGGGACCACCGCATCCAGCGGTTGTTCGAGCTGATCGAGGCCGTGGCGCCCAGCCGCACCACCGTGCTGATGACTGGCGAGAGCGGCGTGGGCAAGAGCCTGGTGGCGCGGGCAATCCACCAGAACAGCCCGAGGCGGGACGAGCCCTTCGTCGAGATCTCCTGCGGCTCCATCCCCGAGACGCTGCTGGAGAGCGAACTGTTCGGCCACGTCAAGGGCGCCTTCACCGGCGCGCACGCGGACAAGGCCGGGCGTTTCCTCGCGGCCGACGGCGGCACGCTGTTCCTCGACGAGATCAACAGCGCGAGCCCCGCGATGCAGCTCAAGCTGCTCCGCGTGCTGCAGGAGCGGCGCTTCGAGCCGGTGGGCAGCAACGAGACCATCGAGGTCGACACGCGGGTCGTGCTGGCCAGCAACCAGCCGCTGGAGGAGCTGGTCGCGGAGGGCCGCTTCCGGCAGGACCTCTACTACCGCATCAACGTCGTCAAGATCGAGATCCCGCCGCTGCGGGACCGCGTCAACGACGTGCCGGTGCTCGCCAAGCACTTCCTGGAAGCGAACGCCGACGAGCTGGGCAAGGCGCTGCTGGGCTTCAGCAACGAGGCGATGGACGCCCTGCGGCGGTACAGCTACCCCGGCAACGTGCGCGAGTTGCAGAACATCGTCGAGCGAGCGGCGGTGCTGACGCGGACGCCGACCATCGGCCTCGACGACCTGCCCCAGCAGGTGATCGAGAACGCGACGGGCCCGCTGGGCCCCAGGCCGGCGGCGGCAGAGGACGATCGGCCGTGGGTGGCCACGCCGCTGGTCGACGCGCTCCGCGAGCCCGAGCGGCGGATCATCCGGCGGGCGCTGCGGGCCAACGAGTGGAACCGCCAGAAGACCGCCGACGACCTGGGCATCAACCGCACGACGCTCTACAAGAAGATGAAGGCGCTGGGGCTGGACGGGCCCGAGGACGCGTAGGGCGGCACGTTCGGGCATACCGTGCGGCGGCATGCGCATCGTGACCTGGAATGTCAACGGGATCCGGTCGGCGGCCAAGCGCGGCCTGCGGGAGCGGCTCGACGCGATCGACGCCGACGTGCTGCTGCTCCAGGAGGTTCGGGCGGAGCCCGAGCAGGTTCCGCAGGAACTCTTCGATGATGGCGGCTGGCACGCCACCTGGAACCCCGCCGAGCGGAAGGGCTATTCGGGCACGGCGTTGCTCTCGCGTGTGAAGCCGAAGCGTGTTCGGATCGGCCTCGATGGCGAGCCCGACGACGAGGGCCGCATCGTGCTGGGCGAGCTGCCCGGCCTGCTGGTGGTGAGCGCGTACCTGCCGTCGGGCACCTCGGGCGAGCACCGGCAGGCCGTGAAGGACGAATGGCTGCCGAGGTTCGCCGGGTGGATCGAGCCGCTCCGCCGCAAGCGCACGCCGGTGATCCTGGGCGGCGACTTCAACGTCGCGCACACCGAGCGGGACATCTTCCACTGGCGGAGCAACCGCACCACCAGCGGCTTCCTGCCGCACGAGCGCGCGTGGATCGGCGGCGTGCTCGACGCGGGCTGGCGGGACCTGATCCGTGAGAAGCACGGCGACGTCGACGGGCCGTACTCGTGGTGGTCCATGCGTGGGCAGGCCTGGGCGAGGGACCGTGGCTGGCGGATCGACTACCTGCTGGCGAACCCGGCGGCGGCGAAGCGCGTGCGGGACTGCCGCATCGACCGCGACGCGGCGGCGGGCATCTCCGACCACGCACCAGTGATCGTGGACCTCGATCTGGCCGCGAAATAGGCCAGCTGCGCTGGGGTTGGGTCAAGCCGCGGTCCGATATGTCCGAGGAGGCCCCCATGCGCGCGACCCTCGACGGACAAGAACTGCAGACCGACGGCGGCTCGCTGGCGGCGGCCATCCGCGCCGGCGCCGAGGCCGCCCGGGCCCGATCCCGCATCGTGATCGAGGTGCAGGTCGACGGCGCGCGGATCGGGGAGGCCGCCCTGGAGGAGCCCGGCGAGGGGCCGCTCGACGGCGAGCACGTCGAGATGACCTCCGCCGACCCCGTCGCGCTCGTGCGGGTCACGCTGTTTGATGCCGCCGACGCACTCCAGGATGCCGACGCCCACCACGCGGCGTCGGCCGAGCAGATCCACCGCGGCGACCTGTCGGCGGCGATGGGCTCGATCACCGAACTGCTCGCGACCTGGCAGGCGGTCCGCGACGCGGTGACCCACGGGTCGGCGGCCGTTGGCGGCACGCTCGATCGCTACGCAACAGACGCGGATCTCGGCGGACGCATCGATGCGCTCGCGGGCCTGCTGGCGGAGCTCAGGGCCGCGCTGGGCGCGAACGACCTGACACGCGCCGCCGACGTTGTGGAGTACGACCTCCGCGAAGAGGGCGAGCGCTGGCGCGGCATGCTCCGCACGATCGCCGGCGCGATGAAGCCCAGCGACTAGCGGGCGCGAGCGAGTCGCGACGACTAGGCGCTTGGCGTTCGGCCGCTCAGCTGATCGAGCAGCTGCGTGTTGATCGCATGGATGCCCTCGAACGTCCGCCGGGCGGCGGCGACGATGCCATCGAGCGCATCCGCATCGAGGTCGAGGCGATCGAGCCTGCTGCGGAATCGGCCCCAGCACTCGCGCTGTTCATCGCCGTACGACTCGAGGTACCGCAGGCCGTCGCCCTCGAGGCCCAGGGCGGGGCCGATGGCCCGAGCGATGAAGCGGTTGCCGTTGGTCGAGCCCTCGAGCACGTACTGCGGGCCGATGACCGCGGTCGGGTTCTTGTGCGCCGTGGCGTTGAGCCAGGAGGCGAAGTCCTCCGCCGCGGACACCGGCCGCACCGTCGCGGGCTCGACGCCGAGCGTGCTGAGATCCTGCTCCAGCCGCGGGCTGTGGGTCGGCTGGTCCTCGTTGAGGCTGCGGACCCGCTCGCAGTGCCGGCCGGCGTGCTCGATGGACGCCTCGAGGGCCCGGTGCACCACGAGGAGCTGGGCGAGCAGGGCCGCGTACTCGCCTCGGCCGAGTTCGCCCTTCACCAACCGCTTCTGGAAGTGCCCGTTCTCGGCCGTCTGGTGCAGGTCCCAGGTGCCGGATTTGAGCGTGTCGGCGATGCCAACGCGGCTCTCGGGCTCGGCGGGCTTGGTCGGACTGGTCGTCATGGCGTTGCTCCCTCGATGGGCAGTCTATTCAGCCCGCATCGAAGGCATTCTGGAACGCGAGGAAGTCGAACAGCGTGAGGGCGCAGTCGCCGTCGAAGTCCGCGAGCGGATCGCCGGCATCGAAGGCATTCTGGAAATCCAGGAAGTCGAAGATGGTGAGCTCGCCGTCGCCGTTGAGGTCCGCATCGTCGACCGCGATGACCGTCAGCTCGAGCCGCGGGGCGTAGCCAAGGGGTGCGGCCAGCGCGTTCTCGCGAGTGATGAAGACCGGGAAGGTCGGGTCGGTGGTGCCCATCGTGGCGTCGTGCAGGCCCGTGATCGTGAAGTTCAGCCGACCGGCGTCGAGCGACTCGCTGAAGAAGCGGGCGGCTCCGACGCCGCACGTGTCGATGTCGAACGCGAAGAAGGCCTCGGCCGGCACGAGCTCGCCGGGCGCGGCGTCGTCCGTGAGGCCGACGGCGAGTGGCTCGGCGTCGAGGCGGTCGGCGACCTGATTGGACACGTCCGTCGCCGCGCCGTCCGCGCCGTACACGGCCGCGAAGGCCGTGCGGCTGCCCTCCGGCGGCGGGAACGTGGGGTCGGTCGTGAAGTCCGTCGTTTCTTCCCAGGTGGCGATGGAGAAGCCGTTGCGGTAGGCGGTCGCGAAGATCTCGATCGGGCGTCCGGCGTCGGCGTCCTCGGCGCGATCGGGATCGCCGTCGGGCAGGTAGGTCGCGATCGGATCGATCGTCGGGTCGTACGCGAAGGTGTCCCGGTTGAGGATGACCAGCTGCACGCGGGCGGAGACGACGCGATAGGCGTCGGCGCCTAGGCCGGTGGGGATGTCGGCTGCGGTATCGAAGCCCACGACGAACTGTGCGTCGCGATCATCGAATCCCGGGACGCCCACCGCGCCGAACACGCTGGCCGCGACGCGCGTGCCCGGCGTCGCACTGAAGGGGTAGTTCCAGCGGTCGCGGGCCGGCTCGTCGAAGCTCACGGTGATCGGGCCGGTCTGGGCGAGTCCGGAAGCGCCCATCGCCAGGAGGGGGGCGGCGGCGATGGCGAGGGTGCGGTCGTGGCGTGGCATCGGTGGTCTCCAGTGCGGGTTGCTGATTTGCCGAGTTAATTGAGATCGAGTCTCAGGCTCATATAGTGGTCGTGCGTTGCCTGTGAGTCAAGAATGATTGCTGTATGGCAGGAATGTCGCGCCCACGTCGAGGGACAACGCCACGCAAGGAGACCGCCATGGCAGGCTCCGCCGCCGCCCCCAGCCGCGGGTTCACGCTCATCGAGCTGCTCGTGGTGATCGCGATCCTCGCGATACTCCTGGCCATCCTCCTGCCCTCGCTGGCCTCGGCCCGCGGGCTGGCCCGGGGCGTCCGCGAGGCGTCGGCGGCGCAGCAGGTGATGGTGGCCTTCCAGCTCTACGCCAACGACCACGCCGGTTTCGTGCTGCCGGGCTTCCCGGATCGCTCGGAGGTGTCCGGGGCGAGCGCCCCGTTCGACGATCGCGGCGAGCCGATCGGCGACGTGTTCGCGGCCCAGCGATACCCGTGGAGGCTTGCGCCCTACCTGGAGTACAACTTCGCCGGCCTCTACAAGGACGACAAGGTGCTCGCGGAGCTGCGGCAGCGGCGGGGCGACTTCCAGTATGTCGTGAGCCTGTACCCCACGCTGGGGATGAACTCGGCGTTTGTGGGCGGCAGCGTCAGCCAGCTCGGCGACCCGACGAGCAGGCGCATCTTCGGGCGGGTGTACGTCCGTCGGGACGACGAGGCGCGGCGGCCAACGGAGGTGCTGGCGTTCGCATCTGCCCGCTTCCGGGGCGCGGGCACGCTGCCGGAGCTTCCCGAGCCCGGCGGCTTCTTCCGCGTCGAGGCGCCGACGCTGGGCGCCGGCTGGCAGGAGGCCTACGACGAGCGTGCGCCGAGCCCCGGCATCAACAGCGGCTTCATCGCGCTGCGGCACAACGGCCGCGCCGTCGCCGCCATGCTCGACGGCCACGCCGAGCTGCTCGGCTGGGACGAGATCCTCGACATGCGTCGCTGGGCCGACGGCGCCGATCGGGCCGACTGGGCGCCCGAGCCCCGGCGTCGCTGAATCCCGCCCGGTCGTTGCTCATACGATTCGTCCATGGCGATGGAGACGGCCGAAGCATCGATCACCGACGTCCTGGGCGAGCTGCGCTGGCGCGGACTTCTGCACCAGTGCACCGACGAGGGCGGCCTCCGCGAGCACCTGGCGGCGGGTCCCCGCCGGATCTACTGCGGCTTCGATCCCACGGCCGACTCGCTGACGATCGGCAACCTCGTGCCGATCATGGTGCTGGTGCACTTCGCCCGGGCCGGTCACGAGCCCATCGTGGTCATGGGCGGGGGGACCGGGCTCATCGGCGACCCCAGCGGCAAGAGCGCCGAGCGGCAGCTGCAGGGCAAGGACCGCATCGCCGCCAACGTGCGCGCCCAGACGCCGATCTTTGAGGACGTGTTCCGCGGCGCCGGGCAAGCCGCCCCGCCGGTGCTCAACAACCTGGACTGGCTGGGCAAGGTCGGCTTCCTCGATGCGCTGCGCGACGTGGGCAAGCACTTCAGCGTCAACCAGATGATCCAGCGGGATTCGGTCCGCGAGCGGCTGCAGAACCGCGAGCAGGGCATCAGCTTTACCGAGTTCAGCTACATGGTGCTGCAGGCGCTCGACTTCGCGCAGCTGCACCTCACCCAGCGGGTCACCATCCAGGTGGGCGGCAGCGACCAGTGGGGCAACATCGTCGCGGGGACCGATCTGATCCGGCGATTGCACGTCGAGCTGCCGATGCAGCGGCCGGGCTGGCTGCAGCAGGCGGTGGATCCCGACGAGGCGCAGCAGAAGCTTGAGGAGCGGGCGGCGGTCTTTGGCCTCACCGCGCCGCTGGTGACCAAGGCCGACGGCACCAAGTTCGGCAAGACCGAGGCCGGCGCCGTATGGCTCACGCCCGATCGCACGAGCGCGTACGACTACTACCAGTTCTGGCTCAACGCCAGCGACGACGACGCCGGCCCGTTCCTGCGGACGTTCACGCTGCTATCGCGCGCGGACATCGAGCAGATCGAGACCGAGCACGCCGCCGAGCCCGGCAAGCGGCTCGCGCAGACGGCGCTCGCTCGCGCAGCGACGACGCTGCGCTACGGCGACGAACAGATGCGGCAGGCCGAGCAGGCGGCGGCGGCGCTGTTCTCCGGGGCCATCGACGCGCTGCCCATCGAGCAGCTCGAGCACGCGGTGGCCGACGCGCCGTCGCGGGAGATGCCGCTCGCGAGGCTCGAGGGCGGCGTGCCGCTGGTCGAGCTGCTGATCGAGGCCGGCCTGGCCAGTTCGAAGCGGGAGGCTCGCGAGTTCCTGGCCAACGGCGCGATCCGCATCAACGGCCAGCCCGTCAAGCTCGACCCCGCGAAGGCGGCGCTCACGAAGGTGCACGTGCTGCACGGCAAGCTCACGGTGCTGAAGCGGGGCAAGAAGAAGCAGTGCGTCGTGCGGTGGGTGTCCAGCTAGCCGGACGTCGCGACGAACCGGCTCGTGACCCAGGCGCCGATTGCGACCGCGGCGATGCCGGCGACGATGTGCACGCCGACGTAGGCTACCGCGTGCGCGTGCTTCGCGTCGCGCAGCAGATCGATGGTCTGCTGTCCGAAGGCGCTGAAGGTCGTGAACGAGCCGAGCAGGCCCACGACCAGCAGCAGCCGCAGGTGGTGCGTGCCGCCGTCGGCTTCGCGGGCGAGCAGCCAGGGCAGCAGCGCGCCAATGGCAAGGCAGCCGGCGAGGTTGACCGCAAGCGTGGCGGCGTGGGCGGCGAGGTCGTGCCCCTTGAGGAGCGCCGCGATGCCGAGCCCCGCGGCGTAGCGGAGCACGGCGCCCAATGCGCCGCCGAGGGCGACGGTTGCGATGGCGGGGAACCAGGACATGGGGTCGGCCTCCGGGCCTACACCCCCGCGTACGCCACGGCCGCCGCAACGGCCTCGCGCACGAGGTCGGCGTGCTCGGCGGCGTCCTCGGGCGTCAGCTTGAGTTGCAGGCGGTTCTTTCGCTTGCCGTGGACCGGCACGCCGGCCTCCTCGAAGCGGGCCTTCCACGCGTCGGCGTCGTCGATGTACATGTACACGGTCACCACGCCACGCGTCGGCTTGGGGCTGAGAGCGACGACGTTGCGCACGACGCCGCCGGACTTGAGCCCGAAGTAGCCGCGCAGGTAGTTGAACTCCTGGGGCGCGTTCGCGTGCTCGTTGACCATGGCGAGCACGTCGTCGCAGATCTTCATGAGCGCCGGGCCAGCGCGCTGATCCCAGTACGAGCGCTCGACGATGCCCCCGGCGTCATCGCTGGACTCGGTGTCGTCCGCCCGCAGGTCGGTCAGGTCGAGAACCTGCACGAAGTTGAGCAGGACGTGCTCGTTGACCTTCAGCGCGTCGAGCTGGATCGCGATCATGGGGATGCTGCCGCTCATGAGGGCCATCACGTTGAGGAACCGCGTCGTGATGTCCTCGGCGATGAGGACCGCCACGTGCTCGTACGCCGGGTAGCGGCGGCGTTCGAGGTCCCAGTACTCGATCGAGCGGATGATGTGGCTCGGATCGCTCGCGCCCAATTGGATTTCGACCTCGTAGCGGCGATCGTTGTCGTCATCGAACAACAGCAGGTCCAGCCGGCCGCCGCCCGTGAGCGAGCGTTCGCGGTCCAGCACGCGCACGTCGCCGAGCCCGAGCACGCCGGGATCTTCGCAGATGCGGTCGTGCAGCCACGCCTCGTTGAGGGCCGGATGGCGACGCAGGCTGAGCTTCTCGTGCGGCGTGTACTGGATCGTCATGCGGCCTCTCCTTGGTGCTAGGCCGCGGCCAGTCTATACCCGGATTGCCCTAGCGCCTGGGGCGCATGCATGCCAGCGAGTTGCGGAGTGCTTCCGCCGTTCGATTCGGACTCCCTTGCATCTAGGTGAGCTCAGCCCAGCTCCGCCAGCAGCCTCGCCGCCTCTTCCACGTCCTTGTCGCCGCGGCCAGAGAGGTTGATCACCAGGTTCGCGCCGCTGGGCATCTCGCGGGCGAGGTCGATCGCCTCGGCCACGGCGTGCGCCGTCTCCAGGGCGCACAGGATGCCCTCGGTCCGGCCTAGTAAGAGGAAGGCGTCCATCGCGCGGCGGTCGCCGCAGACGCGGTAGTCGACGCGGGCGGCGTCCTTCCAGTAGGCGTGCTCGGGGCCGACGCCGGGGTAGTCCAGGCCGGCCGAGCAGCTGTGGGCCTCGCCGGTCTGGCCGTGGGTGTCCTGCAGGACGTAGCTGAGCGAGCCGTGCAGCACGCCGGGCTCGCCGAAGCTGAGTGGGGCGGCATGCAGGCCGGTGGTGGCGTCGCCGTCGGGCCGGTCGCCGCCGGCCTCGACGCCGACGAGCTTGACCCTTGCGTCCTCGACGAAGTCGTAGAAGATGCCCGCGGCGTTGGAGCCGCCGCCGACGCAGGCGACGATCGCATCGGGCAGCGCGCCCAATCGATCGAGGCACTGCTGCTTGGTCTCGCGGCCGATGACGCGCTGCAGGTCCCGCACCAGCGAGGGGAAGGGATGGGGGCCGACGACCGAGCCGAGGATGTAGTGCGTGTTCTCGCTCGAGGCCATCCAGTCCCGCATGGCCTCGTTGGTCGCGTCCTTCAGCGTGCGGCTGCCGGACTCGACCTCCCGCACCTCGGCCCCGAGCATGGTCATGCGGGTGACGTTGAGGTGCTGGCGGCGGGCGTCCTCGGCGCCCATGTAGACGACGCACTCCAGGCCGACGAGGGCGGCGGCGGTCGCGCTCGCCACACCGTGCTGGCCCGCGCCCGTCTCGGCGATGATCCGGGCCTTGCCCAGCCGCTTGGTCAGCAGGGCCTGGCCCACGGTGTTGTTGATCTTGTGGGCGCCGGTGTGGGCCAGGTCCTCGCGCTTCAGCCAGATGCGGGCCGCGCTGCCGGTGTCGCCGCGGGCGTGTGCGGTCAGCCGCTCGGCGAGGTACAGCGGCGTAGGCCGGCCCACGTAGTCGGCAAGGAGCGCGTTGAGTTCGTCCCAGAACGCGTCGTCGCCGCGAGCCTCTTGCCATGCGTGATCGAGATCCCGCAGCGGCGCGATGAGCGTCTCGGGCACGAAGGTGCCGCCGAATCGGCCGAATCGGCCGGTGGCGTCGGGGACGGCGCTGGTCGTCATGCGAACAGTTTACAGCACGCCGCGATCGGTGGCCGGTCGCGCTGAGGCAATCACTTGGACCAATAAGGCAGGTCCCGGCGGGACGTACTAGGGGCCGAATCGGTCTACGCGCTGTCGCGGGAGCGTCCGTTCAGGCCCGCCGGATTCACTCCGACACGGTCGTACGAGAGCGAGCGTGCGGCCGGAGGTCGCTACGGAGCGCTCTGAGCAACCTGCTACCGCCCGCGGAAGGTGATGCGTCCCTTGGTGAGGTCGTAGGGGGACATCTCGACGGTGACGGTGTCGCCCGGTGTGATGCGGATGTAGTGCTTGCGCATCTTGCCGGAGACGTAGGCGAGGATCTCGGTCTGCTGCTCGTTGGGCAGCCGGACCTTGAACATGGCGTTGGGCAGGGCCTCGACGACGATGGCCTCCATGGTGAACTTGTCGTCCTGCTTGCTCATGGAGCCGATCGTTCCTTGCCATTTGTCGTCATGCGCACTCCGCTGGGCCGCTGCATCGACCGCCTAGATCCGGGTGAGCGTGGAGTATAGCCGGGGGGGCGCTGCCCGCCGGGCGCTTTCAGAACCCGAACGTCTCTTTGATCCGGGCTACATGCGGGCCGATGGCAGGACGAGCACCCGACGCGCCAGCGCGGCCACCCGGGCCGGCGCCACGTTGAGGACGTCGGCGAGGATCCCCGGGAAGAGCACCCGCAGGGCGAGGGCCGTCGCGAGGCCGAAGACGCCGCCGATCGCGAGGAGCCGGCCCGCGGGGTGCAGCCAGCCTGCAAGTCCGCCGCCCGGAGGCGCGAGCTCGACGAGGGCGTTGGCGAGGTAGGCGTCGACGGTCACGGCCGCCACGGCGATGATGGCAACGGTGCCCCAGGGCGCGAGCACCGAGCGCAGGAACTCGGCGACCGGCACGCCGAGGCGTCCCACGGACCAGGCCGACACCGCCGTTACGCCGAACACGAAGAAGCCGCCGATGCACGCCGCGATGGCGGCCGGGTCGTCGGGGAAGAGGGAGCCGGCAAGGACGGCGGTCGCGACCATGCCCAGGCCCTGCGCCAGCAGCGCGACGAACTGCAGCCGGAACCGTCCGCTCGAGGACAGGGCCGACTCCTGCACGGATACGAGCAGCCGCAGCGCGAAGCACAGCGAGATGATCTGGACGGCCGGGACGGCGTCCTGCCACTTGCCCTGCCAGATGAGCTGCTCGAGGGGCGCGATGCCGACGGTGACGCCGCCGGCCAGCACGCTCGCGGCGACCGCCAGGGCCCGGGAGGCCCGCAGCACCGAGGCGGCGTGGCGGCCGGCATCGCGGTTGAACGCGGCCATCGCGGGCATCAGCACCTGCTGGAGGTTGGTCGCGATGAGCGCGTGCGCCTGCTCGCCGAGCATGTAGGCGAACACGTACACGCCCAGGATGCGTTCGTCCAGCAGGAACCCCAGCACCAGGAAGTCGCCCTGGCGGAGCAGCGCGAGCGCCAGTGCGCCGGCGATGAGCCACTTGGTCCGCGCCAGGATCGCGGGCCACAGCCGACGCTTTACTCGCAGCCGGATCAGCGGGTCCCGCGTGACCGCCAGGCCGAAGGCCCACTCGAACAGCGCGACCGCCACGAGCGAGACCGTGAATGTCAGCGGACCGGCGCCCGCGAGCGCGAGGGCGATCATCGTGGCGTAGCGGACGATCGAGCTGGCGGTGTTGAGGGCGGCAATGGCCTTGTAGCGGAAGTCCATCGCGAGCTTGGCGCGGTAGATGAGCGCTGGCGCGAAGATGGCGGCCGCCGCGCCCAGCGTGCCCATGACGGGCACGTACTCGGGATTGTCGTGGTAGCGGGCCAGTACGGGCCCGAGCGCGACCAGCACGCCGGCGGCGAGCAGGTTGAGCAGCACGGCGATGGCGTACACCGGCCCGATCAGCCCGTCGAAGCGGTGCGCGCCCTTCTGGATCAGGATGCGTCGGACGCCGCCCTCGCGGAGCACGTTGACCAGCGCCGCCACGCCGATGGCGGCGCCGAACACCCCGAAGTCGTCCTCGGCCAGCACCCAGCCCAGCACCGCCTGGTTGCCCAGGCTTGCGAGCTTGACCACGAGGCTCGCCAGCAGCAGCCAGCTCAGGCCCCGGCCGACGGTGCGGCCCATCGCGCCCACGGATCGGATCGGCCCGGTCTCGGAGCCGGCGGCCGTCGGGCTGCCCATCGGGCGCAGCGAGCGTGCGGATTCGGCCATGCTGCGGGTAGTCCTCCAGGGTGCGTGCGGTTCGCCTCGGCGGCCCGGCCGGCGGAGGAACGGAACGCCCGTCAGCCTACCATCGGCCCCCGAGCGGGGGTGGGTCGAGGAAGGCCCCCCGTCGCACCGGACGCAGCAGGGGACCGCACGCGATGAAGGCCAACGAGATCCGCCAGGGCAACGCCATCCAGATCGACGGCAAGGTGTACGTCGTCGTCAAGGTGGACCACACCAAGCCCGGCAAGGGCCCGGCCTACTACCAGGTGAAGATGAAGGACATGGCCACCGGCGGGCACATCGATCGCCGCTACACCGGCGGCGACGTCGTCGAGAGCGCACCCATCGATCGCCGCGAGATGGAGTACCTCTTCAGCGACGGCCAGGGCGCCACCTTCATGGACACCGAGGACTACGAGCAGATCGTGCTCGGCGAGAACATCCTGGGCGATGCCCTTCTCTACCTGGCGCCCAACACCACCTGCACCGTGCTCGTCTACGAGGGCCAGCCACTCACCGTCGAACTGCCCGCGTCGGTCGACCTGGAGGTAACCGATACGCCGCCGGGCATCAAGGGCGCGACGGCCACCAACCAGCTCAAGGAGGCCGAGTGCGAGACCGGCCTGAAGACCAAGGTGCCACCGTTCATCGTGACGGGCGAGAAGATCAAGGTCGCCACCGAGGACGGTCGGTACCTCGCCCGTGCCAAGGAGTAGCTCCACGCCGCCCGCACCCGCCGATCGCCACCTGGTCGTCTACGGCCTGCGCGCCAGCGGCAAGACCTCCGCGGGCGACCTCGCGGCGTCGCGGCTCGCCCTGCCCTTCGTCGATCTCGATGACGCCGTACTCGAGCGCTCCGATTGCGGGTCTGTCTCGCAGTTCTGGGAGCGCCACGGCCAGTCGGCCTTCCGCAACGCCGAGGCTGCGACGCTCCGCGAGCTGCTGGATGCGAAGCCGCCGAGCGTGGTCGCGCTCGGGGGCGGCACCGCCTACTTCGAGGCCGCCGCTGGCGTGCTCATCGACGCCATGAATCGTGGCGTCGTCGTCGGGCCCGTGTACCTGCATGCGCCCGCCGCGGTGCTGGCCGACCGGCTTCGCCGCGACGCGGGCGATCGGCCTTCGCTCACCGGCGGCGGCGTCGCGGGCGAGGCCGAGGCGGTCTACGCCGAGCGGCATCCGACGTACGCCACCCTCGCCGGCGCGACGATCGAGGTCGAGCATCTGACGGTGGATCGGGTTGCAGACCGGCTCGTGGAGCTCTGGCACGCCGCGTGACGGCTACGGACAGCCCGCGTCGAAGGCGTTCTGGAAGGCGAGGAAGTCGAAGAGCGTCAGCTCGCCATCGCCATCGAAGTCCGCCAGCGGCGTGCCCGCGTCGAAGGCGTTCTGGAAGGCCAGGAAATCGAAGAGGGTGAGCTCGCCGTCCCCGTCGATGTCGGCCGGGCAGCCCGTGGCGTCATCGGGGTCGGCGACGCCCGATCGCCGGGAGTCGTACTGGTAGGTTCGCGCCGGTGCGAGCGCGGGATCGAAGGGCACGGCGTCCGACGCCAGCTGGAACAGCAGCGTCCGATTGCGGACGAGGTCGTTGCCCGAGGCACTGATGTCCAGGAAACCGTCGCCGTCGAAGTCGCCGATCGTGGGCGATTGCTGGAACGATGAGCCGGTGCCGAGCGGCAGCGGCCAGCCGTCGACCTGAGTGCCGTCGTGGTTGAACGCGAACAGCGGCGTGACGGCGGTGTTGTCGTCGACGAGCAGCTCGACCCGCGCATCGCCGTCGATGTCCGCGACCATGATCTGCGCATGCACGGCGCCGACGACCCCCGTCACCGGCCAGCCGGGCAGGGTGTTGCCGTCGCGATCCCACACGGTCACGGTGGCCAGCGGCGTCGGCGACAGCGTGCGATCGCCGATGGCTACGTCCAGGAGTCCGTCGCCATCCACGTCGGCGATGGTCGGCGGCACGAAGATCGAGAACTCCAGCGATCGCGGCCATCCATCGCGGACGTCACCGGTGTGCTCAAGCACGTAGACCCGGCCGGTGAACGGCTCGAACTCGTTCGTGGTGGCGAGCACCAGCTCGCGGTCGCCGTCGCCGTCGAAGTCGGCCAGCCCCACGGAGCTGTAGTTGATGGTCTGAGGCTCGCCTCCATCGTCGGGGAGAAACGGGAAGCCCGGCATGGGCGTGCCATCGGCCTCGAAGGCGTGCAGGCGCGTGAAGGAAGGCACGACGATCTCGGGCCGCCCGTCGTTGTCGATGTCCCCGACCGACACGCTCGCGCCGCTGGAGAGCGCCTCGAGCGAGACGGGAAAGTTGGCCGCGAGCGAGCCATCGCCCTGTACGGCGAAGAGCTGGGCAACGCCGCCAACGTTGGCGACCGACAGGATCTCGAGGTCGCCATCACCGTCGATATCGCCCAGCGCCGGCGCCTTGAACAGCCCCCCCGCTGGGAACGGGAAGCCGGGCACGATCGAGCCGTCCTTGCGGAAGGCGAAGATGCTGCCGTCGATGCCGAACAAGAAGGTGTGGGCGATGACCTCGTCCTGGCCATCGCCATCGATGTCGCCGAAGGCGGGCGCACCAAAGACGCCCCGTCCGGGCTCCATGACGCGCGGCCAGCCCGGAACGGCCGTGCCGTCCAGGTTGAACGCGTGGATGCGATCTTGCACGATCTGGACGAGTTCCAGTTCGGCGTCGGCATCCATGTTGACCATCATGCCTCCATCGACGCTGGGCCCCGGGCCGAGTGTGAGCGGCCAGCCGTCGCGGATCTCGAAGCCGGGCACCTGGGCGGAGGCGGCACCGGCGGCAAGTCCAACACAAGAGAGGAGGGCGGCGCGTGGCGTAGACGGCATCTCGAATCTCCGGTCTGTGGTGCGAGCTGCTCGGCGGCCGGGCCGCGAAGCAGACCATACGCGACGGGGAGAACGAGAGCAATGGTATCTAGAGTGATTTCTAGAAATATTGAGTTTGGATCCTTGGAGTTCCCCGTCGGGCGTGCTAACAGTTTGTTCATGCCCCCGTCCGATGCCGCCCGCCCCGCAGCTCCGAGCGAACTCGATCGCGAGGTCGTCGACGCGGTCATCGGGCTGCGGTCGGCCTACGTCGATCTGCTGGCCGATATCCCGAGGAACGACGCCGGCGCGATCGGCGTCGAGCGGGCCCTGGGCATCAGCAAGAAGCTCGCCTGGCAGGTCTACCGCGTGGCGACGGCTGAGGACCCCGTGGCCGCGGGGGCCCGCGTGCCGGGGCGTGCGGCCACGCGGCAGCTGCTGGCTGCGGCGAGCCGGGCGGGCGTCGAGGCCGCGGTCATCGATCGCGTGTCGGCCGCCACCGAGGGCTTCCACGGCGTCGTCGAGGAATTCGCCGACGATCGCAGCACCTTCGACCTCATGGTGCGATCCGTCACGGGCGATGGGCTGGCGACGCACGACGCCGAGCTGAAGCGGACGGCGTATCGCGCGAATCGCGAGCTGGCCGGCCGATGCTGCGACGTCGACGTCTTCACGCTGCTGGTGCACCCCGGCGACGCGCCCGGCACGATGGACTTCTGCTCGCTGCGCGGGCTGGTCGGCCTGCGCCGGCTGCGGCCCGAGGTGCCCCTGGTCGTCTCGCGGCACCGCTTCGATCGCGGCGAGGGACACGTGCAGCCCAGAGAGGCGGTGTTCCCCGAGCCGGGCGAGGGCCTGCCATCGGGACTTGTGCGGCCCTTCTGCAGCGAGCCGCTGCCCGCGATCGAGCAGCACACGGGCCGCGACGGCTACACCCGCTTCATCGCGCAGACCAGCAGCCTCGGCCCGCGGTCGGCCGTCACGTGCTTCCTGGCCGACCGCACCCGCAACCTGCCGGTCCGCTCGCCCGACGGTGCGGCCGCCATCGGCCACATCCACGAGATCGCGACGCCCGCGCGGGTGCTGTACCAGGACATGCTCGTGCACGAGCGGCTGCTGCACGAGGCCGCCCACGGCCCGATCGAACCGCAGCTGAGGATCCTCGCACGGCGGCCCGAGGAGATCGCCTGGCCCGGCGATGACGTCGGCGTCCAGCTGCCGCTGCGTGAACGGACCATCCGCAGCGCGTCGGCCACCAAGGTGCTGGGCGTCGCCGAGTTGGGTCGCTACCGCGATCTGGTCGCCCACGTCGCCGGCGGGCTGGGCTGGGACCTCGACCGCTTCGTGCTGCTCCGCACCCGCGTCGAGCACCCGGTGCTGCACTCGCTGGTGTGGATGCGGGTGGACCTGGAGGGGCGGACCGGCGACTAGGCCGATGCGTGTACGGCCGCGCAGAACGCGCGCACTAGGCCCGCGTCCTTTACGCCGCGGCTGCTCTCGACGCCGCTCGAGACGTCGACGGCCCAGGGTCGCACGGCGCGGATGGCCTCGCCGACGTTGCCGGGCGTCAGCCCGCCGGCGAGGATGATCCGCTTCTTGGACATCGACAGCGGGCGGGCGGCTTGCTGCCAGTCGAAGGCGACGCCGTCGCCGCCCGCGGATCCATCGACCAGGATGGCGCACACCTCGTCGACGCCGCCCCATCGCTTCAGGTCGGCGTCGATGGTGGCCTCGTCGTAGCGGACGTACTTGATGACGTCCGGGCCGATGCGGCGGACGAGGCCCTCGGGTTCGTCGCCGTGCAGCTGTGTATAGGGCGCGGGGCAGGTCTCCTCGATGTCGAGGAAGTCGTCCAGCGTCGGGTCGACGTGCAGCCCGACGGCGACGGTCCACGGCGGCAGTGCGGCGAGGATCTCGGCGGCCCGCGCGGGCTCGACGTAGCGGGGGCTGGGCGTGTGGAACACCAGCCCGATGGCGTCGGCGCCGGCGTCGGCGGCGACCTCGGCCATCTTGGCGTCGCGGATGCCGCAGATCTTGATGCGGGTCCTGGCCATCGGGTGCCTCAGCCGGCCTCGCGACCGCCGTTGGCGGCCTGGGCCAGCGCGTCGAGTTCGGCCACCGCGACCTCCCGCAGGCTGGGGTCCTCCAGGTCGGCCAGCGCCTCGCGGAGCAGCGTCCGCGCGCGGTCGGGATCGCGGAGGGTGCGGGCGTGCAGCCGGCCGAGCAGCACGCGGACCATGGGCGCCTCATGGTCTCGCGGGTGGTCCTGCAGGAAGCGGTCGTAGGCCATGGCCGCCAGCTCGTGCTCGCCCTTCTGGTAGAGGATGTTGGCAACTTCATACTGGTGGTCGCGCCCGAGGTCGGCGGCGGCCTCGCCGCACTCGAGCACCAGCTTGCGGTACGCGGCGACCGCGGCCGAGGAGCGACGCTCGCGGAGGGCGCTGCGGATGGCGCGTCGATAGGCCTCGACCGGGTCCTCTGGGGCTTCGTCGGCGCGGCGTTCCTTGCGGGAGCGGGCCATGGGGTTGTCCAGGCCGGCCGACCGCATCGCCCCGCGGATCTTCTCACGGCGGCGAGCCTGCCTCAGGGCGGTGAACAGGTCGTAGGGCTCGCGCTCGATGAGCCTCGTGGCCAGCAGCCCGAACGCGATGGCCGATCCGTACGCGTAGCCGCCGAGGTGCGCCGCGTACGCGATGCGTCCGCCACCGGCGGCGGCCATGAAGAGGTCCCACGCGATCGCCAGCCCGATGAACCACAGCGCCGGCAGCGACCACAGCCCGAAGATCGAGATGATGCGGACGTTCGCCCGGGGGAACAGCACCATGTATGCGCCCGTGGCGCAGGCGATGGCGCCCGACGCCCCGATCACGGGCGCACTGCTGAACAGCACGTGCGCGCCGCCGGTGGCCACCGCGCCGACGAGGTAGAAGGCCGCGAAGCCGATGCGGCCAAGCCGATCCTCGACGGCCTGCCCGAAGACCCACAAGAAGAGCATGTTGCCCAGCAGGTGCATCAGTCCGCTGGGGTCGTGCAGGAAGGCGTAGGTCAGCCAGGTGTGCCAGCCGCTGCCGCCGGCGGGGTGCAGCACGAAGGCCGACGCCGCGTAGGCCGCGGGGTCCGGGTTGCTGCGATCGAGGAAGAAGACCAGCAGGTGGATCGCCACGTTGAGCGCCATGAGCGAGTACGTGACCACCGCGGGGCGGCGCAGCGGGCGATCGGTGCCGAGCGGGATGAACACGAGCGATTCTACCGCGGGCGTCGCTTTGCTCCCGTGGGGGGACCACCCGCCGCCCTCTAGGCAATCCCGGGGTGCGTGCGCCGCGGATCGCCCCGGCGGGGCACCCCGGCGGCTAGAGTGCCGCCGGACGGCCCGCGATGGGTGGTCCTCCGATGGTTGGTGGTGCTCCGGAAGCGGCCGGCAGGCCGAGCGAGGGAACGAAGCGATGGCAGCGGTAGCAGAGTTCAGCAAGGGCCTGGAGGGCGTCGTCGCCGCCGAGACCGAGATGTCCTACATCGACGGCAAGGCCGGCATCCTGGAGTACGTGGGTATCTCCATCGGCGACCTCGCGAGCCAGTCGACCTTCGAGGAGACGGTCTTCCTGCTGTGGAACAAGCGGCTGCCGACCGAGCAGGAGCTGGCCGAGTTCACCACCAACCTGCGGGCCCGCTACGCCCCGCCGCGGGAGGTGCTGGACATGGTGCGGGCGATGCCCGCCGACGCCCAGCCGATGCACGCGCTGCGGACGCTGGTGAGCGCGATGGCGCTGACCGATCGCGACCCCAACGCCAACGACGTGGATTCGGCTCGCGACAAGGCCCTGAACATCCTGGCGGCGACGCCGGCGGTGGTGGCGGCCTTCGATCGCCATCGCCGGGGGCAGGACGTCGTCTCGCCCGACGCTTCACTCGGCTTCAGCGCCAACTTCCTCTACATGCTCAATGGCGAGAAGCCCACCGATGCGATGACGCGGGCCTTCGACATCTGCATGATCACCCACGCCGACCACGGGCTGAACAACTCGACGTTTACGGCCCGCGTGGTGATCTCGACGCTGAGCGACGTGTACAGCGCGATGACGGCGGCCATCGGCAGTCTCCGCGGGCCGCTGCACGGCGGCGCCAACGAGGGCGTCATGCACATGCTCAACGAGATCGGCTCGGTCGGCGAGGTCGAGGCCTATGTCATGAACAAGCTCCAGAACAAGGAGCGGATCATGGGCTTCGGCCACCGCGTCTACAAGGCCAAGGATCCGCGGGCCAACGAGCTGCAGACCCTCGCCCGCCAGCTGGCCGAGGACACGGGCAACATGGACCTTTACGAGAAGTCCAACGCCATCGAACAGGTCATGGAGCGAGAGGTCGCCTCCAAGGGCATCTACCCCAACGTCGACTTCTACAGCGCCACCACGTACCACTGCATCGGGCTCAAGCTCGACCTGTTCACGCCCATGTTCGCGATGAGCCGCCTCGCGGGCTGGAGCGGCCACGTGCTCGAGCAGCTGGCCGACAACCGCCTGTTCCGCCCGACGACCAACTACGTGGGCCCACACGGGGTGGACTACACGCCCATCGGGCAGCGGTAGCAGGCCGCCGGGCGCATCGGGGGCGAAACATGCTCGATCGACTGCTCGTCCGCGCGGCGGTTGCGGCCTTCGATAGAGCGTCAAAGTCGACCGTGGCCGACGCGTTCGGCCACGCGCCCTCCATGGACGCGCTCATCGATCTCCAGAAGCGCGGCAGCTACGAGGCCGCGCGGCAGTACCTCGGTTCCGCGACGGACTCGGCGGGTCGGCAGCTGTGCATCGAGGTGGTTGCGCGATCGGTTCGCGACAACGACGCGGTCGTGCGCTGGACCCAGGACCATCCTCGGGATGCAAATGCGTACGTCGTGGCGGGCGTGCAAGAGACGGTGATCGCCTGGGATAAGCGGAGCGGGGTGAGGGCCAAGTACCTCAGCCAGAAGCAGATCCACGGCCTCGCACGCCATCTTCATATCGCGGACGAGCTCTTTGACCGCGCACTCGAGCTAGCCCCCAATGACCCCAACATCCACGCCGGCCGGATCATCGCGGACATGGGGCTCAACCGACCGGTCGAGATCTCCATGGAGCGATTCCGGATCGCCCGGGAACTAGACCCAACCCACTGGCGAGCCCATCGCAATCTGCTGATGACCTCGTGCGAGAAGTGGCACGGCAGCCACCAACTCATGTTCGATATCGCGCGGTCCGTGGATCTGGCTGCACCGGGAGCGGGCAACCTCGCGAGCCTCATCGCGGAAGCGCATTCGGAGTGCACGTTGATGGATGGCGAGAGCGTCACCCGGGCGTATTGGCAGTCCCCCGAGGTTGCACGGGAGCTCGGCGGGGCATTCGATGCGGGACCGGGGGCGCCTGCTTTCCAGGCCGATCCACTGACGCCCATTGCCCTGAATTACCTCGCGAGCGCCCTCTGGATGGTTCGAGATCGAGAGCGACTGCGTCAGGCCCACGAGATGCTCGGCAAGCAGTGTTCGGAGCGGGCGTGGCTCTACAACGGGGGCCGCAAGTCATTCGACGAATCGCGCAAGTGGAGCCGCAAGTAGGGCTATCGGGCCTGAAACGGCGAGACCCGGGGGTCGAGGTTTCATAGCCTCTGGCATGAGAGACCTTCGCCCCATCCTCGCCGTGCTCGTCGCTGCCCTCGCCCTGCTCGTGGCGCCCGCCGCCGCGCAGGACGAGGCTCCGCCCCGCTTCCGGGCGTATCCCGAGTCGCCCTCGGTCACCCGGCACAGCGTGACCATCGGCGATGAAACCATCCACTACACCGCGACGGCCGACACGCTGACGCTGGTGGACGGCGACGGCGATCCGCGGGCGCGGATCTTCTACATGGCCTACCGCAAGATCGAGAACGGCGAGGCCGGCGCCGATGTCGCCCCGGAGTTTGCCGACGCCGCCGAGCGGCCCATCACCTTCAGCTTCAACGGCGGGCCGGGCTCGAGCAGCGTGTGGCTGCACCTGGGCATCTTCGGCCCGCGGCGGGTGGCATACGCCGACGAGGTCGGCAACCCGGGACCGCCGCCCTACGGCGTGATCGAGAACGCCCACAGCCTGCTCGACCATAGCGACTTCGTGTTCATCGATCCGGTGAGCACGGGCTTCAGCCGCACCGACGAGGGCGTGAGCGAGAAGCAGTACCACGGGCTGGAGAGCGACACCAACGCCGTGGCCGACTTCATCCGCCTCTACATCACCCGCGAGCAGCGCTGGCGGAGCCCCAAGATCATCGCGGGCGAGAGCTACGGCACGACGCGGGCGGCGGCGCTCGCGCAGCGGCTGTACACGCGGCACGGCATCACCGTGAGCGGCGTGGTGCTGGTGTCGCCCGTGCTCGATTTCCAGACCATCCGCTTCGGCGCATCCAACGACCTGCCCTACGCCATGTTCCTGCCGACCTACGCGGCGACGGCCTGGTACCACGACGCCCTGCCCGAGCAGCAGCAGCAGCGCGAGCTGGAGGACCTGCTGGCCGACGTCCGCAGCTTCGCGGCCGAGGAGTACATGCCGGCGCTCATCCACGGCGCGGCGCTCGACCCGGCCCGCCGGCAGCGGGTGCTCGAGCGGCTCAGCGCCTTTACGGGCCTGAGCACGACCTTCCTCGATCGCTCGCACATGCGCGTGAGCATGGGCGCCTTCGCGAAGGAGCTGCTCCGCGAACGCAAGAAGACCACGGGCCGCCTCGATTCGCGCTTCCTGGGCATCGACGGCGAGCATGCGGGCGACAGCTACAGCTACGACGCGTCGTACGCCGCCATCCGCAGCAACTACACCGAAGCGCTCAACGCCTACGTCCGCGAGGACCTGGGCTACGAGAGCGATCTGCCCTACGAGATCCTCACCAGCGTGTGGCCCTGGGATTACGGCAGCACGGGCCGGGACCGCTACCCCAGCGTCAGCGATCGCCTGCGGGACGTGATGCACCGCCAGCCGCATACGCGGGTGTTCGTCGCGATGGGCTACTACGACCTGGCGACGCCGTTCTATGCCGCCGAGCACACGGTCAACACCATGAGGCTGGACCCGGCCTACCGCAGCCGCGTCGACCTGGCGTACTACCCCGCGGGGCACATGATGTACATCCACCAGCCCTCGCTCGAGCAGCTCAAGGCTGACATGGATCGGTTCTACCTGAGTTTGCCGAGATAGCATCCGCCGCCATGGAGCAGGGTGTCCTCCACAGACTGCGCGACGTCATGATCCATGCGCTGGCCGACACCGCCAAGGCCGGCGTCATCCTCTTCATCAATGGCCTCGCGCTCCTGGCGCTGTTCCCGGTGACCTGGTTGGTTGCGGTCCCGGTCGTCATTCTCATTGCCGGATCGCTGGCGTGCCTGTGGCTGGGTCGAGGGTCACCGGTGTCCCGGCCAAGGGGCATGCTGCTGCTGGTTGGCTCGTTGCTGTGCGCCGCCGTGGCGGCCGCATGGGCGATCGTCGTTCCGATCGAGCGTCTCGAGCGAGGGTCCTACTTGGTTGTCAGCCTGGGCGCTAGTCCGATCGACTCGCGGCGGGTGCTCGTCGAAGGGCCGGGGACGACTCGTCGTGCGGCCTGGTATGTGTCCAACCCAACGCGGCGCTGGTGGATTCGGGCGAACAGATCTCGGCTCGACCGGGTCTTCGTGGTGGTCGAGGAGAAGCTCTACGCCGGCGATCGCTACCTGGAGGTGCCCATTCCTCGGTTGCTCGCCGAGGTGGAGGTCTCCACGGCGGCCTCGACAAGCCTCGTATCGCTGTACTTCCCGACCATCATGACGCACTACGTCCTCGGTTTTAGCAAGAACGCCGAGGGTGAATTCGCCGGGCCGTCTGCGGCCCGGGGTCTGACCGTCGGAAAGCTGATCGATTTTTCTTACATTGCGACACCGGATACGCCAAGCTGGAACGCCGTCGCTCGCGGTGAGGCCGAAGGCGCTGCGGTGACGGAGTACATCGTGTGCCTCCGCGAGGGTCTCGCCGAGTTGTCCAAGGGCGACGTGTCCGGATGCATGCGATGGCTGGCCATCGGTGCCGACTTGTCGCCGTCCGATTGGGAGTTGGTCCGCATCAAGGCCCTCGAGGCAGCCGTCGCGCGCCGGCGGCTTGCGGGGGAGATCGGCCAATCCCAAGCGAACTCGCTGGGGCGTACCGGCTACCAGATCCTGCGAACCACGCTTCAGCGTTCGCCGCAGGTTGCAACGCACCCCATGATCTGGTGGGCGGAACGCGAGCTTAGCCGGGCGTGCACGATGCAAACACAGAAGGGGACGGCAAGCCTCGTTCCCCCGTTGGACCGATCGTACGTCCGTGCGCGCATCTCCTCGTCCCTCATGCGGGACGGAGGCGTCTTCGATCGGCGCCGCTTGGCATGGACCTATTCGAAAGCAAGCTTCGCCGACAAGCTCGAAGCGGCGGCGGGCGGCACGGAGACCGAGCGTATTCACTTCGCGATGTGGTACCTCGATGAGGTTCTCGAGCAGGTGCTCGATTCGCTCGCCGCTGCGATGCGCGGCGAGGGGACCGTCGAGCAGCAGCGCGCAGGCATCGAGGCTCTTCGGCTGGAATGGGACAGGGTTCGCGGCGAATTGCATGAGATCGAGGATCGAATTGGATACACGATGCCCCCCGTGCTTGCGGCCCGCGTGGAGCTCATCGACCCGGCGATCGCCTGGCTGGAGCAGGAGTACCTGCCGCAACTCGACCGTCGACACTCCTCGGGTGAGCAGGCGCCGGCGGCGTACGATTCCTACCTATCGAACTTCACGATCTTCTTCAGCCTCCCGGGCGACCGTGCGCTGCCCGACATTACCCTCGTGGAGACTTCTGCGAAGCTGCTGGAACCGATGCTGCCCCCCGGCTTGGCGGAGCTCATTGCCCGAGACTGGCCAGCAATCGCCGACGGTTTTGGTCCCGGCGGAGCTTGGTGGAGCGATGAAGCCATCGAGTGGTTGGCAGTGAGCCTTTTTGTCGGCACCATGGCCAAGCATGTCGAGCATCTGACGCCCGAGGATGCGCGCGCCGTGGCCGACCTGCGTCAGAAGCTCATCGTGGAGCATCTCGATGCGCACGGCCTGGGCGTCCTGGCGTACGACGAGGCGGGGCAAGGCGTGGTGTCGTGCCCTGGCATCCTTTTTGCGGTCATCGACGCCCTCTTCGGGGATCCAACGTACGAGCCGGAGAGGTCCACGCTCAATCAACTCTTCGAGTCGGCCGTGGGTCACGATGCCATCGACTACATCGAGATGGTGAATCGGTAGCGGGGCTTGTTCGAGTCGCGTCGGGGAGTGAAACCCGCTCCGTTCGCACTCGCTAGCCGCACCCCGCGTCAAACGCGTTCTGGAAACACAGGAAGTCGAAGAGCGTTAGGCTGCCGTCGGCGTCGCAGTCGGCCTCGGATAGACCATCCTGGAAGGCGTTCTGGAAGGCGAGAAAGTCGAAGAGCGTGAGTGCGCCGTCGCTGTCGAAGTCGGCGTAGCAGGCGCTCTCGACGACGAGTACGGGCGCGGGCATGAGCGTGACCGCGCGGTCGATGCCGTTGTCGAGCACGATGCCGAGTGCGAGCTCGCCCGCGGGGCTGCCGTCCTGCACCGTCAGCTCGACCTCCCAGACGCCGTTGCCTAGGTCCATGGGCGGGCCGATGGCGACGCTCGGTTCGCCGGTGGCGGCGACCTGCGGCTCGATGCTGGTCGTTGCGGCGTCGCCCCGCCAGTCCCGCTCCTCGATACGGAGCGTGGCGACCTCGCCCGCCGAGGCTGGGATGGCGACGGGGTCGAGCTCGGCGAAGCTCTGGATTGCATCGGGCAGGCCCACGAGGTCGGCCCGCCAATCGTCGAAGAGGTCCCGAAGCTGGAACACCGGATCGGGCGCACTCCGCGGCTGGAATGGTACGTTGAAGTTCATGAAGTAGTCGCCCGCGGCGCACCCGGGCCCCGAGGCGAACGTGCCGCCGATGTTGCTCAGCACCGAGAGGCCCGAGCCCGCGGCGACCAGTTCGTCCAGGCCGTCGCCGGTCAGATCGGCGAGCACGAAGTTCCGCGGCAGCAGGCCCGTGCCCACGCCGTCGGTCTGGGTGAGCCCACCCGCGCCGTCCTTCGAGAAGACGAGCACGTCGATATCGCGGTCGCTAACGGTGACGACGACCTCGGTCGAGCCCGGCGCCGTCACGGCGCCCGCGCCGATGGCGTTCGGTCGCAAGCCGGTCGAAACGGCGGTGCTGGACAGGACACCGCCCGCGAGGTCGTAGAGGACGATCTCGCTCGTGCTGCGGTTGCCGCCGATGATCTCGTCGTCGCCGTCGTCGTCGAGGTCCGCGGCGACGAGGTTGGGCGTTGCGCTCAGGCCCAGCGCGATCGGGCCGAGGGCCAGGCCGCCCGCGCCGTCGTTGGTGACCACCGCGACGCCGCCGCTCGAGGTGGCGTACGCGAGGTCGCGGTCGCCGTCGCCGTCGTAGTCGCCCGCCGCCCAGTGCTGGGGCAGGCCCGGGAAGGCGTAGGAGGTCGCCGCAAGGCCGCCGGCCCCGTCGTTCGAGAGCAACGCGGCACCGAACTCGCCCGCGACGAAGACGTCGACCGCGCCGCCGTCGAAGTCCTCGGCCACGATGGCGTTGGGCTCGAATGCGAGCGCGATCTCCGTGGGGTCGCCGAAGCCGCCCGCGCCGTCGCCCTCGGCGATCAGCACGCGCTGGCCCGGCCCGTCGGCGGCGATGAGGTCGGGCACGCCATCGCCGGTCACGTCGACGGCGGCGATGGCCTCAATGTCGGTATACCGGCCATCGGCCTGCGCATCGGCCAGCACCGCGAAGGGCGGCGACCCAACGGGCGGGCTCGGCGTGGCGTTGGCGAGCGTCGAGACGGCGTCGTCGCCCCGGCCGGCCGTCACCACGTCGGCCGCGCCGTCGCCGTCCAGGTCGGCGATCGCGACGGAGGTGGCCAGGCCATCGAGGCGGTAGAGCCCGTTGCACGCATCGGTGTCGCCCGCGCGGGCGATGATCATGAAGCCGATGTCGGCGCTCTTGAGGAAGCCCGGAGGTGGCGTACCGCAGGGAATGGGCCGCGGCGGGCACGAGCAGCGGGCGTCACCCCCGATCGCCTGCGCCGCCTCCATGCCGGCCATCAGCTTCTCGGCCAGGTCGCCGGGCGTGCCCAGGATGGCGGCGATGGCGTCGTCGACGACGGCGGGCCCGGTGAGCAGGTTGCCCTGCACGGCATACACAATGCCGTCGATCTCGCCGATCTCACCGCCGGCCCACGCGCCCGCGCTACCGCCGGTGAAGGTGCCCGCGCGGCCCTGCACATCGACCAGGCCGTACTGGCGGCTCTGGTGGCTCGGGTCGAAGCCCGCGAGATCGCCGAAGATGACCTGCGGATCCAGGCCGAGCGCGAGGCCGTCGCGGATGCGGCTGCGGTTGCGGCCCGTGGAGTCCACCGAGGACTGTGCCGTCGCTGCGCCCACGCCCGTGATGACCACCGGCGTGCCCGCCCGCAGGTCGAAGCTCGTCAGGCACGTGGCCGACCCCAGCGCGATCTCGCCGGTGCGGGTATCGACCAGCAGGATGGACCAGGTGGCGTCGGCGGTGCTCGCCAGCCCGGCGCAGGCGGCGATGGCGGCCGCCGCTCGCACGCGGCCGGCCACTGAACGAGTTCCGCGGGCACGAATCGTCATGGGCTGGGTCCCCCCGATGGACGCTGGTGGGTGCGGGCGGATGGCGGAGTGGATCGACGCCACCCTTGCGAAAAGAGTACAGCAACCAGGGCCGAGGGCCAAATGGGAATCCCCGGTCGCCGGGGCCGGCAAATCCGGGCCGCGAGCCCGGCCCGCAACGCCCGGTCCGGCGGGCGGTAGGCCGCAAGCGGGCCGGCCTGGATCCCAAGATCGAGTCCACACAAGGGGCAACGCACATGGCACGATTCGAGCATCGGACGGGATGGGCGGCGGTCGCCGCGATGGGGTTCGCTGCATTCTCGGGCGTGGCCGACGCGTCCGCGACGCACGCCGACGACCTCGTCTCCCGAGAGGTCTTCTTTGCCGACCCCGAGCGGGCCGGCGTGAGGCTGAGCCCCGATGGCTCGACGCTCAGCTTCCTGGCGCCCCTCGACGGCGTGCTCAACATCTGGGTCGCGCCCGTCGACGAGCCGGACAACGCCCGGGCCATCACCAGCGACACCAACCGCGGCATCCGCCAGTACTTCTGGACCTACAACGGCACGCACGTCGTCTACCTGCAGGACACCGACGGCGACGAGAACTTCCTGCCCTACGCCGTCCACGTCGAGAGCGGCGACGTCCGCGGGCTCGCTCCCTTCGAGAACACCCGCGCCTTCATCCAGGAGGTCAGCTGGAAGCACCCCGACGAGATCCTCGTCGGCCTGAACAACCGCGTGCCCCAGTTCCACGACCTGCACCGCATCAACGTCGTCACGGGCGAGAGCGAGCTGGTCTTCCAGAACGATGGATGGGCCGGCGTGGTCACCGACAGCAACTTCGGCGTCCGCTTCACGAGCCGCTACGACCAGGACGGCTCCATCGGCTACTACAGCGTCGACAACAACGAGGTCGGCGACATGTACATGCGGGTGCCCGCCGACGACACGCTGACCACCAGCATCGTCGGCTTCGATAACGCCGGCGAGACGATGTACATGCTCGACAGCCGCCGCGGCGATACCGCGGCGCTCTACGCCCAGCCCGCCGGCGGCGGCGAGCCCCGGCTGCTCTTCGCCGACGACCGCGCCGACGTCTCGGGCGTCATGGCCAACCCCCGCACGGGCCGCGTCGAGGCCGCCGCCTCCACCTACGACCGCGCCCGCTGGACCATCCTCGACGAGGCGATCGAGCCCGACTTCGAGACCCTCCGCACCGTGCGGGACGCCGAGTTCAGCGTCACCAGCCGCACGCTGGACGATCGCCGCTGGATCGTTGCCTTCACCCGCGACGACGGCCCGCTGGAGTACTGGCTCTACGACCGCGACGATCGCAAGGCGAGCTACCTCTTCAGCAACCGGCCGGCCCTCGACGGCGTCACGCTCTCCAAGATGCACAGCGTGGTGATCGAGGCGCGGGACGGGCTCCAGCTCGTCAGCTACCTCACCATGCCCCACGACGCCGACGCGACCCAGAAGGCCGGCGACCCCCGCGCCGCCGAGCCCCTGCCGATGGTCCTGCTCGTCCACGGCGGCCCCTGGGCGCGGGACGCCTGGGGCTACAACAGCTTCCACCAGTGGCTCGCCAGCCGCGGCTACGCGGTGCTCAGCGTCAACTTCCGCGGGTCTACGGGCTTCGGCAAGAGCTTCATCAACGCCGGCGACCGCGAGTGGGCCGCCGCCATGCACGACGACCTGCTCGATGCCGTGCAGTGGGCCGTCGGCCGCGACATCGCCGACCCAGATCGCGTCGCCATCATGGGCGGCAGCTACGGCGGGTACGCCACGCTCGTCGGTCTTACGTTCACGCCCGACACCTTCGCCGCGGGCGTCTCCATCGTCGGCCCCAGCAACCTCAACACGCTGCTCAGCTCCATCCCGCCCTACTGGGCGCCCGCCGTCGAGCTGTTCCGCCGCCGCGTGGGCGACCACACCACCGAGGACGGCCAGGCCTTCCTCAAGGCCCGCAGCCCGCTGACGCACGCCGAGCGCATCAGCAAGCCGCTGCTCATCGGCCAGGGCGCGCAGGATCCGCGGGTCAAGCAGGCCGAGAGCGACCAGATCGTCGAGGCCATGACCGCCAAGAAGCTGCCCGTAACTTACGTTCTCTTCCCCGACGAGGGCCACGGCTTCGCCCGCCCGGAGAACCGCATGGCCTTCAACGCCGTCGCGGAGGTGTTCCTCGCCCAGCACCTCGGCGGCCGCTACGAGCCCATCGGCGACGACTTCGAGGGTTCGAGCATCTCGGTGCCAGAGGGCGCCGAGGGCGTGCCGGGCGTGGCGGCGGAGCTGGGAGGTGGGTGAGCGGGCCTAATGTCATAGCGGCATGGCGAAGGAGATCACCGAGAAGGACCTGCTGAAGCTGCCCCGCCTGGCGCGGGTGGCCTTCGCCGCACGCTGCGCGCGGCGGGTGCAGCCCCTGTACCGGGTGCTCTGGCCCGGCGCGCCCGAGAAGCACGTCCAGGCTCTTGACCATGCAGCTACGCTGGCAGAACGCTTCGCGAACGGAGCGCCCGCCAGCGTAGACGAATTAGCCGCCGCCCACGCCGCCGCCCACGCCGCCGACGCCGCCGCCCGCGCCGCCGCCCGCGCCGCCGCCGCCGCCCACGCCGCCGCCGCCGCCGCCCACGCCGCCGACGCCGCCGCCC